>JAQXRI010000066.1 GCA_029218445.1 Prevotellaceae bacterium | reverse complement strand
CTTCACCGAAGGCGCGTCGCTCTTTATCAGCACGGCTTCACCCTTTGCCGCCTTTGTGGCCAATTCGCCGGTTCGTGGCGTAAGGGTCATCTTTCCGCCGCTTACCTTCACGTTGTAGAGCGTCAGGCTTTGTCCCGATGCAGGTTTAAACTCAACGTCGGAGTCCTGATTGCTGAATGTTGCCCAAAAACTTGAGCCCTTGCCCTCGTTGGTTGTTATTGACGGAGCTATATATATGGCTTTCATATTTTTGCCCAAGTAAAAGCTTTCTGAGGTGACTGTTCCGTCGTCAGCTATGATTGGGAATAGTTGTTTTGACAACGAAGCTGGAAGATTCAATGATATGCCATTTAAAGGCTCTATAGCGCATATAGGGAATTGACTATTTATTTCATTGGGCGAAACCTCCATTGTAAATGCTACGGTTTCACCTGTTTCTATGCGTTTTGCAGACGTTATACGCTTAAGAGTTCTATCTTTAATTTCTTTGTCGAATCCATAGCATGTCAATAGGAAAGAACAATCTGCAGCACCGCCCGTATTTTGTACGTTGAACGTAAAGGTTGCCTTGTCGGCGTATGTCTTCGGTGCTTTCACCCTATACAAACTACCATTAGAATAATAATATATGGCGGCGCTCACCGTTTCATATACCTCAGCTTCTGCATTGGTTTCGACAGACACGAGTGTGAGAACTGGCTCAGTAGAAACTTCTACGGCAAACTTCTGGGCAGTGACAAGAGGCGTGCCGTCTGAAGCGTCAATCCATACGTAATAGTCTCCCGTAGTTGTCGGCTTTATCGTAATGTCGCGTTGGGTCGTTTCACCTACAGGAACGGTGAGCAGCAATCTCGAGTTTGCCTCTGCCGGCTTTTCTGCCGAAGAGGATGTGTATATTTTAATAAGGTCGAGAAGTTCCTCAATGCCGGTGTTCGTCACGCTGAGCGCCAGTTTGTTGTCCGTTCCATTGTAAATGGTTGAAGGAGCCGTCAGCGTGGCCGACATCTTATAGCCGTTGGCGGCATAGGTGGCTGTGGTTTCAGTTGCATTGATGAAGAAGTAGGCTTTGTTTTCGTAGTTGCCGCACGGCTTTGGTGCAGCGTCGCCTGTTCCATACACTATGCATATCTTTGACATGCCTACGGGCAGGGCGGCATTGAAGCTGAAGGTTGGCGTGCAATAGTAATAGCGATTTCCTTCGCTTGCTTTGAGGATAATATTTGCCTTATTGGAAATTAGAGTGTAGCTCGAACCGCTTTCGGTGGCCAATGCCACCCAACCGTCAAATTGTTTGAACCGTGGGTTTAATGCCGTTACGGTTGCATTGCCGCTGAAACTTCCGCTTGCATCAGCACGACTGGAAGAGGTAAATTCAAAGCTGTTGACCTGTGCTTGCAGTGCATGGGTTTCAACGAGTGGAGCGTCGGTTGTTTCATTGTCGGGCGCAATGCCTATAATCATGGCGAGTCCATAGTTGAAGCCGTCGGCTCCTGTAGAAGTTCCCGCTTCGTCGCTGTTGAGCAGCG
This sequence comes from Prevotellaceae bacterium, assembly GCA_029218445.1. Lineage (GTDB taxonomy): Bacteria > Bacteroidota > Bacteroidia > Bacteroidales > Bacteroidaceae > Prevotella. Next base: position 8,886 of record JAQXRI010000066.1, on the reverse strand, counting down.
ACACGTCGAAATAGCCGTTGCAATAGCCTCCCCAGCCCCAGTTGATATGGTAGAAGCCTGCGCCGTCGGCACCGTCGCACACGAAGGCATGTCCTCCCTCCTTAAGCGATTGGCCGCTGAATATTACGGGACGGCTGCTGTTTAGCTCGTTGTCGAGCAGCGAACACCATTTGGCCAGTGTGTAGTTGGCCCTTGGCACCCATGCGAGCAGGTCTTGGTCGTAGCCGAAATAGGTTCCTAAAGCATACATGGCATAGCTCGTTGCGGCTCCTGAGCCTTCTGAATAACTGTAGTCCATTTTTACTGAGCAGCCGCAGTGGAGCATGAGTGTTGCCACGGCATTGGCCTGGGCTTCGGTGTAGCTGTCATTAGAATATTGTGACAACATGTTTGCGTAGTCGTAGGATGCTCCAGCTGCTATCTCGGGCATGTCGAATTTTTTAGAAGATGTCGTATAGGCGGGTATTGTGGCTTTCAATGTTGCAGGATATTTGTGGAATGCAATAACCTGCGCCATGGCTGTTGCCACGCATCCTGTTACCGAACGATTAGTTCCTTCCAGAGGGCAGAGATTGTTGAATGGATCTTCTTGATTCCATGCAATGCCTCCAAGCAAGGGACTGACGTTAGTGTTTGCCACAGTGCGCGATTTGGCCAGCGACTCTCGCTCTTCCATGGCGGCCATTGCCTTTGCGTCGTTGTTCGCCAGTGCCTCAAACTGCCTTTCGTAGGCGTCGAGCAGCCACTTCAGCTGCGCAGGCATGTCGTCTTCGGCAAACGTGCCTTTGGTGGCATAGCCGATGACTTCGGGCAGGCGGTCGTCGCCCGAAACCACGGTGAAGCCCTTGTCGGAGCCGTTGTTGAAGGCATAGTATGCCTTGCCGTCTTTTTCTTCTCCACCTGGCACTTGCTTGCCATAGGCAATGTCAGCGCCGTCGATGCCAAGCTGCATGGCTTTGCGCATGGCTATTGCCATGGCCTGCTTGTAGCTTCTTGGAGCCGCCAGGCCTATTTGTAGTACCAAGCAGCTCAATAACAGGATTAGACTTAATCGTTTCATAAGTAAAAATTTATTTCATATTGTTTATTCGATTACAGTTTTTTATTATGGTTTGACGGCAAATGTACTACTTTTATTTTAATGTGGCAACAGTTTTGCGGTTTTATTTTGTTAAGCCATGTGATTTTAACACATAGTAACCAATGCGTTGGCTTAATATTCGTTGAGTTAATTATTCATAACGGATGGAACTACTCTGACTTTTTTTTCGTATGTTTGCAGTAAATATTCAAATCTTTGCAACTATGGGAAAGAAAAAAGGCGGAAAACGAATGACCAAGAAGCAGTTGGCCGCCGCTCTGGCCAACTTCTTCCAGAGCAACGCCGGCTCGACATTCAGTTTTAAACAGATATTCAAGTCGCTCGCACTTGACACTCATCCACTGAAGATGCTTGCCATCGACATTATGGAGGAGATGGCATGGGACGACTATCTGACAAAGGTGAGCGAAAACTCGTATTGCCTGAACACAAAGACTCAGGTACAGGAAGGCGTGTTCAGACGCAAGTCGAACGGAAAGAACAGCTTCATTCCCGACGACGGAAGCCAGCCCGTGTTTGTGGCCGAGCGCAACTCGATGTCGGCACTCGACGGCGACCACGTGAAGGTGACTTTCATGGCGCGGCGCGAACGCCACATAAAGGAAGCCATGGTGATAGGCATACTGAAGAGGGCGCGCGACCAGTTTGTGGGACGACTGAGGGTGGAGAAGGACATGGCCTTCCTCGTGACTCAGGACGGACTGTTGCCCTACGACATAATTATACCGAAACAGAAGGTGAAGGGCGGAAAGACGGGCGACAAGGCCGTGGTGAAGGTGAAGCAGTGGCCCGACAGCGAGCACAAGAACCTGCTGGCCGAGGTGGTGGACATATTGGGACACCAAGGCGAGAACGACGCCGAGATGAACTCGATACTGGCGCAGTATGGACTGCCATACAAATATCCGAAGAACGTGGAGGAGGCCGCCGAGAAGATTTCGGCCGAGATAACCGAAAAGGACATTGCCGAGAGGGAAGACTACAGGGACGTGTTTACTTGCACCATCGACCCGCACGACGCAAAGGACTTCGACGACGCCCTCTCGATAAGAAAGACCGATGGCGGGCTGTGGGAAGTGGGGGTACACATTGCCGACGTGTCGCACTACGTCACCGAAGGGTCGGTGATAGACAAGGAGGCTGTGAAGCGCGCCACGAGCATCTACCTCGTTGACCGCACCATACCGATGCTGCCCGAGCGGCTCTGCAACTACATCTGCTCGCTGAGGCCCGACGAGGAGAAGCTGGCCTACAGCGTGATATTTGAAATGGACGACGAGGCCAACGTAAAGAAATGGCACCTGGCGCACACCGTGATAAAGAGCAACCGGCGCTATGCCTACGAAGAGGTGCAGCAGATACTGGAGGACAACGGAGTGAAGGACGGACAGGGCATGCCCGCACCGCCTGCGCCGAAAGGGGGCTACAAGGGAGATAACGCCGAACAGCTGATACAGCTCGACAAGCTGGCCAAGCAGCTGCGCAAACAGAGGTTTAAGAACGGTGCGGTGAAGTTTGACCGCGAGGAGCTGCACTTCGACATCGACGAGAAGGGCAAGCCCACACGCTGCTACTACAAGAAGTCGAAGGACGCCAACAAGCTGATAGAGGAGTTTATGCTCATAGCCAACCGTACCGTGGCCGAAAGCATAGGAAGGGTGAAGAAGGGCGCAAAAGCCAAGACCCTGCCTTACCGCATACACGACCAGCCCGACCCTACGAAGCTGGAGACGCTGAGGCAGTTTGTGGTGAAGTTTGGCTACAAGATGAAGACGGCGGGCACGAAGGGGCAGATATCGAAGAGCCTCAATGCGCTGATGGACGAGTGTGCCGGCAAGAAGGAGCAGAAGCTGATAGAGACGGTGGCGCTGAGGGCCATGATGAAGGCAAAGTACAGCGTACACAACATCGGCCACTACGGCTTGGCCTTCGACTACTACACCCACTTCACGTCGCCCATACGCCGCTATCCCGACACCATGGTACACCGTCTGCTGACGAAATACCAGGCAGGCGGACGCTCGGCCAACAAAGACCACTATGAGGAGCTGTGCGAGCACAGCAGCGACATGGAGCAGGTGGCGCAGAACGCCGAACGCGACTCTATAAAATATAAGATGGTGGAGTTTATGGCCGACAAGATAGGCGAGGTGTATGAGGCGCACATAAGCGGCATACAAAGCTACGGCATATACTGCGAGATAGACGAGAACCACTGCGAGGGCTTCGTGTCGATGCGCGACCTCGACGGCGACTACTACGAGTTTGACGAGAAGAACTACTGCCTTGTGGGCCGTCGTTACCACAACGTTTATCAGCTGGGCGACCCCGTGACCATACGTGTGGCCGGAGCCAACGTCGAACGCAAGCAGCTCGACTTTGTGCTGGAAGGCGAGAAAGTGGGCGAGAGGCCCGCCGCCGAAAAGGAGCGTCGCGGTAAAGGCAGGAAGTCATGATACGCTACACACGAAAAGAGGAACTGTGGAACTCCTGGTCGCATGCGGCAGGCATACTGTTAGGCGTGGGCGTGGGCATAGCGTTCCTCTACCACTGCTATACGAGCCACAACCCGTGGGCGCGTGCCGGAGTGATACTCTACCTCTTCGGAATGCTTGCCTCTTATGTGGCCTCCACCGTGTATCATGCCATTCCGTTGAGAAGCAAATGGCGCGAGAGGTTCAGAAAGTGGGACCATGCCGCCATCTACTGGCACATAGCAGGCTCCTATTCGCCGTTGACCCTGACGGCGCTGCGTCAGGAGGGCTATTGGGGGTGGAGCCTCTTCTGCTTTGTGTGGCTGTGTGCCATAGCGGGCACTATAGTGAGCTTTGTAAGGCTGAAGGAGCACAGCAACCTCGAGACGTTCTGCTTCGTGGGCATGGGGCTTTCGATACTGGTGGCGTTCAAGCCGCTGATCGACACCGTGAGCACGGCGGCGGTGGCGTGGATAATAGCCGAAGGCGTGATGTACATCACCGGCGCACTGTTCTACAGCCTTAACCGCAGGCGCTACATGCACTCGGTGTTCCACTTCTTCGTGCTCGCAGGCAGCATTTGCCATATCGTGGCCGTTTGGGACGTGCTGATGCAGATAACATGAAAAAAGGGGGCGGGTCTCACGACCAGCCCCCTGAAAAAGGTTATGTTATGACAAAATTCAATTTGTGTATCCGTATCAATTAGAGATTAGGATTGATCTCGTTCCACTTCGACACTTCAGGAACGATGTTAAGAGTAACCAGCTCGTCGCGCATCTTGCAGAGGTGCTCGTAGCTTGCGTCGAGGGCAGCCATTTCCTCTGGTGTTCCCTCTGGCATCTTGTATGTGCAGCCGTTGGTGTCGAGAGTAGTGTCCATGGCCATCATGATGTTCTGGTACTTCTCGTTCTTAACGTATGTACCTGCAGGCCAAGCGAACGACTCGCCGCCCATGACGGCACGAATCATCTCTACCGAGCAGTAGGCAGGACTCTGCCATGAGCTGCGGCCGCGGAGCTGTATAATCTTGGCACCACCCTGTACGACGTCGGTGCGGAGCTTCTCCCACTCTTCCTGTGGCAGTTCTGGAGTGCCGATGATTTCGCTCAGAGGCTTGCCCTGAATCTTAACCTTGCTGCCGAATACGGCCATCTGCTCGCCGTGGCCACCGAAGGTGCGGCAACCTGTGACGTCGTCGCTCTTCACGCCAAACTTCTTGCAAAGCTCGCTGCGCAGACGAGTAGAGTCGAGGGCTGCAAGTGTGGTTACCTGCGATGGCTTCAAACCAGAGTAGAGCAGGGTAACAAGACCTGTCAGGTCGGCTGGGTTGAAGATGACAACCACGTGCTTTACGTCGGGGCAGTACTGCTTGATGTTCTTTCCAAGCTCTTCGGCAATCTTGCAGTTGCCGGCCAGCAGGTCCTCACGTGTCATTCCGGCCTTGCGTGGAGCACCACCAGAAGAGATGATGTACTTAGCATCCTTGAATGCCTCGGCTACATCGGTGGTGGCTGTAAGGTTGACACTGTCGTAGCCGCAGTGGAACATTTCTTCCATCACACCCTCCATGCCTGGAGCATATACGTCGTAGAGACACACGTTGGGAGTCAGCTTCATAGTGAGAGCTGTCTGAACCATAGTTGAACCGATGGCGCCACCAGCACCAACAATTACCAATTTGTCGTTAGTTAAAAATGCCATTTTATTTATGAATTAAATGTGTTAATACAATATTGCAGCACGGCAAAGGAACGCTTGCGTTGCCCTTTGCGGCTTTCAACTGCAAAGGTAGTAAAAAAACACTTAGGTTTACTATCTTTTTAATTTTTTTAATTCTTATTTCTCACATTTTATATTCTTAACTTGTCATTTACCCTTGCATTGGTTGGCTTATGGTGCAGAAACTCTTGGCGACGGAAAACATTTTGCAAGCTATTTTTTCTGATTTTGCTTGTCGGATTGAAATAAATGTGCTATTTTTGCACTGTCGTTGACAAACATTATAATCAAATAAGGTAAAACTAAAGTTTTATATGGACTGCAACATTATAAGAAACAGAGTAGAAAAACTGAGAGAACTGATGAGAAGTGAAGGCATTGACGCCTTCATATTCCCAAGTACCGACCCACACAACGGCGAGTATGTGCCCGACCATTGGAAGGGACGCGAGTTTATAAGCGGATTCAACGGGTCGGCAGGCACGGCGGTGGTCACACTCGCCGAGGCCGCCCTTTGGACCGACTCACGATACTTCATCGCCGCCACCGAACAGCTTGAAGGCACAGGCTTCGAGCTGATGAAGCTGAAAATTGAAGGTACCCCGACCATAGCCGAATGGTTGGGAAGGAAACTGGCGGCAAAAAGCGGAGCTGTGGTGGGAATAGACGGAATGGTAAGCTCGGTGGACATGGTGGAAGGCCTTATAGGCGAACTGCGGCAGCAGGGAGGCATAACGCTGAGGACAAACCTCGACCCGCTGGAGGCAATATGGACCGACCGCCCAGCCGTGCCACAAGACAAGGTAGAGGTGCATCAGCTGAAATATGCCGGTGAGACCGCCGAAAGCAAGTTGGAGAGAATAAAGCAGGAGCTGAGGCAACAGCATGCCGTGGGAATGCTCGTGTCGGCACTCGACGACATTGCCTGGACGCTCAACCTGCGCGGCAGCGATGTACACTGCAACCCCGTGGCTGTGTCGTATCTGCTTATCGAGGAAGACAAGACCACGCTGTTCGTCAACAGCCAAAAGCTGGACGAAGAGGCCAAGGCTTATCTCGCGTCGATAGGCGTGGCCACCGACGAATACTCCAATGTGGCCAAGGCCCTAAAGGCATACAAGGGCTACAACATACAGATGGACCCCGCCCAAACCTCCTACACGCTCTACCAAGTATATGGCAACAGACCCAAAGTGATGTCGAAGTCGCCCATACCGGCAATGAAGGCGGTGAAGAACGCCACCGAGATAGAAGGCTACCGCAGCGCAATGCTGAAGGACGGCGTGGCCATGGTGAAGTTTCTGCGCTGGCTGAAGCCAGCTGTTGAGCATGGCGGAGTGACCGAGATGTCGGCCGACGAGAAGCTCACTGCACTAAGGGCGCAGCAGCCGTTGTTCCGCGACATATCATTCGACACCATAGCAGGATATGGCGAACATGGAGCCATAGTGCACTACGAGGCCACTCCCGACACCGACATCGAGCTGAAGCCCGAAGGACTGCTGCTGCTCGACAGTGGAGCGCAGTATCTCGACGGCACCACCGACATTACGCGCACCATAGCCCTTGGCCCCGTCAGCGACGAGCAACGACACGTATATACACTCGTGCTGAAGGGACACATCGACCTCTCGATGTGCAAGTTCCCAGCCAATGCCAGCGGCACCCAGCTCGACATACTGGCCCGTCAGGCCATGTGGCGTGAAGGCATGAACTACCTGCACGGCACGGGACACGGCGTAGGCAGCTACCTCAATGTTCACGAAGGCCCCCACCAGTTCAGAATGGAATACATGCCCGCACCACTGAAGGCGGGAATGACCGTAACCAACGAGCCTGGACTGTATCTGGCCGGCAAGTTTGGCGTAAGGACCGAGAACACCATGCTCATAACTGAATACATGACCACCGAATTTGGCCGCTTTCTGCAGTTGGAGCCCCTGACCCTTTGCCCCATCGACAAGACGCCGATAGACGTTGACATGCTTACCGACGAGGAAATAGCCTGGCTGAACGACTACCACGAGGCCGTTTACAACAAGCTTTCGCCCCTGCTCGACGGCGACGACCTTGAATGGCTGAAGGACGCTTGCAGCGCCTTGTAAGCCACGGCATAAGAGCTTAATTTAGTGTAAATTGCGCCTACATCGACTTTTTTTCACAATAAATTAAAAATAATTGGCTAAAAAGTTGTCTAATTGGCAAAATAGCAGTAATTTTGCACCCACTTTCGGGCAAATGCCCACAAATAGAACATAAGTTAAACAAAAAAATTAAAACAAAAAGCAAAATGATTATTGTACCAGTAAAGGAAGGCGAAAACATCGAGAAAGCCCTCAAAAAGTTCAAGAGAAAGTTTGAAAAGACAGGTGTTGTAAAAGAACTTCGCGCACGTCAGCAATTCGACAAACCCTCTGTACTAAAGAGACTTAAGATGGAACATGCCATTTACGTACAGAAGATGAGAGCAACCGAGGAATAAAAAAAACCTCGAAAAAATTTGGTAGTTTCAAAAAATTTCCGTAAATTCGCTGCTGAAAACAGAAAATGCAGTGATTTATGATGGTCAAACAGTTTTTGGACTATATGCGTTACGAGCGAAACATGTCGCCAAGAACGCTCGAATCGTACGGGAAAGACCTACGCGATTTCGAATTGTATTTCACAAGCGTTGACGACCATCTGTCGTGGGAAACAATAGACCAAGACGTTGTAAGAGGCTGGATGGAGAGCATGATGGACAGGGGCAACAGCGCCTCGTCGGTCAACCAAAGACTCTCGGCACTGAAGTCCTTCTACCGCTTCGCGCTGAAGAGGGGTATAGTGGAAATCGATCCGGTACATACAATAGTAGGTCCGAAAAAGGCCAAGCCGCTGCCGCAGTTCGTCAAGGAGGATGACATGAACAGACTAATTGACGACCCGCGCCTATGGGGAGACACTTATGCAGATGCCCTCGCGCGTACCATTATTATAATGTTCTACACAACAGGCATGAGGCGGTCGGAACTGGTGAACCTCGACGACACTGACATTGACTTTATACAGCGCACCATCAAGGTGACGGGAAAACGCAACAAACAGCGCATCATCCCATTCGGCCAGGAGCTGTGCGACGAGCTGACGAAGTACACAGCACTTCGCGACACTCAACTGACACGACTCACCGACGGGTTCTTTCTCAACAAGAAAGGCCGCCGGGTAAGCGCCCAGCAAGTGGAGGTGATGGTGAAGGAGTCGCTTGCAAAGGTGACCACCATGAAGAAGCGTTCACCCCACGTGTTGCGGCACACGTTTGCAACGGCGATGCTCAACAACGGTGCAGGTCTGGAAAGCGTAAAGAAGCTGCTGGGACATCAGAGTCTTGCAACGACCGAGATATACACCCATACAACATTTGAGCAGCTTAAACGAGTTTATAAACAAGCCCATCCACGGGCATAACCCTTAAAAATTGGAGGTATCTATGGAAATTAAGATTCAGTCAATTCACTTTGACGCTACCGAGAAGTTACAGGCGTTTATCGAAAAGAAAGTCGCCAAGTTAGAGAAAACTTACGAAGATATTCAGAAAGTAGAGGTGCAATT
>JAQXRI010000065.1 GCA_029218445.1 Prevotellaceae bacterium | reverse complement strand
ATCCCAAGCTTGTTACAGAAGACGGTATGTCGATAGAGGATAGAGAAGAATTGGCTTTAAAACAGTAAGAATCCAATTCTGTTACACTATACTTAACACCCATGTATATCACATTATCAGGAATAATTAATTCGGTTGCAGAACCACTGTAGTTTGCGACAGTTGCGGTTCTTGTAGCTTCTTCCAAATAGTATTTAAAACCATCATCGGTACTGTAGGATATAACTACTTTTGCATTCACCACCATGCTCATTGCTGCCAAGAAAGAGACGAGCATTAATCTCAAAGTAAAAAGTTTTTTCATATAAATCATTTTTTTGCCAATAGCTCCCTCTTGACGGTTACTGGAAAGAAAGTTTGCATACAAACACAAAAAAACGTGGAGCCAGTCCTGTTGCTCGTTCCACAATTCGTAGGCCTTCGCATTGCCCTGTTCGCCGAAACGAGCAACGCTGAAAGCCCCACGTATGTGCATATATAGATTCCATGCCATTAATCTCTTGGCATGACTTGCCAATAAGAAAAACGGAAGGAATGGATATAGTACACCCATGAGGCGTCCTCGTTGCTTTGTTTTTGACGAACAGATGAGTTTGCGAAGTTCACGAATTGTCAAAACCAAAGCGCAAGATACGCCTTTGTTATTATGTATGTGTCCGCCCGCCTCTCTACCCCTTAGGGCTTTCAGCAAGGCTAAGACTGGCTGCAAAATTAATGCATTTATTTAAATCTACAAAACTTTTTCCCATAAATTTGTTGTAAACAATTAAAAAGGCGCTATTCAGTGTGTGAAATCACAGATGGCGGAACGGCAAGCCAGTTGGCAATGTAGGTAAAAATATGAAATCACTGTAACGTGTAACGTTTAGGGCTGCTATGTGTTGTGTCAGAAGATAATGGAAATGAACGACAAGCAGGATAAAGGCATTAATCCTTAGAAGAATCTGTTGCTCTGACCATTTCAATATCCTTTTTATCCAACCCTGTTGCATTGGCAATGGTTTCAATTGGAACCCCCAAACGCATAAGGTTTCTTGCAGTTTCAATCTTCTCAAGCCTCTTGCCTTCCTCAATGCCAAGGCTTTTGCCTTCCTCGATACCAAGCCTCTTGCCTTCCTCAATGCCAAGGCTTTTGCCTTCCTCGATACCAAGCTTCTTGCCTTCTTCAATACCAAGTCTTTTGCCTTCCTTCAACCCTTTGTGCAATCCGTCGTCAAAACTTGTTCCGATGGCATTCTTCTGATACCACAGGTTGTCCATGTGACGTTCGTAGGCGCGGCGTTCCTCGTCGGTCATGCTGTCGATTTTGAGGCATTCACGGGCTTCTGGAAGGCCGGGGGCGGAGGCTTGGGATGAAATCTCGCCTGTCTTCAGGAATGTTATCCATTCGTCGAGCGGGGTGCGGGCTACTTGGTCGAAGTTGTTCACCTTCAACAGATAGTATTCGGGAAACAGGTCACCCGCCTCCTTTGCCTTTTCGTCGTTGGCAACAGTGCCGAAGAACACCTCCTGCTGGCGTTTCGACAGCTTCAGCACATCGTCATGGTTGTGAATGCCCCGAAACTCCGTCTTGCCTTTATATACGTAGTCCTTGCCCTGTCCGATGGAAAAATATACGATGTTCACCGAATACACCTTGCGTACGTTGCCGTAGTCTTCGCCTATCTTTATGTAGTCGGTTATGACCTCCGATACTCCGTAGAGCATACTGTGGAAGTAGGTCAGCTCGCGGCTGTTTTGTATCTCGAATATAACAAGCTCTTTGTTCTCGCCCTCGGCGAGTATGTCAACACGGTTGAACTTGTCGGTTTCGTCCGTCTGGTTTCCTTCACTCTCAAGAAATCTCACTATTTTGAATTTATCACCCAGTAGTGTGGTCATAAGCCCCTCCAGCACGGCATGGTTCGCCTTGTCGCGAAGCATGCGCTTCATTGCCCAGTCAAATCGTATATAGTTTGCCATATCCTTCTATTTTTCTGCAAAAATACGACTTATATTCCGTATAGCCAAACATTTATGCGACTTTTTTGCTAAAGTTGCCATCTTTTAATGAAGTTCGGCAAGGAGGGCAGTTGCCCCATTTATGATAATAGAGAGGCGTTGAAAGGTTTGTCCGCAGGTTGAATATTTAGGGGAGAGCATGATTTTTCGACAATAAAAATTTCGGGAAAGGAGAAAAAGTTGTATCTTTGCACTCAATAATTAACTCAACTTTCGTAAATAGATAGTCATTTTCAATGAATAAAAATCAAATAATATGAGAAAGTTCTTTTACCTATTGCTTTTGCTTGTCTTTGCTGCAGGCGTTAAGGCACAGCAACTTACTGAGAGTCAGGCCAAACAGCGCGCTCTGGAGTTTTTAAACAAGGGAGATAGGGCCAAGGGGACAAAGTTTACGGCCTCTCGACTGAAGAATGCCGAGATGCCGCTGGCAAACATCTTCTCATTCAACGTTGATGGTGGCGGATTTGTAGTGGTGAGCGGCGACAGCCGTACACTGCCAGTACTTGGCTACAGCGACCATGGAACCATCGACTATGACAAAATGCCCGACAACATGCGCGGCTGGCTGAAAGGATACGAGCAGGCCATAGCCTCGCTGGGCGATGCTGCCGTAGAACCGCAGGAGAGAGTATTGGCTGAAAGGCAGACGATTGAGCCGTTCATGCTCGACGAATACACATACAATGGCTATTCGGAAGAGCAGCTGCAGGCGGTGGCTTATCTGATGCGCTATTGCGGACAGTCGGTACGCATGGGATATTCGCCCTACGTTTCCTATGCCTATGCCAACGACGTCGCAGCGTATTCATCAATGGCAAGCGCAGCGTGATGGTGACAGGCAAATAGTTTGTAACTTGGCATTATGGGCAATATTAAAATAATAAGAGGTGTGTTTGACTCCAAGCTGGAATTGGAACATGCTGCCGTGGTGGCGGGATTTCCCTCGCCGGCCGACGACTATCGCCACGACACCCTCGACTTCAACCGCGACTACATACGTCATCCTGAAGCGTCGTTCTATGGCGACATCGAGGGCGACTCGATGAAGGATGCGGGAATATTCGACGGCGACAGGGTGATAATCGACCGTGCGGTGGAGGCTCACGACGGGTCGATAGTAGTGGCTTACTGGAATGGCGAGTTCACCATAAAGTATCTCGACCTCACCCACAAGAGCGAGGGGTACATAGAGTTGAGGCCTGCCAACGACAAGTATCCAGTGTTCCGCATTGAAGCCGGCGACAATTTTGAGGTTTGGGGAGTTGTGATTCACCTTATCAGGACTTTCGAAAAAGTGTAATTATACAATGTACGGCATTATTGACTGCGACAACTGCTACGTTTCGTGCGAGAGGGTTTTCCGTCCAGACTTGGAGGGAAAACCCGTTGTCGTGCTCTCGAACAACGACGGTTGTGTGGTGGCCCGCTCCAACGAGGCAAAGGCATTGGGCATTAAGGCCGGTATGCCTTATTATCAGTTGGAGCAGATGTTTCCCGGGCAGAAGATTGCCGTGTTCTCGTCGAATTACGAGCTGTATGGCGAGATGACGGGGCGCGTGGTCGATATAATAAGAAAGGAGGTGCCTTCATATTTCCGCTACAGCATCGACGAGTGTTTCGTGTATCTGCAGGGCATGGAGCAGGTTGACCTTAAGCTCTGGGGCGAGAAGCTGCACGAGAAAATTAGGCGATGGGTGGGAATGCCGGTAAGCATCGGGTTGGCCCCCAACAAGACGTTGGCCAAGGTGGCGAGTCATTTTGCTAAGAAGTATGCGGGCTACAGGCACTGTTGCATGATAGACAGCGACGAGAAGAGGCAGAAGGCGCTGAAGCTGTTTCCCATTGAAGACGTTTGGGGCATAGGCCATCGTTATGCCGCCAAGCTGTCAAGATATGGTGTGAAGACCGCCTACGATTTTTCGGTGATGCACCGCGACTGGGTAAGGCTTACGTTCAACAACATCGTTGTCGAGCGTACATGGGCCGAGCTGAATGGTGAGGACTGTGTGCCCAACGAGGTTTATGCCAAGAAGAAGAGCATCTGCACAAGCCGCAGTTTCAACGGCATGGTGAGTGACCTTGAGACGCTTAACACTCATGTGGCCAACTATGCGGCCAGGTGTGCCGAGAAACTGAGGTCGCAGAAGACGGTGGCCACTGTCGTGGGAGTGTTTATCAACACTAATGCTTTCCGTGAGGATTTGGCGCAGTACTGGAATTTCAAGGAGGTAAGGCTTCTCACGCCTTCAAGCTCAACCGTCACCATAGTTCAGGCGGCCAAGGAGGCGCTGAAGGGAATATTCATTGAAGGCTATAGATACAAGAAGGCGGGTGTGATAGTGATGGGCATTGGTCCTGACTCGCCTGTGCAGCAGGACTTGTTCGACATGTCGCCCGAGCAGTATGACAAGCTGAAAAGTTTGGACGATGCCGTTGACCGCATCAATCGCCTTTACGGAACTGAAACGTTGGTGCTTGGATCGCAACAATACACCAACACGAATGGCATCGGCAAAGCCGGTGTGTTTGCCGATGCCATTAAGCATGAGTTTAAGAGCAAAAACCCTACTACAAGGTGGAGCGACTTGCTGACGTTGTCGTAACTGGGCGAACTAAGATTATATCCCGCCATTGGAATGCGAAACGGCTGGAGTTATTTCTTGTCGTAGGCATGTACGGGGTAGTCGATGGTGTAGTGCAGCCCTCGGCATTCCTTCCGCTCGATGGCCCATCGGGTGATGAGGTATCCCACGTTGATCATGTTGCGCAGTTCGCAGATGTCGCGGCTTGCCTTTACGCGCTTGAACAGATTCTCCGTTTCTTCATACAGCATGTCAAGACGATCCCATGCACGCTTGAGGCGAAGGTCGCTGCGGACAATGCCCACGTAGTTTGACATTATCTCTCCCACTTCCTTCACACTTTGGGTAATCAGCACTTTCTCTTCGTTGGTAAGTGTGCCTTCGTCGTTCCATTCCGGCACTCGCTCGTTGAAGTCGTACAAGTCAACATGCTCCAGCGAGTGCTTTGCCGCTGCGTCGGCATACACCACAGCTTCGATGAGCGAGTTGGAGGCAAGGCGGTTGCCGCCGTGAAGACCAGTGCATGAACATTCGCCGAGGGCGTAGAGGCGGTCGATGCTCGACAGGCCGTTGAGGTCAACCTTTATGCCTCCGCACATATAGTGGGCCGCAGGGCGCACTGGAATGTAGTCGGTTGTGATGTCGATGCCTATCTGCTTGCACTTCATGTAGATGTTGGGGAAGTGGCGCTTCGTCTCCTCGGGGTCTTTGTGGGTAACGTCGAGGCACACGTGGTCGAGGCCGTGTATCTTCATTTCCTTGTCGATGGCACGTGCCACGATGTCGCGTGGCGCCAGCGAGAGCCGCTCGTCGTATTTCTCCATGAATGTCTCGCCGTTGGGCAGCTTCAGTATGCCGCCATAGCCGCGCATGGCCTCAGTGATGAGGAAGGCGGGATGCGTCTCGCCGGGATGGTAGAGGGCTGTAGGGTGGAACTGTACAAACTCCATGTCGGCCACTGTTCCCTTGGCTCTATACACCATTGCCTCGCCGTCGCCGGTGGCAATGACAGGATTGGTGGTCGATTGATAGACGGCTCCGCAGCCGCCGGTACACATCACGGTCACCTTGCTCAGATAGGTGTCAACCTTTTGGGTGTCGGGATTGAGTATGTAGGCGCCATAACAGTTGATGTATGGCGTGCGTCGTGTTACGCGTGCCCCCAAGTGGTGCTGTGTGATTATCTCCACGGCAAAGTGGTTTTCCTTTACCTCGATGTCGGGACACTGGCGCACGGCTTCCATAAGTCCTCGCTGTATTTCGGCTCCCGTGTCGTCGGCATGGTGCAGTATGCGGAACTCAGAGTGTCCGCCTTCGCGGTGCAGGTCGAAGCGTCCGTCTTCCTTTCTGTCGAAGTTGACACCCCACCTGACGAGTTCCTCTATTTGCCCCGGCGCATTCTTCACTACCTGCTCGACGGCCCTTGGGTCGCTGATGTAGTCGCCGGCAATCATCGTGTCCTCGATGTGCTTGTCGAAGTTGTCGAGTTCTAAATTAGTGACCGAAGCCACACCACCTTGTGCGAACGACGTGTTGGCCTCGTCGAGCGAAGTCTTGCATATCATGCACACCTTACCTTTGTGCGCTCTTGCTACTTTAAGGGCGTAACTCATACCGGCAACTCCCGCGCCGATAATCAGAAAGTCATATTTGAAAACCATATCGTTTTACTGTAAATGCTTATAATAACGGTGCAAATATAGATAATTTTATTCATTTATGCAAAACGTTGGCCAATATTTTTGTTTTTCTGCCCATTTTCATTAACTTTGCACTATGATTTTGAATACAATGAAGAATACAAAGTACATTATACTGCTGCTTGCGGCATGGTTTGCGGCAGCTGCCCACATGAGGGCGCAAACGGTAGATACGACCGACGAGATGGCCACGGTACACTCGGCCATGACCGCCGACCAGGAAGACTGCGACTCGGTGACGACCGACTCGGCTTCAACATGTGTGATGATGGCCGACTCGTTGTTTTTGGCCGACTCGACCTGCTTGGCCGACGATGCCGCAGCAGGTGCCATGCCTTGGCCGCTGAACGTGCAGCGCCGACTCGACCGACTGGTGGAGCACAGCATGTTTGAAACCTCGCAGTTGGGAATGATGGTGTTTGACCTTACTGCCGACAGCGCCATATACTGCCGTGGACACAGGCAGCTGTTGAGGCCTGCATCGACCATGAAGCTCATCACAGCCATTGCCGCCATTGACAAGCTGGGAGGGTCGTACCAGTTTCGCACCTCTTTATACTACAATGGCAAGGTTGACAGTGGCACACTGACGGGCGACGTGTATTGCGTGGGAGGGTTCGACCCCAGATTCAACGCCGACGACATGAACGCCTTTGTGGAAGGACTGAAGAGCATGGGCGTAGATACGATAAGAGGACGCATACTGGCCGACTTGACCATGAAGGACGACGACCGGCTGGGGGAAGGCTGGTGTTGGGACGACGACAATCCGGTGCTCTCGCCATTGTTGGTGTCGCGCAAGGATGTGTTTCTGAGTCGATTTGTGCAGGAGCTGCGTGAGAGTGGGGTAGTGCTTGAGGTGGAATGTGGCGAGGCACCGCTGCCCAAAGGGGCGTTTGTGGTGTGTACGCGATTCCACACCATCGACCAGATTCTCATGCGCATGATGAAGGACAGCGACAACCTGTATGCCGAGTCGATGTTTTATCAGTTGGCCGCAGCGTCGGGCGAGCGTCCCGCCAAGGCCAAGCATGCGCGTCGTGAGATAGGCCGACTGATAGAGAAGGTGGGGCTTCAGCCTTCGCGCTACAAGATAGCCGACGGCAGCGGCCTTTCGCTCTACAATTATGTGACTCCCGAACTTGAAGTGGCGCTGTTGCGTTATGCCTATCGCAACCCCGACATATTCATACATCTCTATCCGTCGCTGCCCGTGGCCGGACACGACGGCACGCTGAAACGCCGTATGCGAGGAGGCTTTGCTTCGGGCAATGTTCACGCCAAGACGGGCACGCTCACTTGCATTACGTCGCTTGCCGGATATTGCACCGCACCTAATGGACATGTCGTGGCGTTCTCGATAATCAATCAAGGTGTGATGCACGACTCCAACGGACGCTCGTTTCAGAACAGAGTGTGTGAGGCTATATGCAGGCCGTAGTCAAGTGCGCTTTGGCGTATTTGAAATTTAGAGGTGAGAGGTGAGAGGTGTGTTGGAAGGTAGAGGGTAGAAGGTAGAGATATGCTTTTCGGGAATGCTGCTGGGGGTGTGGGCGTCCCGCCCGCACAACGCCTAAAAAAGTAATGTCTTTAACTTCCTTAACTTCAAAAAACTCCCATAACCACAAAAACTTGTATTAACGAAAAAAAATATATAGAAATTGGAACAGATTAGAGAATTGATTGAAGGATGGGGATTGCTGTTGGGAGTGACAACGCCAATGGCGGCGTTTGTTGCTGATGGCATCCTTGTCGTGTTGGCACTGCTGCTCTCTTGGTTGGCTTACACCGTGTGCCACCATTTTGTGGTGCCATTGACCGTCCGTCTGACAGAAAAGACACAAGTGGAATGGGACGATGTGCTGTTTAACGAGCGCACGCTGAAAAAGGCCTGCCTCATTGTTCCGGCCATAGTGATGTGGATGCTTATACCTCACATATTCTACCGCTACCCCTTGGTGGAGGAAATGCTTGAGAGGCTGACGGCCATTTACATTACACTGGCGTCAACAAAGCTCGGAATAACAGTGGTTGACTCGATAAAGGTGCTCGACACCGACCTCAGGTCGGCACGCCACCAGTATCTTCACACCTTTTGTGGAGTGCTGAAGATTGTGGTCATATTTCTTGCCAGTATAGTGGTTGTGGCCATAGCCATAGCCCGCAGCCCTCTGACGCTGCTGGCAGGACTTGGAGCAACGTCGGCGGTGCTGATGCTCGTGTTCAAGGACACCATTTCGGGCCTCGTTGCCGGAATAAGGCTTACGAGCAACGACATGCTGCATAAGGGCGACTGGATAACGGTGGACAAAGCCGGAATAAACGGCGTGGTGGAGGACATAACGCTCACTACGGTGAAGGTGCGCAACTACGACAACACTACACTCACCATAACGCCTCAGACGCTTGTGGACGACTCGTTTCAGAACTGGAACACAATGAAGCAAAGTGGAGGACGAAGGGTGACGCGGCGGGTGTATTTTGACTTCAGGCACGTGATGCCCATCGACAACGCCTTGAGGCAGCGGCTAAAGCAGCAGGGATATGTGAAGGAAGGCCTGCTGACCGACGACGACGTGGCCGAAGGAGTGGTCAACCTGACCGCCTTCAGATGTTATGCCGACCGCTATCTTGCACAACATCGCGACGTGAACGCCGAGATGCTGTACATGGTGCGACAACTCGAATCGACGCCCACAGGCCTGCCCGTAGAGTTCTACTTCTTCCTGAACGACAAGGAGTGGAAGACGTATGAGATGAAGATGGCTGAGATACTTGAGCATTTCTATGCCGTCATTCCCGACTTTGGACTCCGTATATATCAGCAAAACATGTTTTTTTAAAAGAAAACGGCAAAAAAGGCTTAAAGATTTCGCCAATAGGAAAAAAATGACTATTTTTGCCGCAAAATAACTATAACAATATATTACTGATGAGAAAACAGACGATTTTTGTGGCCGTGGCAATGGCATTGTCGTTGCAGGCCAACGCTCAGACAAAAGGTGGAGGCATTTCGCAGGAAATGTTGTTGAAGATGCAGCAGGAACAGAAATTCACTGCCGCCGACAATGCCGTGGCAAACGCCATTGCCGCAAATGCTATTGACGACCTTGCCAAAAACCGCAAGGCTGCCGCCGACATCGACACACATTTCAGCATCGAAACGCCTTCACAGTCGATAACCAACCAGCACAGCTCTGGTCGATGCTGGATGTTCAGTGGCATGAATGTGCTGCGCTCCAACTTTGCAAAACGCACCGACTCGCTGCGCGTTGATTTTTCGCAGGCTTACCTTTTCTTCTATGACCAACTGGAAAAGTCCAACCTGTTTCTTCAGAGTGTGATAGACTTGGCCAAGAAGGACTTTGAAGACCCCGATGTACAGTTCCTCTTCAAGTCGCCAATAGGCGACGGCGGCACATTCTGCGGTGTGGCCGACCTGACTGAGAAATACGGCTTGGTGCCAAAGGAAGTGATGCCCGAGAGCTTTTCGAGCGACAACACTTCGAGAATGAGCAAGCTCATAACGTCACGCCTGCGCGAAGACGGCCTGAAGCTGCGCAAGATGGTGGCTGAAGGCAAAAAGGCTGCCGAAATACAGAAGGTGAAAGCCGACATGCTGGGCAAAGTATATAAGATGCTTGCCATGACCATCGGCGAGCCTCCAACGCAGTTCACCTATGCCCACCGCAACAAGAAAGGCGACGCAGTGGGCGAAGCCAAGACATACACTCCGCAGGAGTTCTACAAGGAAGTGGTGGGCGACAAGCTCAACGGCACTTTCATAATGGTGATGAACGATCCACGCCATCCTTACTACAAGACTTACGAGGTGGACCTCGACCGCCATACTTACGACGGCCACAACTGGAAATACCTCAATCTGCCGATGGACGACATCGAGAAGCTCGCCATAGCATCGCTGAAGGACGGACGCAAGATGTACAGCTCGTATGACGTGGGCAAGCTGCTCGACCGCAAGCGCGGCTATGCCGACACCGAAAACTTCGACTATGGCTCGCTCATGGGCACTACCTTCGGCATGGACAAAGCCGACCGCATCAGAACCTTCGACAGCGGTTCGACCCACGCCATGACCCTTTGCGCCGTTGACCTCGACGCCAATGGCAAGGCAAAGAAATGGAAGGTGGAAAACAGCTGGGGAGCAACATGGGGACAACAGGGATGCATGATAATGACCGACCGATGGTTCCGCGAATACATGTTCCGACTGGTGGTTGACAAGAAGTATGTGCCTGAGGACATGCTGAAGATGAACGACCAGAAGCCAATAATGCTTACACACGACGACCCGCTGTTTATTGACGAATAGAAAAACGAACCATGGGATTATTCAAATCGTTGTTCGGCGGAGGCAAGCAAGGCAATGCCGAGGAAAAAAAGGTGACGGACGAGGCAAGAAACTTCGACATGTATAAGTTCGACGGCGTAAAGGCCGCACGAATGGGACGGAATGACTATGCCGTCAAGTGCTTTAAGGCCGCTCTGGACATAAAAGAAGACCTCGAAGTGCGCGACTATCTTGCAACGGCACTGGTGCGCAACGGCGAACTGCTGCCAGCATACGAACAGCTGCAGAAATTGGCAGAGGCGCAACCCGACAATCAGGCCATATTCTTGCAGATGGCCAATGTGGCCTACATGATGGAAGACTATGTGGCCATGTCGCAGGCCTGCGAAAAGGCCTTACTGATAGACAATACCAATGCGCGCGTACATTATTTATATGCTAAGGCGTGCGTGGGTCAGGACGACATGATTAATGCCATAGCCATGCTTACCAAGGCCATAGTGCTGCAACCCGACTTTGCCGACGCCTATCTGCTGCGCGGACAGACACTGCTGAGAATGGGAGACCGCAACGGTGCGCGTGAAGACATGGAGCACCTGATGGCCGAATATCCCGAGCAGGAAGACGTGCTGATGCTGAAAGCCCGCATAGAACATGCCGAGAGAAAAGACGACGAGGCCATTGCCACCTACGGCAAGGTGATAGAGGTCAACCCGTTTGCCATAGAGGCGTTTAAGGAGCGTGGCCAAGTGAAGTATGAAAAAGGCGACATGTTTGGCGCAAAGGAAGACATGCAGAAAGTGCTCGAACTCGACCCCGACAAGGTGGCCAACATCAGTGGCGACTTTTCGGCTGAAGGCATCGAACATAAGGTTAAGCAGGCCTACAGCAACATAAATCCGTTCGGATTGTAAGGAAAATAGGGCAAAAAACAAAAAAAAGTAGCCAATTATTTGCTCATTTCAAAGAAAAATTATACTTTTGCACCGAATAAACAATAAAAACAATAAAGTTATGAATCGCATATACGCACCTTTTTATTACTTTTACTTTTACTTTGCAAGAAATTGTAGAGCGGGAAGTTGCGTGTAGATTTCAACTTATGGCAAAAGTAAATCAATCAATGAGATAAGATTTGCATGAAAGTCCCGCTCCATCGCTGATGAGGCGGGATTTTTGAATTTAAAATCTTGGATTTTAAATTCAAGATTAAAGAATGAAAGTTCTTTGGAGCATAAAGAATAAAAGAATTAAAATATAAATAAAGAGAAAAGGTGAAAAGAATAGCAATACAGGGAATGATAGGCTCATTCCACGACATAGCGGCTCACCAGTACTTCGAGGGCGAGCAGTTGCAGCTGATATGCTGCGACACCTTCGAGCAGGTGTTTGAAAACGTGAAGCAAGACCCTACGGTGATTGCCATGACGGCCATCGAAAACACCATAGCAGGAAGCCTGTTGCACAACTACGAACTGCTGCGCGACTCGGGACTTTCGGTGGTTGGTGAGCATAAGCTCCACATCTCACACTGCATTTGCTGTCTGCCCGACGACGATTGGGAAACCATACAGGAGGTTCACTCTCATCCCGTGGCACTGATGCAGTGCCGCAATTTCCTTTCTGGTCACTCGTCGATAAAGGCCGTCGAGAGCGACGACACGGCAGGGTCGGCAAAGTACATAAGCGAAAACAGCTACAAGTGTCAGGGATGGGCGGCAATATGCAGCAGCAGCGCCGCACGCATTTATGGCCTGAAAGTGCTTGAAGACCATATAGAGGACAACAAACACAACTTTACCCGCTTTCTCGTGTCGAGCAATCCCATGAAGGCCGACTTCCTGCGTCCGCTGGAAAAGACCAACAAATCGAGCCTTGTGTTCTCGCTGCCCCATGAGGAAGGCTCGCTCTCTCAGGTGCTCAGCATACTGACGTTCTACAAAATCAACCTCACGAAAATACAGTCGCTGCCCATCATTGGCCACGAATGGGAATACCTGTTCTATGTAGATGTGACCTACGACAACCTCACACGCTACAGGCAGAGCATCGACGCCATCGTTCCGCTGACAAGGGAACTGAAAATATTAGGCGAATACGTGTCCAAATAGCCCAAAAGGCTATTTGGAGATTAAAGAATTAAAAATTAAAGAATTAAAGTTCTTTGGAGATTAAGAAATTATAGTTTGTATGAAAGAAGAGATAAAACCAGCAGAGCGACTATCGCTCGTAAGCGAATACTACTTCAGCCGCAAGCTGAAAGAGGTGGCACAGATGAACGCCGAGGGCAAGGACGTGATAAGCCTTGCCATAGGAAGCCCCGACATGCCGCCTTCGGAGAAGACAATAGAGACGTTGTGTGATGTGGCGCGCCGCCCTGATGCCCACGGCTATCAGATTACGATGGGAACACCAGAGCTGCGCACGGCAATGGCAGGATTCTACAAGCGCTGGTATGGCGTTGAGCTTGACCCCGCAAAGGAGGTACTGCCGCTGATAGGTTCAAAGGAAGGCATTCTGCACGTTACGCTCGCCTTCGTCAATCCAGGCGAGGAGGTGCTGGTGCCAAATCCAGGCTATCCCACCTACACGTCGCTGAGCAAAATACTCGGAGCAAAAGTGGTGAACTATGACCTTATGGAGAACGACGGCTGGCAACCCGACTTTGAACAGCTGGAACAGATGGACCTCTCGCGCGTCAAACTGATGTGGACCAACTATCCCAACATGCCTACCGGCGGCAATGCACGCATGGAGACCTACGAACGATTGGTAGATTTTGCACGTCGCCACAACATTGTGGTGGTCAACGACAATCCTTATTCGTTCATCCTCAACGAACATCCAATATCGCTTCTGCAGGTGCCGGGAGCCAAGGAGTGCTGCATAGAGTTCAACTCGATGTCAAAGAGCCACAACATGCCTGGTTGGCGTGTGGGCATGTGCTTGTCAAATGCAACGTTCATCAGTTGGATACTGAAAGTAAAGAGCAACATCGACAGTGGCACATTCCGTGGCATTCAGCTTGCCGCCGCCACTGCCCTCGACAATGCCGCCGAGTGGCACCGCGAGGCCAACATCGAGACCTACGCTCGTCGCCGCAGCTATGCAGAGCAGATAATGGACACGCTGGGTTGCACCTACGACAAACACCAAGTGGGAATGTTCCTTTGGGGCCGCATCCCCGACCGCTATGCCGACTGCGAAGAACTGACGGAGAAGGTGCTCCACAAGGCCCGCGTATTCATCACTCCTGGCTTTATATTCGGAAGCAAGGGACAGCGGTACATTCGCATCTCACTCTGTGCAAACGAGAGCGTCTTCGCCGCTGCGTTGCAAAGAGTGAGATGCGAATTAAAGAATTAAAAGATTAAAGAATTAAAGTTCGTTCTCGCCTGAACTAAGGGGATATGAACTTTAATACTTTATTTCTTTAATACTTTAATTTAAAATTTGAAAATTGGAAATTTAAAAATTATATATATATTATGGAATTAGAACTTGAAAAGCTTACGTTGCCAAGCGACAACGAGCGACCATTTGTTATAGCAGGTCCATGCTCTGCCGAAACGGAAGAGCAAGTAATGTCAACAGCCAAGCAGTTGGCTGAAAAGGGATGCCACATGTTTCGTGCAGGAGTGTGGAAGCCACGCACCAAGCCGGGCGGATTTGAGGGCAACGGCGAAACGGCTTTGCCATGGCTGAAGCAGGTGAAGGACGAAACGGGAATGCTCGTGGCTACCGAGGTGGCCACACCCGAACATGTTGAACTGGCTCTGAAGTATGGCATCGACATTCTGTGGGTAGGCGCCCGCACGTCAGCCAATCCGTTTGCCATGCAGTCTTTGGCCGACTCGCTGAAGGGTGTTGACGTGCCAGTGTTTGTAAAGAACCCCGTCAATCCTGACCTTGAGCTTTGGATAGGTGCCATGGAGCGCATCAATCAGGCAGGCGTGAAGAAGATGGCCGCCATCCATCGCGGATTCTCAAGCTACGACAAGAAGATTTACCGCAACATGCCTATGTGGCAGATTCCCATCGAGCTTCATCGCCGCATACCCGATTTGCCCATCATCTGCGACCCGTCGCACATTGGCGGCCGCCGCGAACTCATAGCTCCACTGTGCCAGCAGGCCATGGACCTCGGCTTCGACGGACTCATCGTCGAGAGCCACTGCAATCCCGACTGCGCATGGAGCGACGCCAAGCAGCAGGTTACTCCCGACGTTCTCGACTACATTCTCTCGCTTCTCGTAGTGCGCAGCGAAACCCACACCACCGAGGGCATCACTCAGCTGCGCCATCAGATAGACGAGCTGGACAATCAGCTCATGGACCTTCTCTCGAAGCGCATGCGAGTGTGTCGTGAGATTGGCCAATACAAGAAGGAACACAACATGACCATCCTTCAGGCCGCCCGCTACAACGAGATTCTCGAGAAGCGCGGTGCCCAAGGCGTCCTATGCGGCATGTCGTCTGAATTTACCGCAAAGGTATTTGAGGAAATCCACGAAGAGAGCGTGCGTCAGCAGATGGAAATAATAAACAAATGACGCTATGCGTCATTTGTTAAAGATTAAAAGGTTTTCAACCTTAAAATATTCATTAAAGAATCGAATAGGAAGTAATGTACGAGAAACAATATGTAAGGTCGTTGTGCATCGATTTTGCTATAAGAATTGTGCGATTGAATAAATACTTGCTGGAGCAGAAGAATGAGTATGTCATGTCCAAGCAGATACTGCGGAGTGGGACAAGTATTGGAGCCAACATTTCAGAAGCAGAGATGGCTCAAAGCACGGCTGATTTTATTGCAAAGATGCATATAGCCTTGAAAGAAGCCAATGAAACGAAATATTGGCTTGAACTATTGCAAAAAACAGATTATATTACTATCGAGCAGTATGATTCAATGAATAAGGACTTGGGACGAATAATAGGTATTTTTGTAAATGTTTTGAAAAAGACAAAAGCAAAAGGCTCTATTTAAAGCCAAGTTTTTTAAGGTCGAAGACCTTTTAATCTTTAAAACGTATGTTTTTTAAATTTTTAATGAAATGAAAATTTTAGTTATGGGTGCCGGCAAGATGGGAAGTTTCTTCCTCGACTTGCTTAGCTTTGAACATGAGACGGCGGTGTATGAGAAGGACCCTAAGAGGATGAGGTTTACTTACAACTGCCAAAGGCTGACAACATTGGACGAGGTGAGGGAGTTTGCCCCGCAACTCGTCATCAATGCCGTCACCGTAAAATACACCATTCCCGCTTTCAAGGAGATAATGCCTTTCTTGCCCGACGAATGTATCATCAGCGACATCTCGTCGGTCAAGACCAACCTCAAGGAATACTATGAGCAGACGGGACATCCTTACGTATCGACACACCCGATGTTTGGACCTACCTTTGCCAACCTCAACCAGTTGAGCGAAGAGAATGCCATAATCATCAGCGAAGGCGACTATATGGGGCGCATCTTTTTCCGCGACCTCTACAGCCGCCTTGGCCTGAACATCTACGAATACACATTTGAGGAGCACGACCGTACGGTGGCCTATTCGCTCAGCATTCCGTTTGTCAGCACGTTTGTCTTTGCCGCTGTCATGAAGCATCAGGATGCGCCTGGAACTACCTTCAAGCGACACATGCAGATAGCCAAGGGCGTGCTCAACGAAGACGATTACCTTTTGCAGGAAATACTGTTCAATCCCTACACCAGCGACCAAGTGGCGCAGATACGTGACGAGCTGCAGGAGCTGCTCGGCATTATCGACCAAAAGGACGGCAAACAGATGAAGCAGTATCTGATGAAAATCAGAAACCACGTGAAGAGGGACATCGAGATAAGAAAAAAGTTGTAAAAAAAGTACAGGACAATAAAATAATAATCACGACAAGTTTTGGGCAATAATATCTTTCATCTCATAGCATTCCTTACCGTTGCCGTTTGGGGCACGACATTTGTGTTTACGAAGCTGCTTATCGTCAATGGCCTTTCGCCGGCACAGATATTCACGCTCCGTTTCATCATTGCCTATGTCATGCTGACGGCGTTTTCGTTGCTGCGTCCGCTGTTTTTGCGCCGCAAGCTCCAAGCGTCGCAGCCCGACAAGTGGCGCAAGGTGCAGCATCGTTGGCTTTCCAGCAACTGGCGCGATGAAATGCTCATGCTGGCTCTCGGAGTGACGGGCGGGTCAATCTATTTCCTGTCAGAAAACGAGGCTTTGCGGTTCACTACAGCCACCAATGTCTCGCTCATAGTCTGTTCGTGTCCGCTGTTTGCCATGCTCATCATCGGCATGTTCTACAAGTCTGAGCGTTTTGCGTCGCGTCAGATGTTGGGTTCGTTGTTGGCGTTGTTGGGCATGGCCATTGTTGTCCTTAACGGCCGTTTCGTGCTCCATCTCTCACCCCTTGGCGACACGTTGGCCTTTGGGGCGTGCCTCAGTTGGGCACTCTATTCGTTGCTGATGAAGCCTGTTATGTATCGCTATTCGGCGTTGTTCATCACACGTAAGGTGTTCTTCTATGGCGTGCTTACCATTCTGCCCTACTATCTTGTAGTGCCAGGCATGCCGTCGCTTGAAGTGCTGCTTCGTCCCACCGTCATGGCCAACCTCTTTTTCTTAGGCTGTGTCGCCTCGATGCTGTGCTATCTCACGTGGAGCTGGTGCATGGCTCGTTTGGGAGCGGTGAAGTGTACCAATTGGGTTTATCTCAACCCCATCACCACCATAGTGTTTGCATGGCTCATTCTCGACGAACAGATCACCTCGTATTTTCTCATCGGTGCCGTGTTCATTCTGTTGGGAATGTATATATTAAACAAAAAGTAACTTCAACATTCAATCTTCAATCTTCAACATTCAATTTTCAATCTTCAAAATGAGTGCAGGCAAATGGATTGGCGGTATAATCGGATGGATTACCGCAGGACCACTCGGAGCGTTGGCAGGAGTGGCCATAGGAGCAATGTTCGACGTGGGACTTGACTCTGTAAACAACCCCGACAATTCGGGCACACGCAGTGGCAGTGCCTTTGGCAGTGCATTTGGCACTACACGCCAGTATAGTGCCGACGAGCAGCGCAGTTCCTTTATGTTCTCGCTGCTTGTGCTGGCTTCTTATGTCATCAAGGCCGATGGCAAGGTGATGCATTCCGAGATGCAGATAGTGCGCGAGTTTCTGCGTCAGAACTTCGGCGCGGCGGCTCAGGCTCAGGGTGAGGAAATACTGCTGAGGCTCTTCGACGAACAGAAGCGGCAGGGACGCTTGCAGTTTAAGAACACCGTGGCCGACTGCTGTACGCAGATGGCACAGTTTATGGACTATTCGCAGCGTCTGCAGCTCGTCAACTTCCTCGTCATCATCTCGCAGGCCGACGGCAACATCGACCCTACCGAAGTGATGGCCATACAAGAGTGCGGCCACTGGCTCGGCATGTCGAAGCAGGACATCGACTCGATGTTCAATCTCAAGGGCGACACCCTCGACGAGGCTTACAAGGTGCTTGGCGTAAGCCCCGACGCCACCGACGACGAGGTGCGCAAGGCCTATCGGAAGCTGGCGCTGCAGCATCACCCCGACCGCGTGGCCACCTTGGGCGAAGACGTGAGAAAGGCTGCCGAGCAGAAGTTTCAGGAAATTAACGCAGCCAAGGACAAGGTGTTTAAGGCGCGCGGCATTTGATGTGTTGTTATGCAGAGTCTTAACCTGTGTGTGCTCATAATATATGAGGTGGTCAAGATAGGAGCCATGCTCCACGTGCTGATGGACAACAGGCAGCCGGCCAAAACCATGGCGTGGATGCTTGTCATATATTTTGTGCCCGTTGTAGGCCTCCTGTTCTATTTCTTCTTCGGCCTTAACACACGGCGCGAGAGGCTCATGAGCGAGCGCAGTCTCAACCAGCTTACCAAGCGGTCGATGCTTGAGTTTGTCGAGCAGCACAACCTCCACGTTCCCGACGACCACGGCCTGACGGCACGCCTTTTCGTCAATCAGAATTTCTGCATGCCGTTTAAGGACAACGAGGTCGATATCTTCACCGACGGACATTCGTTTGTGGCCGACCTCATCAGGACGTTGGGGCAGGCCAGGCAGAGCATCCACATGGACTTCTACATCTTCGAGGACGACTCCTTGGGCAATCTCCTTGCCGATGTGCTTATCGACAAGGCCAAGAGTGGCGTTGAGGTAAAGCTCGTTTACGACGATGTTGGCTGCTGGCGTGTTGACCGCGACTTTTTTGAGCGAATGCGCAGTGAAGGCATCGAGGCTTGGCCTTTCATGCCCGTCAGGTTTCGCTCGTTTACAAGCAAGGTAAACTACCGCAACCACCGGAAAATAGTGGTAATCGACGGACATACGGGATATATAGGCGGCATGAACATTGCCCTTCGATATGTGAAGGGGAAAAACGGCACGCCTTGGCGTGACACCATGGTGAAGATTAAGGGTGGAGGAGTGTATGGACTGCAAAGGGCGTTCCTTGTTGACTGGTATTTTGTCGATCGTACATTGATAAGCAACCGCAAATACTATCCGCCATTGTCGGGCCACATTGTCAACGACTGCTTGGCCCAAACCGTTACGAGCACTCCCGTCACACCCTATCCCGAGATTATGCAGGGACTGCTTGGCATAATACTCCGCGCCAAGCAATACATCTATATCGAGACGCCTTACTTCATGCCCAACGACACCATCATTACTGCCCTAAAGACGGCCGCTCTGGCCGGTGTGGATGTCAGGATAATGGTGCCTTTGAAGTGCGACTCGCATTTCGTGCAGTGGGCCTCCAAGTCGTATGTCGGCGACATAGCAAGTTCTGGCGTCAAGGTGCTGCAATATACCGAAGGCTTTCTTCACAGCAAAATATGGGTTGTCGATGACACGTTGGCCTCTTGTGGCTCGACCAACATCGACATACGCAGCTTCGAGAACAATTTTGAGGCCAACGTCTTCTTCTACGACCGTCCCACAGCCCTGAGGTTCAAAGAGGTGTTTCTCGACGACCAAAGGCGCTGTCGGCCTTACGATGTGGGCAAGGCTGAGCGCGGCGTCAAGTTCCGCCATCGCCTGTGGGCAAGCCTCACCCGCCTGCTTTCGCCTTTGATGTAAATATTGAGAAGTTGACGCTGCCGTACGATCTGTGCTCGACGAAGTTGGGGTGCGACGAGAAGTCGTGGTCCTTGCCGTGTTCAAACACCAGCACGCCGTCGTCGGCAAGCAGTCCTTTCGCCATCACCAAGTCGGGTATCGAGGCCAACTCTTTCAGGGCGTAGGGAGGGTCGGCAAAGATGAAGTCAAACTGCTGTCGGCACGTCTTTACGAATTTGAACACGTCGCCACGTATGGCCATGCAGCGGTCGGTGCCCAGTTTTGCAAGGCATTGCTTTATGAAGGCATGGTGGTCGCGGTCGGCCTCTACGCTCACCACCGTCTTGCATCCTCTCGACAGCAGTTCGAGCGAGATGCTGCCGGTGCCTGAAAACAGGTCGAGGGCCAAGGCACCGTCGAAATCCACGTATGCGTTCAGCACGTTGAATATGTTTTCCTTGGCAAAATCCGTGGTCGGCCTTGCCTTGAATGTGCGTGGCACGTCGAAGTGCCGTCCTTTGTATTGTCCTGTTATTATTCTCATTTTGTTATCTTCCTTTTATGAAGTAAGTCATCAAGTCATACGGCATTCCCTTCATTTGCGCAATGGGCGAGCGGTTGAAGTCGCTCGAAGGATTCACCGTGTAAACCCTTGCCACGTAGGCTTTTAGCTCGCTTTCCAGCCATTGGTGTTCGGGAATGTCGCCAACGAGGTGCAGTTCGTCGTGCTTGGCGTCCATGGCCAGTTGCTGCCACACGTTCAATGTGAAGTAAAGCACGTCGTGGGCGTTGGCCGTAGCAAACGAGTTGCAGTATTTAAACCGGTTTTGCCCATAGCTCATCAGCTCCAGCTTCTGGTCGTGGCAATAGGCATACAGCTTGCCCTTAGTGCCTAAGAAGTTGCGTTGAAACAAGTGCCGCCACACGGGAGTTGAGGCGTTGAAGAATATCGCATCGTCGTAACGGTCGGTTATCACCGTGTGCAAGTCCTTGTGAATGCCATACAATGCCACCACGTTAAGGTCGGCCACCACGTTGGTCATCAGCTTCATGTTGGCCAAGTCGGGGTAAGAGTGGCTGTAAATCATCGAAGCCTCGCCCTCGACGTAAAGGTCAAGCGGCACCACGAGGAATGGCGCATCGACCATCACCACCACCTTTCGGTATTTCGTTTCAAACAGCTCGACGGTCTTGAACGCCTCGCGAAGGTTGGCTGCCATCGACATGGCCCCTTTCACGTTGTAAGGCTGAAAGTTCAATGGCGTGCCGGCATCGTCGGCGTGTTGTTGCGCGAAGTGCAGTGAATGCTGGCTTATTCTCATCACCAGCCTTGTGCTTCGAGTGGGGTTGCCGTGGGTGTTGTCTGTTGTTGCTGTCATTGTCGTTCACTATTGTCTATGTTGTCACTATGTTTTTTCTTTCAGTTGTCGTGATACCGCTTATCGTCCGCCTTTTTTTGCGTTCACCAACGCTTCGCAAAGCCTTCTTTGCAGCACCCTTGCGTCGAGCACCGACATCTCGCTGTCCATTATGGCGAAAGCCAATGCGTGCCCGTCGCTTCCCTCGCATATTCCTGCCAGTGAACTTATGCCGTATGGATGCGACAGCGTGCCTGTCTTGGCTTTTATCTTGCCTCGCAGTCCGCTGCCCGTCATTTCGCGTGCCAGTGTGCCGTCGGTGCCTGCTATGGCGAGGTTGCGCTCAAGCATGTCGCGTATGCCGTCGTCGTTGTATCCGTAGGCAATGATGGTGGTCAGCGCGCGTGGCGACAGGCGGTTGTAGGTGCATAGGCCGCAGCCGTCGTGTATCGTCAGTGCCGAATCGGCCAGGGCCAAAGTGTCGCTGAGGAATGTGCGCAGGTAGTCAATGCCGGCTGCCACTGGATGTGCCTTAGGGTTGGCTTTGTGGCCTATGGTGTAAAGCATTGATGTGGCCTGAGTGTTCGAGCTGTTTTTCCACATTCTTTTTATCACGTCGTCAATGTCCCTGCTTGCGGTGTGTCTCACGGTGAAGCCTTGCGGCGTGGCCGCCGTCACAATCTGGCTGTCGGCCACCGCTATGCCCTGTCCGCGCAAGTAAGCCTTCAGCTGGCCTACCACTCTCGTCGAGCCTTTGTAGAGCAGTCCGTATTTCGAGAACGTCAAGTCCCACGGATACCAGTGCATCTCGCTTTTCACCGGTTGGTCGATGGTAAGATCCACAATTAGCCGTCCCGTCAGCTTCTTTATGCCCAGTTGCTTCAGAGCCTTGGCAAAGGGCAGCAGGTCGGGGGCCATGAGTTGCGGGTCGAGTCCCGCCTTGAATGCGATGTCGCCGTTCAGCAGGCCGTCGGCGGCCACATTGCCTCGGGTCAGTATCTCGGTGTTGTATTTGTAGTTGCAGCCCAAGAGCCTGAGGCCGGCCACGCCCGTGAGCAGTTTCATGCACGAGGCCGACGGCAGCGCCATGTCCTCATTGTAGCCGAACACGGGTTTGTCGGCCGTTATGTCAAACACGTGGAATGCCATTTTCCCCTCGGCCCTCGGCCTTTGGGCAAATGCTTTTAGGCGGCTGCGCAGTGCAGTGTCGATGGGCAGGTTGTTGACGGGCTTTTCTTGTCTTTCGCCTTCCTCGGTACCGTCGCCGGCGGCACATGCTTTATGAGTGGCTATGGCCAGCGTTGCCACTACGGCTGTAGCTATGATATATTTCAGTCTGACGATGTGCTTCATTTTTTTTATGGTGTCGTTCATTCGTGTTTTTTCTGTAATTAATTGCAAAGGTACACTATTTTTTTGTTTTATTAAGCATAAATCAGACTTATAACATTATTTAAGGTTCGCAAGTAGCCATTTTTTTTATCGTCCACCCCACTCAATAATCTGTATCGTTTTCTTGGTAAATCAAAAAAAAAGATGTACTTTTGCACCGCTGAAAAGCAAAGAAAATCTTAATCATAAACTAAAACGCTGAACGACAAATGAATATGAATGAAGACACAGAAGAATGTTCGTGTGGCCACAGTAGCGACGGACTGTGCCATTGCTGCCACGACGATGGCCTGCCGTTGATAAACGACTACGACGAACAGGCAATTATTGACAATCTCGACGATTGGGACTAAAACAGAAGTTTTTTACACTTATGGAGTACATGTCGGAAGAAGGCTACAACAAGATTTTAGCCGAACTCAAACAACTCGAATCGGTTGAGCTGCCGCGAGTAAGGGAAGCGATAGCTGAGGCACGCGCACAGGGCGACCTCAGCGAAAACTTTGAATACCATGCCGCCAAGCGCGAGCAGGGCAGAATACTCAGCCGCATACGCTTCAAGCAGCGTGTGCTTGAACATGCACGTGTGATTGACCGCAGCCTCTTGGGCGGCGACACGGTCGGCCTTCTCTCACGTGTGGAGATGACCAACCTTGCCACCAAGGCCAAGATGACCTATACGCTGGTCAGTCCTCATGAGGCCGACTTGCGCGAGGGCAAAATGTCCATCAAGTCGCCGATAGCCCAAGCCCTTTCGGGCAAGAAGGTTGGCGACACGGTAAGCGTCCGCGTGCCTGCCGGCACTTTGCAGTTGCGCATCGAAAGCATCACGATGGGCTGACGGCATTTACATAGGGTAGCCAAGGGTGAATCGTTGCCGCGGCAATGATGATAAATGTAAATAACTGAATTTTTCCACTCTATGAAATGGTAGCATCTTGTCGTACTACCATTTCATAGGGTGGAAACTTTTATTGAGTTATTACCTTCTTCACCGTACCGTCAGACATCTTTATTGTCCTTTGCCACTGAAAGTGCTTGGTCATCGTGCGACATGTTTTTTGACGAGTTGAACAAGGCTCTTGGCAAGTACGGCACTTTTGACGACGGTCAAAATTCCTGTCGCTTCCATACTCCCTTTCGTGGTTAGCTTGCAGAGCCGATCAAGATTATACAAAACGATAGGTTTGTCCGAATTAGGAATTTGCATTTTTGCAAATTGCTTTTTGCGTCAAGTTCGCCATCTTTGATAATGTTTGATATGTGTCTGGATATAACAGACACACTTTTGTCAAAAAGTAATCATCAATCAGCAATCAACAATCCTTAATCATCAATCATTAATCAATAATCAAAAGTCTCTTTCCTTGACATTAATCAGTCTTTTCCGTTAAAAATATCCAAATTTAAACAATTTTCGTAATTTCTTCAAAATATAAATAGGATTAATTAAAATATATTGTCTATCTTTGCAGCGGATCTCACTGCCATTTCAATGGCGGCTCACGCCGAGCCAAGTTGCACCTTAGGCATCCCGATGCCGAAGAAACAACAAGGCGGTTCTGGGCGGGACGTGATTTCCAAGACATAATAAAAGGCGTTTACTCGACGCTGTGTTTGAGACACATAGAAATCCTCGCAAAATTTCCTAATCAAAGTCTTGAACTTAGCAACGGTAGATGTCCCGGGTGTGATTTTATCACTCTCCCGTGAGACCTTGTAAGCATGTGTTGTGCCCTTATTGGGCATAATACCATTGTTTATATAGGTCTCTAAAGGAATAGTGTATAGTTCATATCGGCGTGGGCTCTGACGTTGTCTGTTCAACTTTGATGGGCAATGCGAGAAGCCTCTATGTGTGGAACGGACAACAGGACGATTCCACGCTCTTTTTATGTCCATAACCAAGTTCTGTTAGAATAGGTTAGGTCATCGATATGGATTTACATACTACCGATGATATCACCCCTGAGGGTACGTCTATCCCTCTCCGCACCGGGCTTGCCCCCGATGCCCTCCCCGAAGTTCAAACGCCCATTCCGGCAGAGAACTCACAAACAGGGGTGTCCACCAACTATATTCAGTCGGCAACAGAGCAAAAGTCCTCATCCAAGGATTCAAAAGACGAGAATCCCAATGCCCATTGGTATGCCCTTCGTGCCACCTACGGTCAGACTGGCAAGGCCAACGATTATCTCGTCAGCCAGGGAGTCGAGACCTACTATCCCACCATCAAGGCATTCGTGATGGTCAAGAACAAGCGCAAGAAGGTAACCAAGTCCTATCTGCTTAACATCCTCTTTGCCTATGGTACAGAGGACCAGCTAAAGACATACGTTTACGACAACGTCAACCTCCCCTATCTCCGTTTCTACTACGGGCGCAAAACCGTTGGCAGGGATGTTCTGCACACTCCTCTCATTGTCCCCCAATATCAGTTGGACAATCTCCGCACAGTCTTGGCCGACCAGTCTGGTGGGCTTGTCATCGTTCCCGATGATGAGCGTAAGTTCGACAAAGGAGCAAAAGTCCGTGTCATCGGAGGCTCTTTCAAGGGCATTGAAGGCAAGGTTGCCCGCTACTGCGGTCAGCAGCGCGTCGCCATCGTGGTCGATGGTCTCCTCACCATCGCCACCACCTACATTCCCTCGGCATATTTAGAAAAAATTGATTAAGAACGCTTATGCAAATCCTCCAACAGACTTCTCAACGCACGCTTCTGCGCCTCCGGTTGGCCCGCCTCAATGGTGCCGTCAACAGGAATCACGTAATGGTAGCCGCAGCCTATCCAACCTCAAAGTTTTGTGTTTTGAACAACAATTTGCAGCAATAGACAGCAATGTTTCAAAAATTTTTTATGATAATTATTCGCAAGCTCATCAAGCTGAAGCAAGTGTCCGGTTATTCATGGACACTTGCGAAGCTTGATGAACACCTCTTTAAATATATAATGTGTGAATAATTGCTGACCAAACCAAAATAATTTAGAGTTGCGTTATAGTGCCGCCTGCGGCGCCCGTTATGACAAGCTCAGCGATGCGCAGTATATACAGCGCGATAGTCTTCCAATTAACCTTCATACTCGATGTTTTTAAATAAATGAACATTATAAACTTCATAGGATTAAGATTTGAACAGCAAGTGTTCCTTTTGGTTTGAACAGCAATTATCAGCAATATCCCGGCAATTAACAAAAAATTTTATTTCAATTGCTGTACAATTGCCGACAATTGCCGTTCACAAAAAACTACTCACCAATTTCGCCACCTTCTTCCTCACCTACAGTGATGTCCGGCTCGTCAGTGCCTGTACCGCCGCTGCCGCCTTCGTCCTCACCGCCAAGTACGGGTGGTTCCTCCTCATTGCCGCCGCCAGTAGAGCCGCCCTCCGAAGGTGTGGTAGTGCCAGCCTCATCCGTAGAGATGTCCTCTCCGTATTTCACGAGAGAAACCTTGTCGGGAATGAGGTTGTAGATGCGGGTTCCGTTGTGCATGGTGTACGACGGACGGAAGGCAGGCATCAGACTGCTCACAATCTTGCTTGTGGCGAGCTTCGCGTCGTCAACACTGTGAGAGACAATGAAGCGGATGGTCAGCGTGCCGAAACCAAGCAGCTCCACGTCATAGCCCTTCTTGATGTTCTCCTTCACATAGTAGGCGTAGCGGTCGAGCACCGCCTTCACGTCAGCCGGCGTTGCCGTACACTCGGTGGAGATTTGCTTCGCCACCTCGTCGGTGGTCAGCAGTCCATAACTCACGGGACTCACGGTATAAACCGTCTCACCCTTACGTTCGCCAACAGGAATCATCTTGGCAACAACTTTATATGCTTTACTCATATCAATCGCCCATCGCCAGTATGGGACTTGGTATTTCCGCAGGCAGTTCACTGCGTCCGGCATAGGTTGTTATTTCCGAACTGCGATGCAAAGG
Source organism: Prevotellaceae bacterium (assembly GCA_029218445.1). Taxonomy (GTDB): domain Bacteria; phylum Bacteroidota; class Bacteroidia; order Bacteroidales; family Bacteroidaceae; genus Prevotella. The sequence continues at coordinate 2,199 of JAQXRI010000065.1, read as the reverse complement.
TACAACATTTTGCAAGCGTTTTCAAGCATATTCATTCCCGTTCAAAAACTGTTCAGAATCAGTGGAATCCATGCACATCTTGCTCACTTCCGTTCCCCACCGTTCAAAGGTTCTCTGGACGTACGTCCAGGCACCCTCTGCACGTACGTCCTTACCCCCTAACGCCGTACGTCCATACACCCTTTGAACGTACGTCCATAGCACCTTATGTCGTACGACCATAAAAATCCTATAAAAATGACAGACGAAAAGGCCACAGTAAACATCAATATCCATGGCGGCAACAACCAGATATTGCCCAACGCCACCCATGCCGAGCAGCACTTCCACTACCACACCACGGCAGCGGCAGAGCCGCTCTCGCGCACGCGTATATATAATAATGTGGAGGTCGATGCCGACTATATTGACAAGTTCCGAAAGTGCTGCACCGCCTCCGACCTCGCCAAAGTCGTTGTGGAGATGGTGCGCGACGACTCCATTCCCTACCTCGACAGAGTCCTTGCCGTCAAGGCAGAGTTTTTCACCCGCCTCCTCCCGTTCTGCCCGAACCTGAAAAAAGGCATCACCGAGAGCAACCTCCGTGCGCAGATAAACAAGGAACTTTCCACAAAACCATCAAGACCATATGGACAGCAAAGTTAAAATCACAAATAGATGTTTATGACAAACAAACCGACTCTACATATAACCTACAACGTCTATGGAGGTCAAAATATCCTTGCCCCCAATGCCATCAGAGCTTCATCTCAAATAACAAAATACTGTTCTCCTATGGATTTACGCCCAAAACCCTTTGCCGAGATAGAACTTACTGATAAGTTCTTCGATTCATTGCGAGCCAGTTATCCAGGTTTTGATGATTGGTTCCGCCGCAAGGCAGCGGCAGGCGAGACCGCCATCACCTATTATGAGGATGACGTTCTGCTCGACTTCCTCTACCTCAAGGAGGAGCGCGAGGAGGTGACCGACGTGTTTCCCCATCTCCCCGCCAAGCATCGCCTGAAGGTCGGGACGTTCAAGATTGACAGCCGTGGCACACGCCGTGGCGAACGTCTCATGAAGAAACTTCTCGACACAGCAATCGCCAAGAATGTAGAGGAAATCTATGTCACCATATTCCCTGAACCGCGTCTGCAGCCCCTCATCCGTTCTTTCGAGAAGTTCGGCTTTGTTCAGTGCGGTGTCAAAAGGCATGCAAACGGGAAGGAAGAAAATGTTTATCTTCGCGACATGCAACATATCGTAGGGGACACACTGAAGGACTATCCCTTCACCGACATCCGTGGCGGTCGCTTCTTCCTGCTCAGCATCATGCCGGAGTACCACACCCGTCTCTTCCCCGACTCCATCCTGAAGTACGAGCGAAAGTACGACATCATACATGACAACTCCGAGACCAACAGCATCTATAAGTCATATATCTGTTGGATGAAGGACACTCGTCAGTTACGCCCAGGCGATAAACTCGTCATCTATCGTACGAACGACAATAAAGGACCTGCCAACTACCGCAGTGTCTGCACCTCTGTCTGCACCGTCATGGAAGTGAAAACCATCCGTGACTTTACCGACGAGAACGACTTTGCGCGCTATGCCCACAAGCAGTCCGTCTTCACCGAATACGAGTTGCGCCAATGGTATCGCACGAAACCCAATTTCATCCTCATCCAGATGGTCTATAATATCGCCTTCACCCGCAAGGTGATACTCCGTGACCTTCGGGAGCAGGTAGGCCTTAATCCCAGTTATTGGGGCTTCTTCCGTCTTTCCTCCACTCAGTTCAACCATATATTACGTTTAGGAGAAATCAATGAACGCTATCTTATCCGTTAAGCCCGAATACGCTACGAAGATACTGTCTGGCGAAAAGCTGTACGAATACCGCAAGACTGTCTTCCGCCGTCCTGTCGAGAAGGTGTATATCTATGCCTCCTCGCCCGTCTGCATGATTGTCGGTGAGTTTCAGATAGACCATATCCTTCAGGATTCACCCAAGGCGTTGTGGAACCTTACGCACAGCGAGTCAGGAGTCACCAAGGCGTTCTTCCTCCGCTATTTCAAGGGCAAGCCCTTTGGTTATGCCATCCGCTTGAAAGAGGTGGTCTCATACCCCGCCCCCATCAGTCCCTTCCGCCTGCGTGAGGACTTCAAGGCGCCCCAGAATTACATCTATGTCGAATAAGCTAATACTACTTA
>JAQXRI010000064.1 GCA_029218445.1 Prevotellaceae bacterium | reverse complement strand
TTCCAGAAAGAAGACGTGATACTCGAAGAAGGAGCCGCCTTCGACATGGTGCGTGCTGCCGTCAACCTTGTGCTGGCCTCGGTGCTCATCGTCATTGGCACCACCTACAAGCTGCCGCTCTCTACCACTTACGTTACCTTCATGGTGGCCATGGGTTCGTCGCTTGCCGACCGTGCCTGGAGCCGCGAGAGTGCCGTGTTCCGCGTCACCGGAGTGCTTTCGGTTATTGGCGGATGGTTTATAACTGCCGGCGTTGCCTTTGCTGCCTGCGCCATAGTTTGCATGAGCATGTATTTTGGCGGCTTTGTGGTGATGTTCCTCTTCATGGGCGTTGTGGTGTTCCTGGTAGTCCGCAGCCAGATAGCCTACAACAAGAAGGCGCGCGAAGACAAGAAGGACGACGTGTTCCACCTGATGATGCGCACCAAGGACCCCGAGATTGTGCTCGACCTCTTGGAGAAGCATGTTTCGCGTACGCAAAGCTTCGTCAGCCGTTTTGCCCTTCAGCAGTTCAACAAGGTGCTCGACGCCTTGTCGATAGAAGACCGCCATGCACTCCGCCGCTGCAAGCGCGAACTCGACGAAGAGCATACTCAACTGAAGAAGTACAGGCGCAAGGAACTGCTCGCCCTTAGGCGTGTGCCAGCCGACGTGGCCATGGAGCGCAACACTTGGTTCCACCTTGGCATCAACAGCGACCAGCAGTTCATCTACTGCCTCAAACGTATGCTTGAGCCGATAAAGGAGCATGTGGAAAACAACTTCAATCCCATGCCAAAGCTATACATCGAAGAGTTTGACGTGGTAAGACACAAGATAGTCGAGCTGATGAAACGCACCGAGGCAATGCTGTCGAGCGGACGCTTCAGAGACTACGACGACGTGCTGGCTGAGGCCGACATGCTGAAAGACGAGCTTTCGGTGGTGCGCAAGCGCCATTACGATCGCATGCAGTCCGACCACGACAATGCCAACCTTAAGATTTCGCTCGTTTATCTCAACATATTGCAGGAGAGTCAGGAGTTCCTTAGCATCATGCGTCATCAGCTGCGTGCAGCCAATCGCTTCTACGGCAACCGATGACAGCCGAGTACCCTTGCGGAAAGTTTACCGAAGGCGTGCTGTGTTATATTTCACGGCGTGAAATGTACGTTTCACGCCGTGAAATATACGTTGCACGCCGTGAAACGTACATTTCGCGCCGTGAAATATAACTCTGCAGGCCTGCCGTCAACATTAAGGCCTATGCCAAACTATGGCATACCGTAGAATCGGATATTCAGACACATTGGGAATGCCTTAATATTTTACGTTTGAAATAGACATGAAAATCACAAAAAATACCCTATAACTCGAATTTTATGGTCAAAATCGTATGAATATAATGTTAATATGCTTATCGAAAAATAAAATTGGTTAAAAAGTTTTTTTATTCAGAATATATTATATAACTTTGCGGTGCTAAAAAAAGAAAGTAGTATTAAGAATATGATACTTGCTATAAGCAGAGCTGAGCGTTTTTCACCAAACTCGGTGGAGAAAGACGCCAAGATACTCGACTGCTTGTGCAAAGAGTTGATGCACTACGGTTATGGCGTTGAAACCAAAGGCGAAATGTCGCTTGGTGTCAGCGCTCGAAGCCGTGTATATGTGTCAATGGCTCGCTCGCAGGAGGCACTCGATTTTCTCAACCATGCTTCCGAACGCGGAGCAATAGTGATGAACGACCCTCATGCCGTCGTGCTGTGCCAAAACCGCAGGCTGCTGATGAGGCGGTTGCAGAGGGCTGGACTCGACACCACCGAAGAAGCAGCCGAGGCGACGAGCGAAACGGGATATTGGATAAAGAAGAACAGAGGATATTCGGAGCTGGCCGACGACGTGTGCTTTGCTGCCGACGAGGCCGAACGCGACATGAAGGTGGCCCAGATGAAGGCTCGTGGCATTGACGACGTGTATGTTACTAAGCACATCAAGGGCGACCTCGTGAAGTTTTACGGTGTGGCCGGTACCGACTTCTTCTGCACTTGCTATCCCGCCGACGACAGGCAGTTTAAGTTTTCGCAGGAAGAAGTAAATGGCCGACCTTCGTATTTTGCCTTCGACAAAGCCGCCATGCAGCGCAGCATCGACGCTGCCGCACGCGAGATAGGACTCGATTTCTATGGCGGCGACATGGTGGTGGGCGACGATGGCCGAGTGACGATAATCGACTTCAACGACTGGCCAAGCTATTCGCGCTGCCGCGAACAGGCGGCACGGGCAATGGCACTGGCCGTAGTAGGGCGCATGTTGCAGCGGGGCAAGAAGCCTCTGTTGCCATTGGGGTCTCACGCAGGTGTGCGCGCAATCCTATTTGATTATGGCGGCACGCTCGACACCGGCGGCACCCACTGGGGCAAGCAGCTTTGGCACGCCTACCAGCGTCAGGGAGTGCCCGTGACTGAGCAGCTCTTCCGCGAGGCTTACGTCCACGCCGAGCGCACACTGGGCAAGAACCCGATAATAAAGCCCGACTTCACTTTCCGCCGAACTTTGGAAACAAAGGTGGACATCGAGCTTGACTACATAGCCCAGCACGTTGAGGACTTCAGGCCTGCCGACTGGGCGCAGCGCATAGTGGACGACCTCTATGCCGAAACCCTAAGCCACACGCGTCGCAGCCTTGGAGTGTTGCGCCAATTGGCCGGTAAGATGCCAATGGTATTGGTGAGCAATTTCTATGGCAACGTCGGCACCGTGCTGAGCGAGATGGGCATGGAGGGCTTGTTCAGAAGCGTGGTCGAGTCGGCTGTGGTAGGCATCAGGAAACCCGACCCACGCATCTTCATGCTTGGAGTGGAAGCCCTTGGGGCTGACCCAAGCGAAGTGATTGTGGTGGGCGACAGCTACGACAAAGACATCGAGCCGGCCAAGGCCGCGGGTTGCCGCACGGCATGGTACATAGGCGAAGGATGGAATGACGGCATAGCCAACGGCAATGCAGCCGATGTGGTGATAACGTCGTTGGAGCAGCTGTTGCCTTAACTCCTTCTACTTCCCCCCAAAAAAGATAATATTGTAAGACATTTAAATAATAGACGTAATGAAGCAATCTAATGTTAAGCCAGCTGATGGCAAATTAGGAATTATGGTTGTTGGTTGCGGAGCCGTGGCCACAACTTTCATGACAGGTGTGTTCATGGCTCGCCGTGGACTTGCTAAACCTGTAGGTTCAATGACTCAGTACGATAAAATCCGTATCGGACGTGGAGCCGACAAGAAATACCTCCACTACAGTGATATCGTGCCTTTGGCAAAACTCGACGATATCGTTTTCGGTACATGGGACGTTTATCCACAGAATGCCTATCAGGCTGCCATGTATGCTGAGGTGTTGAAGGAAAAGGACATCAATCCTGTAAAGGACGAGCTCGAGGCCATCAAGCCAATGAAGGCCGCTTTCGACAAGAACTACGCCAAGCGTCTTGACGGCGACAACGTGAAGGACTGCAAGACACGCTGGGAGATGGTTGAGGCACTGCGCCAGGACATTCGCGACTTCAAGGCAGCCAACAACTGCTCGCGCATTGTCGTAATATGGGCAGCTTCCACCGAAATCTATGTTCCTGTTGATGAGAACATCCACTACCACCTGGCCGACCTTGAGGCAGCCATGAAGGCCGACGACCGCGAGCACATCGCACCATCAATGTGCTACGCCTACGCAGCACTCACCGAGGGCGCACCATTCATCATGGGCGCACCAAACACCACTGTCGATATTCCTGCCATGTGGGAACTGGCCGAGCAGACAAAGATGCCTATCGCCGGCAAGGACTTCAAGACTGGCCAGACACTGGTGAAGAGTGGTTTCGCTCCTATCATCGGCACACGATGCCTGGGACTCTCGGGATGGTTCTCTACAAACATTCTCGGAAACCGCGACGGACTCGTGCTCGACGAACCCGCCAACTTCCACACCAAGGAGGTGAGCAAGCTCTCTACACTTGAGACAATACTGAAGCCCGACGTACAGCCCGACCTCTACGGACACGGCAACGACGAAGACACCCAGTACTACCACAAGGTGCGTATCAACTACTATCCACCTCGCAACGACAACAAGGAAGGCTGGGACAACATCGACATCTTCGGCTGGATGGGCTATCCAATGCAGATTAAGATCAACTTCCTCTGCCGCGACTCTATCCTTGCCGCTCCATTGCTTCTCGACCTTACGCTGCTGAGCGACCTCGCCGCACGTGCCGGCCGCTACGGCATACAGCGCTTCCTCAGCTTCTTCCTCAAAGCCCCAATGCACGACTACACTCAGGGCGAAGAGGCTGTCAACAACCTCTATCAGCAATACACCATGCTGAAGAACGCCATCCGCGAAATGGGCGGCTATGAGGCTGATGAAGAGATAGATTAATTTTTTTAGAAGGTAGAAGGAAGAGGGTAGAAGGTAGAGAATACCGAACCCGCTGATGCTACCGCATATTACAGGGCAGAACTATTCTCTACCTTCTACCCTCTACCTTCTACCCTCTACCTTCTACCTTCCCCAAAGAATCCCCACATTGAAAGCATTCAGAATAACACTACTGTCAATTGTCCTGATGCTCGTGGCATTGCCGTTGCATGCACAGCTCACGGGATATATAATAGACGACCAGACGGGCGACTCAATACCTTACGCGAGCGCCATTTATCGTGGTCATGGCGTTGCCGTGGCCTCAAACATCAACGGACATTTCCGTATTGCTCGACACAACGGATGGGTGCTCACGTTCAGCGCCATAGGATATGTGTCGAAGTCGATAACGATCGACGCAAAAACAAAGAATACATTCAACGTCAAGCTCAAGCCTGACACCAAGACACTGAAGGAGGTAACAATAAAGTCGAAAAAGACTCGATACAGCAGAAAGAACAACCCAGCCGTGGAACTGATGAAGAAGGTCATTGCTGCAAAAAAGCAAACCGACCTCGACAACCGCGACTACTATCAATACAACAAGTACCAGAAAATTACACTGGCACTCAACGACATCACGCCCGAACGACTACAGGAAGACAAGTTTAAGAACAAAAAGTGGCTGGCCGACCAGGTGGAGAAGTGCGAATACACCAACAAACTCATTCTGCCCGTTTCGGTTGACGAAACGGTAACGCAGAAAATCTACCGTAAAAGTCCGCACAGCGAAAAGAACATTGTGAAAGGACAGAACTCAAGCGGCGTCAACGACCTCTTCCAAACAGGCGACATACTGACTACCACACTGAAGGATGTCTTCACCGACGTCAACATCTACGATGACCAGGTGCGACTGCTGCAATATCCGTTTACGTCGCCCATTGGCAAGGATGCCATCGGCTTCTACCGCTATTATATAATGGACACAGTGTATGTTGACCGCGACAAGTGCTTCCACCTGCATTTCATGCCCAACAACCAGCAGGACTTTGGATTCCGCGGCGACATCTACATCCTTGCCGACTCGTCTTATCAGGTGAAGCGTTGCGAACTGACCATTCCCAAGCGAAGCGACGTCAACTTTGTCGAGAACCTTGAGGTGAGGCAGGAATTCAAAATGCTGCCCGATAGCACATGGGTGCTTTCCGAGGATGACATGATAGCCGAAATAAAGCTCGCAAGCTGGATTCAACGATGCATTGTAATACGCAACACCAGACTCACCGACTACGCCTTCGACGAACTGCCAAAACAGCTGTTCAAGGGAAAGGCAAAGGACGTGAAGGAGGCCGACGCAATGATGCGCGACGAGGCCTTCTGGAACAAATACCGACAGGTGTCGCTCACCAAGAGCGAGAGCAAAATGGACGCGTTTGTGCATAACCTTGAGCAGATAAAGGGATTTAAGTATATAATATTCGGACTAAAGGCCTTCATAGAGAACTTTGTAGAGACTGGAAATCCGAGCAAAGTGGACATAGGACCCATCAACACCATGCTTACGAGCAACACCGTGGATGGACTGCGCACCCGTGTGTCGGCTCAAACTACGGCCAAGCTCAACCCCAACTGGTTTGCATCGGGATATTTTGCACGTGGATGGGACAGTAAGAAAAACTACTATAAGGCCGACCTCATCTATTCGTTCAACAAGAAGGAGTACCTGCCGCGAGAGTTCCCAAAGAGAACACTCACGCTGTCATCTACCTACGACATCATGGCTCCGTCGGACAAGTTCATGAAAACCGACAAGGACAATGTATTCACATCGTTCAAGTGGAGCACGGTAGATAAGATGATGTTCTACAACCGACAGCAGATAACCTTCGAGCGCGAGGAAGACTGGGGTTTCAAGACCACCATAGGCTTCAAGGCCGAAGAGAACGAAGGCGCCCTCGGCCTCGACTTCACCCCTCTCCGCGACTACAACGCCGCCGCCTCCGCTCCCGCCGCCGCCGCCGCTCCCGCTGCCGCTCCCGCCGCCTCCGCTCCCGCCCTCCAGCCCCAGTGCAGCGGGTGTCAGCCCGCTGTCTCCCCATACAAGTTCCGCACTTCGGAGTTCCACGTAGAGCTGCGCTATGCCCCCGGCGAGACATTCATCAACACCAAGCAGCGCCGACTGAAGATAAACCTCGACGCCCCGGTATTCTCCGTAGGCCACACCTTGGGCGTAAAGGGCTTCCTTGGTGGCGACTACACATACAACTTCACCGAGGCTTCCATCTACAAGCGCTTCTGGATGAACTCATGGGGAAAAATTGACTGCTACCTCAAGGGAGGAATACAGTGGAATCAGGTGCCTTATCCGCTGCTCATCATGCCTGAGACCAACCTCAGCTACATCATTCAGGACGAGACCTTCGAATTGATTGACAATATGGAGTTCCTCAACGACCGCTTCGCCTCGCTCTACATCTCATGGGACTTCAACGGCAAGATATTCAACCGCATACCATTGCTTAAGAAACTGAAGTGGCGCGAGTATGTAGCATTCCGTTGCCTTTGGGGCTCGCTGTCCGACAAGAACAACCCGTTCCTTGAGCAGAACGCCCTAAGCGACATTCTCATGATGTTCCCGACTGGTTGCCGCGTGATGGACTCCAAAACGCCATACTACGAACTCTCCCTCGGCATACACAACATATTCAAACTCATCCACGTGGAATACGTCCGCCGACTCAACTATAACGATTATCCCGGAGTTCACAAGGATGGAATTAGACTTATGGTGAGAATGACGTTCTGAGAAGAGAAACGAAGGAGTTAAATAGGAGTTATAATTAGGAGTTAAAAAGGAGTTATAATGAGCCAATACTTTCTGCGCATAGACATTTGGCCTTCCATAACTCCCCATCATAACTCCCCATCATAACTCCCCATCATAACTCCCCATCATAACTTCCCTCCATAACTCCCAAAAATATTAATAAAATGACACTATATCCAAAACTCATAATGGACGCGTTGGCGACAGTCACGTATCCAGGAACAAAGAAAAATCTTGTGGAGAGCGGCATGGTAGCCGACACTCCAAGTATTAACGGCATGAAGGTGAAGGTGGTGCTGGAATTTCCACGCGACACCGACCCTTTCCTCAAGTCAACCGTTAAGGCAGCCGAGGCTGCCATACACTATCACGTCTCGAAAGACGTGGAGGTGGAGATTGCCACCGAATTCAAGTCGAAGCCACGCCCCGAAGTGGGAAAACTGTTGCCACAGGTGAAGAACATCATTGCTGTAAGCTCAGGCAAGGGTGGAGTAGGCAAGAGCACAGTATCGGCCAATCTCGCCATATCCTTGGCACGGCTGGGCTATAAGGTCGGCCTGCTCGACGCCGACATCTTCGGACCCTCAATGCCAAAGATGTTCAAGGTGGAGGACGCACGTCCATACGCTGTAGAGAAGGATGGCCGACAACTGATAGAGCCGATAGAGAAATATGGAGTGAAGCTGTTGAGCATAGGCTTCTTCGTCAATCCCACCACGGCAACCTTATGGCGCGGTGGCATGGCAACCAACGCTTTGAAGCAGCTCATTGCCGATGCCGACTGGGGCGAACTCGACTATTTCATTCTCGATACGCCTCCAGGTACAAGCGACATCCATCTCACTCTGCTGCAGACACTCGCCATTACAGGTGCCATAATCGTGAGCACGCCACAGCAGGTGGCATTGGCCGATGCGCGTAAGGGCATCGACATGTACCGCAACGACAAGGTTAATGTGCCAATACTCGGATTGGTGGAAAACATGGCATGGTTTACGCCTGCCGAACTGCCTGAAAACAAGTATTTCATCTTTGGAAAAGAAGGCTGCAAGCATTTGGCTGAGGAAATGAACACACCACTGCTGGCACAGATTCCACTTGTGCAGAGCATCTGCGAAAGCGGCGATGCAGGTGAGCCTGCCGCATGCAACATCGACACCATGACGGCACAAGCCTTCATCAATTTGGCTCAGGCTGTGGTGACGGTAGTCAACAAGCGCAACCGCGAGCAGAAACCAACGAAGATTGTAGAAGTAAAGAAAAGCTAAGGAAAGAACAATGACACCAACAGAAATAAGAAACGAAAAACTGGCCGCCAAGATTATAAAGAACCTTGAGCGCCGACATATTAAGGGATATTATTGTGCTACGTCAAAGGAAGCCGTTGAACTGGTGGTTAAGCTCGTTGGCGACGGAAACTCAGTGACATGGGGTGGCACAATGACCGTGCGCGACATGGGCATACCCGCAGCACTTCATGCCAACAAGACACTCACCGTGTATGACCGCGACCTTGCCGCCACACGTGAAGAGGCACAGGACATCTACCGAAAGGCCTTCAGCTGCAACTACTATCTGTCGAGCGTCAACGCAATGAGCGAAGACGGACAGATAGTTAACGTTGACGGCACAGGCAACCGTGTGGCTGCCATCACCTTTGGCCCCGACCACGTAATCTTTGTTGTGGGAATCAACAAGATTACACAGGATGTAGAGTCGGCAGTGAAGCGGGCACGTTCAACAGCGGCTCCCATCAATACCGCCCGTTTTGACATCGAGACGCCTTGCAAAATCGACGGAGTATGCCACAACTGCAATTCGGACGACTGCATCTGCAACTACATACATATACTGCGCAACTCGCCAAAGGGCAGGCATCAGGTCGTAATAGTAGGTGAAAACCTTGGCTACTGATGGTTGTATGTATAGCTGAGAAACCGAGCGTGGCCCGTGAGATAGCTCGCATAATTGGGGCCACGGCTTCGCGTGACGGATTTATAGAGGGCAACGGATATCAGGTGACGTGGACTTACGGACACCTGTGTACGTTGAAGGAACCTCATGACTATACCGAGGCTTGGAAGCCTTGGACACTCAGTCGTCTGCCTATGATTCCGCAGCGTTTCGGCATAAAGCTCATTCATCAGGAATACATAGAGAAGCAGTTTGCCGTAATTCAGAAACTAATGCAGAACGCCGAGTGCATCGTCAACTGCGGTGACGCCGGACAGGAGGGAGAGCTGATACAGCGCTGGGTGATGCAGAAGGCAGGGGCGAAGTGTCCTGTCAAGCGACTGTGGATTTCGTCGATGACCGACGAGGCCATTGCCGAAGGTTTCCAACAGTTAAAGGATGAATCGGAATATCAGTCGCTCTATCTTGCCGGTGTAAGCCGAGCCATTGGCGACTGGCTCTTGGGCATGAATGCCACACGCCTCTATACCCTAAAATATGGGCAGAACCGTCAGGTGTTGAGCATTGGACGCGTGCAGACGCCTACATTGGCACTCATCGTGAATAGGCAGAAGGAGATAGAGCAGTTTAAGCCAGAGGCCTATTGGATCTTGTCAACCACCTATCGCGATACCGTGTTCACTTCAACCAAAGGAAAGTTTACCAAAAAGGAAGACGGTGAGAAATTTCTCGAGACCATCACAGGCAAGCCCTTTATCGTGACTGACGTGCAGAAGAAGAACGGCACCGAACAACCGCCACAACTCTACGACCTCACGTCGTTGCAGGTGGATTGCAACAAGAAGTACTCAATGAGCGCCGAACAGACTCTCAACATAATACAAGGCCTCTACGAAAAGAAACTCACCACCTATCCGCGTGTCGATACGCAGTATTTGAGCGACGATATCTATCCTAAGTGTCCGCAGACATTGCAGGGGCTGATGGAAAGCTACAGCCAATACGTTGCCCCTTTGGGCGGCAAGGTGTTGAAGAAGTCGAAACGAGTGTTCGACTCGTCGAAAGTGACCGATCACCATGCCATTATCCCGACAGGCGTGCCTGCGAGAAACCTGACCGACTTGGAACGCCATGTCTATGACCTCATTGCCCGGCGTTTCATTGCCGTGTTCTATCCCGACTGTAAGTTTGCCACCACAACCGTAATGGGGCGTGTGGAGAAAATCGACTTTAAGGTGAGCGGAAAGACAATACTCGACGAAGGATGGCGCGCCTTGTATCACAAGGCCGCAGAAACCTCGGACAATCCGGCAAACCCAGAAAATCCCGACGAGCGCACCCTCCCGCCTTTCGTCAAGGGCGAAAGCGGCGACCACGTGCCCTCGCTAACAGAGAAATGGACAACCCCGCCAAAGTTCTACACCGAGGCGACCCTGCTCAGGGCGATGGAAACTGCAGGTAAGTTTGTGGAAGACGAGCAGTTGCGTGCTGCACTGAAGGAAAATGGCATCGGACGCCCCTCGTCGCGTGCAAGCATCATCGAGACGCTCTTCAAACGCCATTACATCAAGCGCGAACGCAAAAACCTCATTGCCACTCCAACGGGCATTGAACTGATTGACACTATTAAGGAGGAACTGCTGAAGAGTTGCGAACTGACTGGCATATGGGAGAAGAAACTGCGCGATATTGAAGCCAAGAAGTACGACCCCGGACAGTTTATTGAAGAGTTGAAGGTGCAGATACAGCAGATTGTTAACGATGTCATGACCGACACCAGCAATCGACGTGTCACCACATTGTCAGAGGATGACCTGAAGAAGAAGATGGCTCCCAAGGTGGCTCAGGCTCCCAAGCCAAAGCCTGCCTCTACGCCGTCAACGCCGTCACCCTCAGCGGTGTCACCATCAACCTCACCTCAGCCAACCGCCTCAGCTCAGCCTTCCGACCAAATGATAGGAAAGCCATGTCCATTGTGTGGTAAGGGCCACCTTATTAAGGGCAACACCGCCTATGGGTGCAGCAGATGGAAAGAGGGATGCTCATATATATTACCTTTTAAATAATAATATAGAAAAGTGAAGATTGAGAAATTCATATTGCTTTGGGTGCTGGCTTTTATATTGACTTCCTGCGGAGCCGATGCCTACATGAAGAAAGGCGACCAGCATTATGCCATCGGAGAATACTTCGATGCTGCAGAGCAATATAAGAAAGCCTACACCAATACTCCTGCCAAAGAAAAGACGACAAGGGGCAAGAGGGCTGTGAAACTTGCCGAATGCTATAGGCGCATCAACTTCACGCAAAAGGCAATAGCGGCATACAACAATGTTATAAGGTATGGACAGGCCGACTCGCTCACACATCTTCACCTGGCGCAGCAGCTGATGAAGACGGGCAACTACAAGCAAGCTGAAAAGAACTTTGCCATTGCCCTCGACAGCCTTCCACATTCAGCCGTTGCACGCAATGGACTAAAGTCGGCGCAGCTCGCGCCAACATGGAAAAAGGAAGGGTCGCAATATACCGTAAGGCGCGAAAACTTGTTCAATTCCCGACGTGCCGACTATTCGCCCATGCTCTCAGGTACAGACAACGACCGGCTCTATTTCACTTCAACACGCAATCAGACCAAAGGCGACGAACTGAGTGGCATCACCGGCACAAAGACAGCCGACATATTCTTTTCGCAGAAAGATGAAAGCGGAAAATGGACAAAGCCACAAACCATCGACACCGAGTTGAACAGCGACCACGACGAGGGCACATGCTCCTTTTCGCCTGACGGACGCGTGATGTATCTCACGCAGTGCGTGGCCGACCCGTCATATCCGCGCTACGCCACCATCTGCACCTCACAACGCAACGATGCCGCATGGGGCAAGTCATCGCCCTTGGTCATTACCAAGGACACATTGTCGAGTTTTGCACATCCGGCCGTTTCGCCTGATGGCCAGTGGCTGTATTTCGTTTCTGACATGCCGGGTGGAGTAGGGGGACTTGACATCTGGCGCGCACGAATATTGTCGAACGGAGGCGTTGGAAGTGTAGAAAACCTTGGAAGGCCGATAAATACCGAGGCCGACGAGATGTTTCCTACGTTTCGACCCAATGGCGACCTCTATTTCTCGTCGAATGGACATCCAGGAATGGGAGGCCTCGACATATTCATCGCCATTGCCGACTCGACTGGCCAAGTCACCATTGAGCATCCTGGCTATCCGCTCAACTCCGAGGCCGACGACTTCGGCATGACTTTTGAAGGACTGAACAATCAAGGCTTTTTCTCCTCCAACCGTGGTGACGCACGCGGCTGGGACCACATCTACAGCTTCTACAATCCTGAAATAGTGCAGACGGTAAAGGGTTGGGTGTATGAGAAGGACGGATATGAACTGCCTGGAGCTGTGGTATATATGGTGGGCAACGACGGCACCAACCTAAAGCTGAGCGTAAGAGGCGACGGCTCCTTTACGCAGCGCATAAAACCAAACGTCGATTACGTGCTGCTCGGCACCTGCAAGGGCTATCTCAACCATCAGGAGCAGCTCAGGGTCGCTCCTGTGACGGAGTCGCAGGAAACGGTGCTTCAGTTTCCTCTTGCCTCCATCATGGCGCCAGTACTTATCGACAACATCTTCTACGACTTTGACAAGGCTACGCTGCGACCTGAGTCGATGGCTTCGCTCGACGAACTCGTCAAGCTGCTAAACGAAAATCCCAACGTAACCATCGAACTCAGCGCACACTGCGACTACAAAGGTTCGGCTGAATACAACAAAGCCCTCTCGCAGCGACGTGCGGAGAGCGTGGTGAAGTATCTGATAGAAAAGGGAATAGACCGCGAGAGGCTTACTCCTGTGGGATATGGAAAAGACAAGCCAAAGACGATAAAAAAGCGTGTAGCCGAGAAGTATGAGTTTATGAAAGCCGACGATGTGCTTACGGAAGAATACATAAAAAGCCTTAAGCCTGACGAACAGGAGCTATGCAACCAGCTCAACAGGCGTACCGAATTTCGTGTTCTGCGAACCACCTACCACCTTTTCGACAGTTCAGGAAAACCGAAGTAGAGCATTGCGGCTATGGTGGCTAAAGGCAGAAGCAGGAATAAGGGCAGTGTATTGACAAACAGATGAGTGTAGTCGATGGTCATTATCGCCGCCAACGACATTGCCTTCAGGTCGTAGAATATGTTCCAGCCTTTCAGCACTACAAACAAGGCTATGCCTGCTGCTATGCAGATGATGTTCCATATCCGCGACTTTTGCTTCAGCTGCTTTATGGCTATGCTTTCAATGGCCTGCCTTTCCGGAAGAGCGTCAACCACTCTCTCTGCAAATCCGTTGTCTTCGATTTGCAGTTCAGCAGCCTCTTTGAAGAAGTCGTCGAGCAGTGTCATGTCTTTATCGTCTCTTTCGTCTTTCATATCCATTATGTTTATCGTGGTTTACGTGTTTCATTAATATCCATTGCTTTTCAGGAAACTCACCATGAGGTCCTTGCCTCGTTTCAGGTGCGACTTTACTGTTCCTGTTGGCATTCCCGTTATCTCGGCTATTTCGTCTATGGGCCTTCCGTCGATTAGCTGCATCGTTATGCATGTGCGCTGTATTTCCGACAGTATGGAGAGGGCTTTAAGAATATCTAAACGTAGGCCCACCCCCGCCCCCTCCCTGGGGAGGGGAGAATTATGCTCCACGTCGTCACCCCTCCCCAGGGAGGGGACGGGGGTGGGCCTACGCTTATAATCATAATAAGTATTGTAAGCTATTCGCATCAACCATGTGCTGAACGACGCTGTACCGCGGAAGTCCCTTATGTGGGTGTATGCCTTAACGAAAGTGTCCTGCGCCAAGTCGTCGCTCAGCTGTGAGTCGCCCAGCGTTTGTGCGAGGAAAAATTTCCTCACCCTCGACTGGTACTTCTTCACGAGCTGACCAAAGGCATTCTTGTCGCCGCCTATCGCCATGCGTGCTATGAGCGTTATGTCGTTGATGGTTTCCATTTGCGCAGGAGTTTTTTTGTGGTAGGGCGAACTGTAGTCGTCCGCCCTTGATTTACGTTTTTTTGTAACCTAATTATGTTATCCTGTCAATCTTGGCGAATTGTTAAATCGTTTGGTGTTTCACGTTCAGCCTCTTTTGCCGCCCCGTTGTCTTGATGCTCGTCCATTTCAGGCTTTGTCGTGTTGTTCTTTTCCGCTTTGGTTGGCTCTTCTATTGCTTGTCTTGAAGAGCGTGCCATGTATATCTGTCCGCCACCGAAGCATGCCACCAAGAAGCCTACGCCGGCAAAGAAGCTGTTGTTCCAGAACAAAAGGCAGCATACCATCAGTCCTGCGCCTATGACCAGATGCTTCACGCCGCGTTTGTGAAGGTCGTCGTCGAACGAGTAGGCTGAAGGCTGGTTTTCTGCCATGCCCCGACTTTTTGGCTGATGCTCATAGTTGTGCTTTGCCTCGCGATATATCACCTTCTCAGTGCCCGGGATGGGTTGTCCGTGCTGAAGTGCCATCTCGGCCAAGCGCATGCGGTCGCGGCGGTTGCGGTTGATGAAGTAGAGTATGGTGAAGAGGATGGTGAAAGGTGCCAGTACAAATAGCATGAATGTTATCAGTACGGCTATCCAAGCACCGTCGTCTATCTTATCCAAAATTCTTTCGACGAATTTCTCGTCGTCGGTCATCTCAACTTTGTAGTGGCGTGTGTAGGCCGACGTCTGATAGTCTTCCTCCTCCTCAGCTGTCGAGGTAGTGTCGGAGTAGGCCACTGTCGCATCGGGCTGAGCTGCCGCTTGGGCTGCTGCCGCCGAGTCGTTGGCTGCCTGTTGTTTCGCCTTGTCGTCAACTATTGTTGTCCGTGGCGTATGACGGTGCTTTTGTGCTGCTGCCGTCATTGTGCTGCTTGGGAGCAGTGCCATCAGCGCTGCAAATACCCAAATAATCATGTTCTGTTTCATATTTTCGTCCCTTTTTTGTTTATTCTTTGCTATTTTGACGCATCTCTTGCCAAGAAAGTTGCAAAGATGCGATTTTTTTTTTATTTTTGCAAGCCGAAAAGAAAAACTATGAAAAAATTGCCTGCCGACTTCGTGTCATATACTAAAGAGGTGATGGGCGACAGCCGTTTTGCCAGCTTCATCGGCTCGTTTGACCACGAGCCGCCAGTGAGTATACGCATAAACCGCCGTAAGTTGAACATTGAAAATGGAAAGTTGAATTGCTGCGCGTTGACGTCTGGCGCAGCAATTCAACCTTCAACCTTCAACGTTCAACCTCTCACCTCTCACCTCTCACCTCTCACCCCTGTTTCTTGGTGCTCCGATGCTTTCTATCTCGACCATCGTCCGCAGTTCACCTTCGACCCACTGCTCCATGCCGGCTGCTATTACGTCCAGGAGGCATCGTCGATGTTCATCGACCGTGTGTTGCGCCAACATATCGACGAGCCGGTTGTTATGCTCGACCTTTGTGCAGCTCCGGGAGGCAAGAGCACTGCTGCCATTGCGGCGTTGCCTGATGGCAGTATTCTGGTCAGCAACGAGCCAGTGCGTACGAGGGCAAACATTCTTGCCGAGAACATTACGAAATGGGGAGCTGGAAACGTGATAGTAACTAACAGCTATCCTAAGGACATTGCAGCGTCGAGAGTGGCTTTCGATGTCGTTCTATGCGATGTGCCTTGCTCAGGCGAGGGAATGTTTCGTAAAGACGACGGAGCCATTGGCGAGTGGAGCGTGGCTAATGTTGAGAAATGTTGGCGACTGCAGCGTGAGATTGTGGCAGAGGCATGGAAAGTGCTGAAGCCCGGTGGCATCTTGGTTTATTCCACCTGCACGTTCAATCTGCGTGAAAACGAGGAAAATGTATGTTGGATAATTGACGAGTTGCAAGCCGAGCCACTTGCCGTTGATGTCGAAGCCGAGTGGAACATCACGTCTTCGCTGCTCGACGGATTCGACGCTCCTGTATATCGATTCATTCCTGGCGTCACGCGAGGCGAGGGACTTTTCATGGCGGTGCTGAGGAAAGGAGAAGGCGAGTCGCCATCTTGTTCCCATAGGGGGGAGGGTAGGCGGAAGAAACAGGGTGCGCAGGCATCTCGCCTGCGGTCTTCCTTGCCTCTTTCAGGTGACAATTGGCACCAAATGGAACATGGCGACAATATTCTTGCCCTTCCAAAAGAACTCGTGCCTGTTTACGAGGCACTCGTGGCGGCTCGTGTGCGCATTGTGAAGGCAGGCGTTGCGGTGGGGACGGTGAAGGGTAAGGACATTGTGCCCGACATTGAACTGGCACTCTCCACGCAGCTCGCCGCCGATAGCTTCCCGAAATACGATGCTGATCTCGACTTGGCTCTTGCCTATCTGCGCAAGGAAGCCATAGTGCTGCCGCCCGACGTGCCAAAAGGCTATGTGCTTATCACATACGAAGGTCATCGGCTTGGCTTTGCGAAAAACCTTGGCAACCGCGCCAACAACCTTTATCCGCAAGAGTGGAAAATCCGCTCGCGCCAATAATATTCAACACTCAACATTTAACGTCCATTTTTTACGTATTATGAAGCAATATCTCGACCTACTGAATCGCATATTAAGCGAGGGAACACAAAAGGGCGACCGTACCGGAACAGGCACCATAAGCATCTTCGGCAATCAGATGCGTTTCAATCTTGAAGAAGGTTTCCCATTGTTGACTACAAAGAAACTGCATCTGAAGTCCATCATCTACGAACTGCTTTGGTTCCTCAATGGCGACACCAATGTCCACTATTTGCAGGAGCATGGCGTGCGCATCTGGAACGAATGGGCTGACGCCGACGGCGAACTCGGTCCTGTATATGGACATCAGTGGCGTTCGTGGCCTGACTACTATGGTGGCACGATAGACCAAATAGCCAACGTTGTTGACCAGCTGAAGCATAATCCCGACTCGCGCCGAATGATAGTTAGTGCATGGAATGTGGCCGAGGTTGACTCCATGGCTTTGCCTCCATGTCACACGATGTTCCAGTTCTACGTAGCCAACGGCCGATTGAGCCTTCAGCTCTATCAACGCTCAGCCGACACCTTCCTCGGTGTGCCTTTCAACATAGCCTCATACGCCCTCTTGCTTCAGATGATGGCTCAGGTGACAGGCTTAAAGGCAGGCGACTTCATCCATACCACCGGCGACACCCATCTCTATCTCAATCATCTTGAACAGGCTCGCCTTCAACTGACTCGTGAGCCTCGTCAGTTGCCTGTGATGAAGATTAATCCCGATGTAAAGGATATATTCAGCTTCCGCTACGAGGACTTCCAGCTTGAGGGCTACGACCCTTGGCCACATATCAAGGCGGAAGTTTCGGTGTAAATTAGATTGAAAGTTGAAAATTGAAAGTTGAATGGCTGCGCCAGACAGGAACGCGCAGCAATTCAATCTTCAATCTTCAACCTTCAACCTTCAATCTTCAATATTCAACCTTCAACATTCAATATAAATGACAGTATCCATTATAGCCGCCGTGGCGCGCAACCGTGCCATCGGCAACGACAACAAGCTCATCTATTGGTTGCCCGACGACCTGAAGCGTTTCAAGTCGCTCACCACAGGCCACACCATCATCATGGGACGACGCACATTCGAGTCGCTCCCGAAAGGCGCATTGCCAAACCGCCGCAACATCTTGCTCTCCACCACCGTGAGCCAGCTGCCTGGCTGCGACTGCTACAAGTCGCTCGACGAGGCACTTGCCCACTGCTCTGCCGACGAGGATGTCTATATCATCGGCGGCGCGCACGTCTATCAGCAGGCCATAGCCTTTGCCGACCGCCTTTGTCTGACCGAAGTTGCCGACACGCCCACGGCCGCCGACTGCTTCTTCCCCGACTATTCAGAAGGCTGGACAGAAGAAACGCGCAGTCATCACAGCAGTGACGAACGTCACAGCCATGACTTCGACTTCGTCGATTACGTACGCCTGCAATAGACATGGAAACGAAACATAATGCAAGTAAGTTCAAGGAGTTGTTCGACTCTTATTATACCCGTCTTTATTATGCCGCTGTTGCCATTGTGAAAGATCCAATGGCAGCAGAGGACATAGTAGAGGATGTTTTTGTGCGTTTTTGGGAACGAATGGAAATTCTGGATACCGATGATAAGGCCATCTATACTTACCTTTTCCGTATGACATACAACAAATGTGACGATTATATGCGCCATAGAAATGTACAATTGCGTTTCAACAAACACTATCTCAGACTCCACTCAGAAGGATTCATGGCTGACGACAACCTGTTTGACGAGAGAATGGGTGTCGTGGAGCGTGTCAGGAAGGTTATGCCAGACAAAACCCGTCAAATCATGGATTTGTGTTATTATGAGAACAAACAATATACAGAGGTTGCCGCAATCGTAGGACTGAGTAAGGATGGTGTACGCAAGCATGTCATGAAGGCACTTGCTATGCTAAGAGAAGCCTTTTCAGTTAAAAAAAGAAAAAGGCAATGACTTTACGTAAAGACATAACGTTTCAATAAAAAAGGAAAAAAATGAAGGAAGACATTTCAGACAAACAACTCTTGGCTGCTTATTCCGAAGCGGCTGCCAGAGACATTG
>JAQXRI010000063.1 GCA_029218445.1 Prevotellaceae bacterium | reverse complement strand
AGGCAGGTACTGAAAGTTTGTGAGTGTGAGATAATACCAGCTGTAGCGGAGGCGTTCAGGATACTTGTACTTGACGCGTGGCTCAAACTCCACATGCTGTCCCGGGGAAAGGGAATAAGAGAGCGCATACTGGTTTTCAATGCCCACGGTGTCAATGGTGATTATTCCAGCTTCCTCGTCGGAGAGGTAACTGTAATTGCCGTCGTCCTCGCTGCATGCCGATGGGAGCATGAGCAGCAGAGAGGCAATTGCTGAAAGTAATAATGTCTTTTTCATTGTAGCAAATGTTAGAAAGTTACAAGATTACCGTTCTCATCGGTCAACGGAGAGCCTGGATGAGCGGCATTGTAGTCGTTGAGAGTGTTCTGGAAGGTGATTTTCAGGCTCTGTAGCTCCGCCCATGTCATCGTGTCGGTGTCAAACTCTGTTATGCCACCAGAGTTTTCAAGCATGAAGCGGTATTTAGTGTCGCTATATTCACCGAAGAACTCCTCAAGTTGGGCCCAGTTCTTGGGTTTGCTTATCTGGTCGTTCCAGATGAAGGTGAGATGGTCTTGTTCGTTCACTCCCTTTTGGAAGTCGGCAGATGGCTCGACAGCTATATGCAGCCTTACCGATTTTGTTTCGAGCACTTCGGCACGTTTTAGTACGACCTGGAACGTGGCTTTCGCCTGTCCCGCAGGAATGGTCACTGTCGTAGGCAGTTGGTAGAGGTCGGCAGAAGCCGTTGTCTTGTCGCTTACCACGGTGATGTTTGCTGTGCGGTCGCGGTCAGCTACAGGCCCCATAATCTGAGCCTCCACGTCCATAGGCATTTCGGTCGTTCCCGCTGCTGTTGTCACGAAAGAGAAGGTGAGCGAGTCGCTGCCTACAGTCCATATCTCGGGTCCCACGAGGCGTATGCGTGCCTCGTCGCGATAGAAGAAGTCTTCGTCGCTGCTGCATGATGCTAAAGTCATCAGTGCTGCTGTTGCTAAATATATTGCTTTTTTCATATAAATTCTTTTTTAGTTGACGAGTTGACTTAATTGATATATCCACCGAACTCGACGTCGTTGCTTGGGATAGGAAGCACATAGACACTCTTTCCAGGAACTACTGAAGCTCCCTTGATGCTCGACGCGTTGAGACGCTTGTAGTAGAAGAAGAGCTGGCCAGCTTCGCCTACAAACTCCTTGCGATACTCCTTGTAAATCTCATTCTGTATTTCGTCGGCAGTGAGAGTCTCGGGGAGTGGGAAGAGGCTGAGGTTGCGGTTTTCACGCACCCGGTTGAGCAGTTCTATGGCACGCTTCGGATTGCTGTCCTTCAGACACTCGGCTGCTATGTAGTAAGCCTCGGTCATGCGCAGCAGAGGGTAGATGTCGTTGTAGTAGCCACCTTCCATGTGCCAGAACTTGCACATGAAGCGTTTCTCTCCATCCTGCTCATAGCATTTGAGATAGCGATAGTCGTTACCATATCCTGATGCCACTTCATAGATGTCTTGTGCGGTGTCGTCCGACGGCGTGAGAGCGTCGCTGCCTGCCTTCGACGTGAAGTAGTAGTTGGCTATGTCTTCCCATTTGTTGATTGTAAGGTGGAAAACATGTTCACATGAGAAAGCCATGTCGAGTTCGTTACGGTTGGTAGATTGCATGGTGGTGTAGTGAACCCAATAGAAAGGCTTGCTGTTCATTTTAGCGCTTGTGGAGTCCTCCACACAATCAATAATCTCGTTGGCATATTTCAGTGCGTTCTCTTTGTCGCCATTCCAGAGACAGGCGCGGGCGAGGCTCAGTGTGGCTGCATAGTAGTTAAAATATGGTATGCGCGAAGAACGGTGAGTGTAGCGTGAATAGCCTTCCTTGAGAGAGTCGGTGGAGAGGTATTCGCGAGCCTTGGTGAGGTCGTCGATCACCATCTGCATGGTTTCCTTCACTGTCTTCTGTCCGACAACTTCGGTTGAGTATTCCGTCACGTAGGGCACTCCCTTGGCATTAGGATCCATCGACGGGGCGCAGGCGAAGAGGCGCATGAGGTCAAGATGGAGGAAACCGCGCAAACCGTAAGCCTCGCCACGATAGATGTCGTAGTTGTTTTCTGAGAAGCTGTTGGGGTTTGCCTGGTCGATGTTTTTGATCAGTATGTTAAGATTGGCTATGCAGTTGTAGGTCTGCTTCCAGATGGTGCTGATGGTCGATTCCACCGAGGAGTTCTTGTAGTCAAACTCGTTGGCATAGCGCCAGTTGCCGTTGGCATCTACATCGTAGCTGTGCGAGAGTACCTCGACAAAGCCGATGCCCATGTTAAGGCCATACATCGACTGTTGGCTCATGGCGGTATAAACCCCAGTGAGCTGGTCCTTGTAGCCGCCTTCACGACTGAAGTGGTCTTCTTCCTTTATCTGCGACTTCGGGCTTACGTCGAGCCAGTCGCTGCACGATGTCAGCGCGGCGGTGGCCAGAAGTGTCGCTATCATTGTTTTTATCTTGTTCATGTCTGTATTCAATTAAAACGTTACTTGTGCCGACAGCGAGAAGGAGCGGGCGAAAGGATAGCTTGTTCCGCGCTCGGTCTTCACTGACGATATTACGAAGAGGTCGTTGGTGTAGGCGCTGACTTTCAGACGCTCAAGGAAAGAGTCCTTCACCCAACGGCAGTTGCGGAAGTCGTAGTAGAGCGTCAGCGACGAGAGGGTGAAGGTGTTGTAGTCCTGCACGAAACGCGATGTAGGGTAGGTGACGCTTTGGTCGCCTATGGCCTTGTAGAGAGCCATGTCGCCGGGGCTCTGCCAACGGTCGGTCAGCACTCGGCGGTCAACGTTGTACTGCAGTTGTGCGTTCTCCACCTTGTCAACAAGCGTTTGGTTGTAGATTTGTCCGCCCCATTTGTAGTTTACGGTGACGTTCCATCCCCAGCCTTTTATCTCGCCGTTGATGCCGAAGTTGCCGTTGAACTTTGGCTGCGTGTCGCCGCACACCACTTGGTCGGCAATGTCGTAGTCGTAGGTCACCGTTCCGTCTTTCTTCACGAAAATCTCCTTACCGTTCTGTGGGTCGATGCCGAGCGACGGCACTGCCCAAATGGCGGTCATGGAGCAGCCTTCGTAGTATTTCACGCTTGGCGAGGTTGTTCCGTTTTCCATCATGTCCTTGTCCTTTGCCTCGTTCCATGCGCGCAGCGAGTTGGAGATTTTCTTCAGCTTGTTCTTGTTGTGTGCTACGCTTCCGAACACGTTAACATAGTCGCGTCCGCCGTCGAACACCTTGTAGTTGAGGTAAGCCTCAAATCCCTTGTTCTCTGTCTCACCGAGGTTGTCAACGTAGGTGGTGAAACCTGTGGTGTAAGGCACCGTCACGTTTGTCACCATTCCCTTTGTGGTGGCAATGTAGTAGTCGAAGCGTCCCGAGAGCCGGTTGTTGAAGAGGTTGAAGTCAACACCCACGTTGGTGTCGTACTTCTCCTGCCAGCGCAGATATTCGTTGGCTAGCCCCTTCACATAGCTTCCGATGTAGCCGTTGTAGGAGAGGTTGCTGTAATATACGAATGTTGGCAAGGCATCGTAGGAACTGAAGCCTTGGCTACCAGTATATCCGTAAGAGGCGCGCAGCTTCAGGCGGTTGAGCCATTTTGCCGACTTGAGGAACTTCTCATTGTGCGCGTTCCATCCGCCGCCGACCGACCAGAACGAGCCCCAACGGTTCTTGGCTCCAGCCTCCGAGCTGCCCATCAGTCGGTAGTTGGCGTCAAACAGGTAACGCTCGTCGAACGAGTAGTTTACGGATAGCAGACCACCGCAATTGCGCGATATTCCCTCAGTTCCAGTGGGTTTGCTGTCCTTGGCATACTGCACGGCAAAGGAGATGTCGTCCATAAAGTCGTTAGGGAAGCCCTCTGCCATGATGCCCACGGTGTTGTAGGAGTTGTCTGCCATGCTCAGCTGTCCGTTGAGGAACACGAGGTGCTTGTCAATCTGTTTTGACCATTGCAGTCCGAGGTCGGCACTGATGTCGGTGTGCTTGCCGTTCGACTGCGAGTAGCTACCACGTCGGAACTCGTCGGTGGTGTTGACGAAGTCGGTGTGGTTGGCAGGCTTGAAGATGTCGGTAGTGGTGGTTTTGCGCACTATGCCGAAGCGTCCTGTCATCTTCAGGCTCTCCATTATCTGCCACTCCATGTAGAAGTCGTTGGTGATGTTGGTGTATGTGTTGTTGTCGATGGTGTTCAGCGTGGTGTTGTAGAGTGGGTTGGTGTATTGTGCCGTCTCGCCGCTGTTGTTAGTGTAGTCGTATGTGCGAATGTAGTTTCCCGTCGTGTCGTAAAGGCGGCTGTAGGGATTCATGCGGTAATACTGGTCGAAAGTGCCGTAGGGCGAGTTGTCGCTGCTGTTGTAGTCGATGGTCAGCTTGTTGCGGAAGATGAAGTCCTTCACACGATAGCTCAGCGTAACGCCTCCTGAGAAGGTGTTGCGGTTTGAGCCTTTCATCGCACCTTCTATATTATTATAAGAAAGGTTTACGCCATACTGCATTGCCTTGTCGCCACCCTCGATGTAGATGCTGTGCTTTGTTCCAACACCTGTGCGCACGGGCTGCGCAAGCCAGTCGGTGTTCACTCCTGCAAGAATCTCGCGCAGCTTTTCCGAATAAGCCTTCTCAAGGCCTATTTGGCTCACTGCATTATTTGACTTGTAAAGTCCTGCCAGTCGTTCCACCTCGAGTTTCTCGGCGGCGTTGCAGAGGTCGTAGCTCGTTAGGTCGGGCACCTCAAGGCTCACGTTGCCAGTGTAGGTTACGCGCAGACGGCCGCTTTCTGGCTTCTTCGTCTCAATTACGATTACGCCGTTGGCTGCCTTCGAGCCATAGATGGCCTTCGCCGTAGCGTCCTTCAGTGTGGTGACGCTCTCCACCTGGTTCATGTCGAGGTCCATGATTTTTGTCAGCTCTGTCTCAAATCCGTCGAGTATGAACAGCGGCTGGTTGGCGCTTGAGGCATATTCGCCCTGCACTCCCGAGATGGTCGATGTTCCACGCATTTGGAAGTCGGGCAGTGAGTTTGGGTCGCTGCCCATGCCGAGGTTCTCAACCTGCATGAACGAGGGGTCGATGTTCTTCAGCGACTGCAGCACGTTGGCATTGCCCACACGCTTCAGGTCGTCGCCCTTGATGGTGGTCACGGCACCCGTGAAGGTGTTGGCCTTGCGGGTGAAGACACCCGTAACGACCACCTCGTCTATTGCCTTCGAGTCGGGCTGCAGCGAGATGTCGTAGGAGCTTTCGGCCGTCAGCGCCACCTTCTTGGTCTCGAAACCCACGTAGCTCACCTCCAATTGGCGAGCGTCGCCCGCCACGGTCAGCTTGAAATGTCCGTTCATGTCGGTCACCACGGCGGAAATTTCGCGTGAGTTGTTGGCACCGGTGCTCGTCACCGTTGCACCGGGCAGCGGCTCGCCAAACTCGTCGCGGACGATGCCGCTGATGTTGCGGTTCTTCCTCGTCGGCTGTGGCTTGCCAACCTTGATGTCAACAAACTTGCCCTTGATTTCGTAGTTCAGCGGTTTTCCGTTGAGCAGAAACTGCAGGGCAGCCTCAATGGTTTTGTTTTTCACTTGTCCGCTTACCCGATACTTTTCAATGTCGGCGTAGGCGAACGAAATCTTGTAGTCGGTTGCCTTCTCCAGTTTCCTTAACGCAGAAGGCAGACTCTCATCGTTGAAACTCAGCGTGATTGCTCCTGTTTGGGCGGCAATTGGCAGTGCCGCCAAACACAAGACCAATGCGAGCAACAGATGTCTGCAATGTTTCATATAGTACTTGTTTTGATGTTTATTTGTTTCAGTTTGAACGTACAACTTGCAAAATAGGTTACGCTTATCTCGAAAAAAATGCTTCAAAGTTGTTTTTTTGCTTAAAATAGTCACTTTTTCATAAATAATGTGTACCTTTGCCGCCACATTTTCTCAGACAGAGAGCAAGAAATGGACAATAAGGCAGAGTTTGACGAGATATTCCGTCTCTACTATTCGCAACTCTACTTTTTTGCACGTCAACACATCGACGATGCCAACGAGTGCGACGACATTGTGTCTTCGGCCTACGAAGACGCATGGCGGCATTTTGCCCAAATTGAACGCAAGGCGGCCAAGACATGGCTCTTCGTGAATGTCAAAAACAAATGCCTCGACTGGCTGCGCCATCAGGAACGTCACCGCAACTATGTCGAGCTTCATGTTCACCTTTCGGAGAAAACTACCGGCGATGCCGATCCCTTAGAGGCCGAAGAACGCATGAGGAAAATTGACCGTACAATCAACTCCCTGCCGAAAACCACACGCGACATTTTCGTCAGATGCTATGTTGACGGAATGAAATACCGCGAGGTGGCTGAAGAAATGCAGATCAGCACCGAGACGGTGAAGAAACACATTGTCAGGGCACTGCGGATGCTGAAGGAGTTAAGAGTGAAGAGTTAAGAATAACTAAAAGCATAACCTATTTTATTCGTTATACGTTATTATAAGTATGACAAACAATGATACGATAGAAAATATAACCGACGAAGAACAGCAGTTGCTTGACCTGCTCGAATCAGGCAAAGAGCTGAGCGACAAGCAGCTCGAAAGCGTCATGGCCAACGAGCAGTTGGCCGCCGACTATCTGATGGCGCGCCAAGCCGCAGCCGCACTCGAAGCGCAGTCGCTCGATGTTGATGCGCGCCTCAAGCAGATGAAGCGGCAACAACGTCGTGGGACACGGAAGTATGCCCTTTGGTCGGCAATTGCCGCCGTGGCAGCTGCCGTGGCGTGCCTTTTCGTCCTTTGGCCCACTGCCAAGGAAGCTGCGCCGCAACACAGCAGCGCGAACCACATATTTACGGCCGACAACAGCAAGCCCGGCATTACAATCGTTGACGAAGGCCGCAACCGCACCGTGGACGCAGCCGAACAGAAGACGAAGCGGGCCGACACGGAGATTGACGTCGGCGACCTGCTTGCCGAGTGTGAGGCGGAAGAGCGTGTTACCATTAATGTACCTACGGGCAAAAGCGCACACTTGACATTGCCCGACGGCAGCCAAGTGTGGCTTTATCCGGGCAGTAGGTTGAGGTTTCCCCACAGGTTTGTAGGCGACACCCGCGAGGTGCTGCTCGAAGGCCGCGCCTACTTCAGCGTGCGGCGTGATGCCGGCCATCCGTTTGTAGTCACGGCGTCTGACGTGACCACCACGGTGCTTGGCACTGAGTTTGTGGTTTCGGCCTACGAAGCCACAACGCCCCAGGTTACTCTTGTCAGCGGCAGCGTCGAGATAGCCAAGGGCGGCCGCAAGGCATTGCTCAAGCCGGGCAGCCAAGCCACCGCCACGGCCGACGGCGGCTTTGCCATCGGCGAGGTCGATACCGAGCCTTACGTGCAGTGGCGCGACGGCTATTTCTACTTCGACAACGCCTCGCTCCACGACATTCTCGTGGCCATCGGCCGCAGCTACAACGTGTGTGTAGTATGCCGGTGCCCCGAATTGCTCACCCAGCGCATGCGCTTCATTGCCGACCGCAATGCGAGTCTGAAGTCCATAGTCAGCCGACTCAACGAAATTGCAGACACGAAGGTAAGGTTGAACGGCAACTCTATTGAATTGTAA
>JAQXRI010000062.1 GCA_029218445.1 Prevotellaceae bacterium | reverse complement strand
CAAGAGCCACACAAACATAGAATAGAGTTTCTCCTCATCTGCAAAGGTGGAATAGGAAATAATTTCAAAACTTATATTGAATACGCAGTATTCGTCTGAAAACGTGTTGCTTATAGCTTTCAGAGTGGTAGTCTTGCCATATTGCCTACCACGATTGATACAGAAATATTCACCCTTGGCAACCATCTTGCGGATGATTTCCAGACGCTCGGTGATATCAACCATATAATGTTCTTTCGGGCGGCAAGTGCCCGCAGTATTAAATCTTTTCATTTCTTATGTATGTTTTGTTTTGCAAAGATAATGAAAATTCTCTATATTCGGATAAATTGTGCGAGATATTTACGAGATTTTTAAAAAAAACATTCCTGCCGCATCCTTCACCTCTACAAGGTGACGCAGCAAGTTCATGGATATGGCAGAGCCAAACCAAGCTATCGCACATACAAAATGACCACCTTCAGTGCCTTCATTTCTTTTGCTGACAGTTTCTTCATTGTATGTCAAAATTTGAAATAATATCCTGATATGGGTTTATCGGCTTGCAACTCTACCATTGACGTATTTTCGTCAGTGGTATATAGGTTGCTCCCAAGGGTAAAGGAATCTGATATTAATGAGAAAGTGTGAGAAACGGCAATTTGTGGGATAGAAAGCTCAGAAATGTGACGAATGGCTTAACTTAGTGGAGCTGCACTGCCTCGTTGCGGTCGTTGATGAAATAACGGCGGGGGCTGACGTAGAGGCTGTCGGCAACTGAATGTGACGGCACTAAGGCGGGCGTTGCCACTCCCGCCATTTGAAGCATGGTGTGGAATAGCGAGAGACTTGTGGAAACGTTTGCAGTGCTGTTACGCTTCAAGGCTTCGACCACTTTGACGTGGCTTGCCGCATACGACTGCGACGTCCACACGAATAGTGGGACGTGTAGCTGATAGTCAGATGGCACGATGGAGGCATGCAGAAAATGCTTGCCGTCGTCGTAGATGTCCTCACCATGGTCGGAGGTGTAGAGCATAACGGCCTCTTTGCCCGTAGAGCGCAGGACAGAAACCAGCCTATCCAACATATAGTCGGTATAGAGTATTGTGTTGTCGTAGGCATTGAGCAGGTTATGACGGTTTTCGGACTTTGCCTCCATGGCATCGTCGGGCTGGTAGCGGGCAAACGAGCGTGGATAGCGTTCGCGATAGTTGAAATGAGAGCCGTAGCAGTGCAACACCACAAATAGTGGCTGACGGCTTTGGGCAATCTCACGCTGCGCATAGTCAATCAGCCGCCCGTCGAGTACATCCTGCCCAGTGGGGGCATCGTCCTTGATGAACTTGCAGACGTCAGCCTCCTCGCCAAAGAAGTCAATGAACGAGCCATTACGTCGTTGGTTGGAGAAGAAAGCGGTGCGGAAGCCGGCCTCTCGGAATGCCGTGATGATGCTACGTTGACGATAGAGGCTGTCAAAATCGACCGACGAAACGGCAGAGAGCAGCATCGGCACACTCTTGTGGGTGGTGTTCGACTCGCTGTATGCCTTGCCGAAAGCGGTCAGTCCCTCCATCTTGCTCAGTTTTGGCGTTGTATTTCGTTCATAGCCAAGCACGCCGAAATTGGCGGCACGGGCCGTCTCGCCTATTACGAGGACGAAGAGCCCCCCTGCCCCCCGGTGGGGGGTGTTGGAGATTGGCTTCGCATGGAAGGTGAAACCTTTGGAGGTGGCGGCATAATGTTCAGACTTCCAATAGCGTTCGACGGCGAGGCAGAGGTTGTAGCTGACGTTGACGGGAAAGATGTCGTCAATAAGGCGCATTGGTTTCCTGCTGTTGTGGGCTACGATGCCACAGGCTATGCCAAAACCGATGCACACCATCGCCATCCGCCTCTGTTGTTTGACGAATGAAGCATCGAGACGACGGCGACGGCGCATAGCTAAACAGGCCATGACAAGCACCGGTATATATAGTATGAATACCATTGCTACAGCAGGTATAAGATTGCCAAGAAGTTCGTTGATTTCCGACATGTTGGTGGTCACGACATTGAGAAACATATCGACACCAATGATTGACTGTCCGAACAGTCGGGTAAGGACTATCTGAAATGCTGCCATAAAGATGAATGGGAACATAAGCCAGATGCTCCTGCCCAACTTGCTACACGACGAGGCAGCAAGCCAATAGAGTCCCAAGGGCAGCAGCAGATTGCATGCAGCCGTCCAAAAGTCCTGATGCTCTGAAAGAACGAGCAAAACATTCGGGACCATTATTACCACGAGGAATATTAAAAACAGCTTCTTCAAAAGAACTTTAATTCTTTAATCCTTTAATCTTTTAATTTTTTAAAACGCTTCGTTGATGTTAAACAGGAATCCCGACTCGCCGGCTTTTCCAAAACCGTAGTCAAGGCGAACGTTGACATTCTTCTTAAACTCCCATCGGTAGCCAAAGCCGTAGTTGGGCAGTATGCGGTCGAAGCGCATCTCGCTGAACTTTGGGAACACGCTGCCTGCACCTACCCACACCACGATGCCATTGCGCTTCCATACATGCTGGCGCAGTTCTACCGAGGTTTCGAGCTTATGCTTGTCGCGATAGCGACCCTCGTAATAGCCTCGCATGGAATGTGAGTTGCCTAATTTGGCCATCATGGCCCACGATGGATTGCCAAAGTTGAAATCGCCACGAATGTCGGCAGCCAATATTCCGCCTTTCCAAATGCCGCGGTAGCCGCTGACGTTGAACGAGGTCTGCGAAAAAGCATAGTCGTTGCCAAGAAATCGTGGACGGAAGCACTGGGTTATATCTACATAGACGCCACGATGAGGATTGGTCAGCACATCACGACTGTCGAAGACGAAACTGAAACCTACGCCCATGTTGTGAGTTGTCATATCCTGACCTTCAAGCAACTCAGGACGTTCCACATCGGTTGCCTTTATATAGTCGAAGGCTGCCATAGGGCCAATGTAGAGGTTCGGTGCCAAACGGAACAGGTAGCTTGCCTTCAGTCGGGTTTGCCAGCGGTCGAAGTCGCTTTCATTGTCGGCATTGGCTCCTTTGTCGTATCCCATGCCCCAAAACTTGCTTGGGAAGGAATAGAAATAAACTGTATAGTCGATGCGCTGCTTTCCTTCTGGCATTATGTGATTGCCACGTATGCCAAGCAGATAGAACCCCACCGAGGAGATGTCGCCATAGAGTGACACGTTGGAAGGTGGCAGCAACGAGTCGGCCTGCGACGTACGATATAGTCCGGCCGCAACGAGTCCTATGCCCAGTTTGGTGTCGGTACTGTAGTGCGGCCCTCCTATCACGCTAAAGTCAAACTTCTTGTTTTTCTTGTTTTTGTTGGCATCGTTGAAATAGTCGAGAAATCGGGTCAGTGCCGACTTCTTCTTCACCACCGTGTCGGCAGCAACACTATCCGTTTGCGCCAAAGCCACCGTGGAGCACATCACCAAAAGCATGAAGTATAATAACCTCTGTCCCATGTTCAATCTTTGTAAGTTGAAAATTGAAAGTTGAAGATTGAATTGCTGCGCATTGTTTCATCCCGAAGGAATTCAACCTTCAATCTTCAACTAACTTTAATTCTTTAATCCTTTAATTATTTGATTCTTTAATTTCGCAACGCGATTAATACACCAGTTTAACATTATCTATCCAAAGCGTATTTCCCGGCGACCCGATGTAGGCTCCACCATGGCTTGAGGTGAACTGCAGAAGCAGGTGTGTAGGGGTTTCGTTGGCAGAAGCCCATCCCGTTTCCTTCACCAGCACGTTGTTGCCCTTGGAGTTTCGGGCATAGTCGATGTTGCGGAGGTTCATTGTCTCGGCATTATATTTCGGATTTTTCCTTATGTCGCCATAGAGTATTTCGTATGTTGCACCATTGTTCCATCCGTTGGTTGACTGGTCGTAAGTTACCACCATTGTGCCCACTCGTTTTGCCGTTATGTTACCTTTGGCATCCTCGGTGCGCTTTTGCAGCAGCAGTATCACTATGGCCTTGTCCTTTCCCTTCACCTCGCTGCTGCCTCCAAATCCAGTCAGCTTGATGCGGTTGGGTTCGCCGCTTGCCTTAAACCTATAGTCGAAACGCAAAGCCTTTGGACGCGTGTTGAAAGGGACACCCCAATTCTGATATTTCTCGCCGTTCTTTGTGCCTGTGATAGGCTCAACCATGTCGCCCAGGAAAAGCGAGCCGGCTGCAAGCACGTTGATGTTGACAAGGCCAAGCACCTTCACGCGCTCAATATGGGTTTCCAAGCGGGCACAATAGCCTTTGTCTCGCTTTTCGCGAAACACCGTATTGTTGGTCTTGGTTATGCCCGACACTCTCGCCAACACATTCGACGTACCCCACGGCGAATTGCCGAGGTTATGGTATTCCTTGTTTCCATCGATATGCTGTGTTGGCCCCACCTCATACAGTGTCTTGTCGTTGCCGCCAATTACAGCCGACTCATGTATGGTGCGTGTAACCCACGAGTCCATATTGCCATACTTCAAGGCCACCACCTTTTCCTGTGGGTGTGCGTTAACAAAGAATAAAATGCAGGCTACAAGCCATATAATTCGTTTCTTTATCATAATTCATGCTCTTTGGAATTGCAAAAGTAGCATTTTATATTGAGAACTACAATAAACCGAACTATTTTATAAAGTTTTCTAACTATTGGAAACCTATTTTAAACATTAGGTTTCGCTATCAACATCGCCAATACATTGCCTTATTTCTTCGTAGCTGAAACCACGTCCCATGGCATATCTCATGAGTTTCATGTTCATCTCGTAGTCGCTGTCGGCCTTGGTCGATTTACGTTTGCTTTGCAGCAATGGTCGCAGAATGCTCAGATAGTCGCCCTCGTCGATATCGTCAAGAGCCTCTTGTGCTATTGCATCGTCGATGTGTTTCATCCACAGAGCCTGTTCTATCTTTCGTCGTCCCCATTTGTTGTACTTCAGTTTGTCGTTGACAAATGAGCGTGCAAATCGTCGGTCGTCAACATAGCGGTTGTTGACGAGATAGTCAATTACTCGCTGCTGTGCATCGTCGTCGATGTCCCAGCGCGTCATTTTCTCTTTCATTTCATAGGTGCAGTGTTCTGCCTGCGAACACAATGCAGCCAATTTTTGTATTGCTTGTTCTTCGGTCATGGATTTTATTTTTTAGAGGTGAGGGGTGAGAGGTTTGTCAATACGCAGATTTATCCTCAAATCAAGGCTCAAGCATTTCTCTCACCTCTCACCTCTCACCCCTCTACCCTCTTATTCCTATCATAATGCGGTGTAACAATTCTGGTGAATATCAATAGCGAAAGGAGACAGATGGCTGAGCCTACGAGATATACCATATAAAAGGTGAAGTGCTGGGCTATCACGCCACTTGCCGTCACGCCTATGCCCAAGCCAACGTCCCATGCCGTCAGATATGTGCTCGTGGCAGTGGCACGCTGGTCATGACGAGCCAAATTAATATATAAGGTGTTCATGGCCGGAAACATCACTCCAAAACCTATGCCAAGCAGCGACGGCACTATATAGAACATAATGGTGGCAACCGTGGGATGGTCAGCCACAACAAACCGACACAGGCCAAGCATCATAAAGGCGACAACCACTGGATAGTAGCCAAAGTGGATGCACTGGGTAACGTAGCCCTTATCCACCTGCTTTCCCGCAACGATGCGCGAAAAGCCCATGCCAGCGGCCATCAGAGTAAAGAAGAAACCCGTAGGCACGTCGAGCCTTATCTCTGAGGCATACATTGCTACGAAATTGGTTGTGGCTCCGTAGGGAATGGACAACAGCAATAAAGCGATGCTCACTGGTATGCCCTTCAACAAAATGAAGCGGTCGAGCGACACTATAGAAGAAGATTCGCCTCTGGCATTTCTCTCACCTCTCACCTCTCCCTTCTCACCTCTCTTTTTCGTACTAACCGCCAATGCGCACAACAACCCTACGGCACTTACGCTCATGCCTATCAGGAAGATGCCAACATAGGGCACATGTCCGTGCATGAAGAGTCCCGTCATGGGTCCAAGAGCCATAGCGGTGTTGTTCATAAGGCCGTAGTAGCCAAGGCCTTCGCCACGTCGGCTGCTTGGCATTATATCTACACACAGCGTGTTGCCTCCCACTGTCACTCCACCGAACGCAAAGCCATGTATGGCACGCAGGACGATAAACCACGCCAACGTGGCCGCAAACATATAGCTCGTGAGCATTGCCGTGCAGAGGAAGTAGCAGAATATGTAGATTGGCTTGCGCGGAAACTTGTCCATCAAGAAGCCTGAGAACGGACGTACAGCCAAACAGCTCACTGTGTAGCAGCTGAGTATGGCTCCAAGCAAGGCCTGCGGACAATTGAACGTCTCGGTGAGATAAAAGGGCAAAACAGGTATTAGCAGCCAAAATCCGAAAAACATCAGGAAGTTGGCTGCTAATATAAATATGTAACTGCGTGTGAAGAGGCGGTCCATCAATTTGCCGCCTCAAACTCTTTCAGGAATCGGGTGTCGTTCTCCGAGAACATGCGGAGGTCGCTCACACGATACTTCAGGTTGGTGATGCGCTCAACGCCCATGCCGAAGGCATAGCCTGTATAGACCTTGCTGTCTATGCCGCACTGCTCCAAGACGTTGGGGTCAACCATGCCGCAACCCAAAATCTCTACCCAACCCGTGTGCTTGCAGAAGCCGCAGCCCTTGCCGCCGCAGATGTGGCACGAGATGTCCATCTCGGCACTTGGCTCGGTGAATGGGAAGTAGCTTGGACGCAGGCGAATCTTCGTGTCGGCACCAAACATTTCGCGGGCAAACGACAGCAACACCTGCTTGAGGTCGGTAAACGACACGTTCTTGTCGATGTACAGTCCTTCCACCTGATGGAAGAAACAGTGGGCACGGGCAGTAATGGCCTCGTTGCGATATACGCGGCCTGGGCAAATAATGCGGATAGGCGGTTGAGTATTCTCCATCACTCGCGCCTGCACCGAACTGGTGTGCGAGCGCAGCAGTATGTTCTTTGTAACGTCGCCCAGCCTGCTCTGCTCAACGAAGAAAGTGTCCTGCATATCGCGTGCGGGATGGTCGGCGGCAAAGTTCATCTTAGTAAACACGTGCAGGTCGTCCTCCACCTCCGGTCCGTCGGCAAGCACGAATCCCATGCGCGAGAATATGTCGATAATCTCGTTCGTCACGATGGTCAGCGGATGGCGCGTACCCAGCTTCACAGGATATGGTGTACGTGTGAGGTCGATGTTCAGCGTATCGCCTTCGGCCGTTTCCTGCTGTTCCTTAAGTTGGTTGATGCGTTCGAGTGCAGTTTGCTTCAGTTCGTTAATTTTCATGCCCACCTCCTTCTTTTGTTCGGCGGGTACGTTTCGGAAGTCTGCCATAAGGGCAGTTATCTCACCCTTTTTGCTAAGATATTTGAGGCGCAGAGCCTCTATCTCTTCAGCGTTGGCGGCGTTCATATTCTTCACTTCTTCGAGAAGTTGTGCTATCTTTTCGAGTATCATTTTTGAGATATTTATATAAATTTGCTGCAAAGGTAATATTTTTGTGGGAAAAAAGAGCATTTTATCAAAATAAAGTTGTACTTTTGCCGAAATTTGAGAGGCGGATACACATTCCGTAGTAAAAATGAAGAAGATTTTAACAGCATTTTTCGCTTTTTTAGCGTTGATGTTTTCTTGTAAGGGAAACAAGACCGAGGCACCCGACACAACCCCGGCAGACTCCGACAGTGTTCAAGACACGGCCGCAGTTGACACCATGGAACAGCTCATAGCCGAAACGCCTATGCCTAAGGCGGCCGACGAGTTGTTCGACGATTTCTTTTTCAATTTTGCAGCCAACCGCAAGCTGCAGATGAAAAGAATAAAATTTCCTTTGACCGTCGAGAGGCTCGACAAGACCGACACCATTGGCAAGAGCCAATGGAAAACCGAACATTTCTTCATGCGTCAAGGCTACTACACGCTGATTTTCGACAGCAGGAGCCAAATGAACGTGGTCAAGGACACTTCGGTCAACCATGTCGTGGTTGAAAAGTTTTCGTTCAACATCAAGACGGTGAAGCAATATGTCTTCGACCGCATCAACGGCCTGTGGATAATGCAGTCAATCAACTACAAGCCCATCTATCAAAACAAGAACGCATCGTTCATGAAGTTCTACGAACGCTTTGCCAACGACAGCACGTTCCAGGTGGAAAGCATCAACGACCCGCTGCAGTTTTCAGGACCCGACCCCGACGACGAGTTCAGCCAAATGGACGGCCTGCTCACCCCCGAAACATGGCCCGCTTTTGCACCCGAGCTGCCCAAAAACGCCATCTACAACATCATCTACGGCGACTACAACAAGCAGGGCGACCAAAAGATTTTCGTAATCAGGGGCATAAGCAACGGACTTGAAATGGAACTGACATTCAAGCGCGAAGGCGACTCGTGGAAATTGACGAAGTTGAGCGAATGAAAAAAAAGCAATAAACAATGAAAGACTTCAGACACTATAATCTTCTCAAGCACAACACCTTCGGCATTGAGGCACATTGCCGACGATTCATTGAGTTTGACACCGTGGAGGAGCTGAAGGCACTGTGCCACAGCCTTACCGACACCGACCGTCCGCTAATGGTTATCGGTGGCGGAAGCAACCTTCTGCTGACAAAAGACTTCGACGGGACAGTGCTCCACTCGGCCATCAAAGGCATCGAGAAAACAGCCGAAACCACCGACCACACATTTGTAAGAGTGGGCAGCGGCGAGGTATGGGACGATTTCGTCGCCGCCTGCGTAACCGAAGGCTGGCACGGAGCCGAAAACCTCTCGCTCATACCGGGCGAGGTGGGCGCATCGGCTGTGCAGAACATAGGTGCCTACGGAGCCGAAGCAAAGGATATTATATATAAGGTGGAGGCCATTGAGACAGCAACAGGCAAAGAGGTGGTAATCGACAACGCCGAATGCCACTATGGCTATCGACAAAGCATGTTCAAGACCGAATGGAAAGGACGCTACATAGTCACCCACGTCACCTTCCGACTCAACAAAGCCTTCACTCCACAACTCGACTACGGCAACATACTTGCCCAGCTGCATGCCGAAGGCATCGACAGC
The DNA here is from genome assembly GCA_029218445.1 of Prevotellaceae bacterium. Lineage (GTDB taxonomy): Bacteria > Bacteroidota > Bacteroidia > Bacteroidales > Bacteroidaceae > Prevotella. The sequence continues at coordinate 16,276 of JAQXRI010000062.1, read as the reverse complement.
CCTACCCCACTACAGCTACGCAACGTGATAATAAAGATAAGACGCGAAAAGCTGCCCGACCCTATGGTGGAGGGCAATGCAGGCAGCTTCTTCATGAACCCTGTAGCAAGCCGTGCAAAATACGACGAGCTTGCCACCCTCTACCCCGGAATGCCCCACTACGACATTGATGCCGACCACGTAAAGATTCCAGCCGGATGGATGATAGACCAATGCGGATGGAAAGGCCGCACCCTTGGCCGCGCCGGAGTACACTCTAAGCAAGCCCTTGTGCTCGTCAACCGTGGCGGAGCCACAGGCAACGAGGTGGTGACGCTCTGCACCACCATATGCAACGACGTAAAGCAGAAGTTTGGAATCGATATTTATCCGGAAGTGAATATTTTATGAAACTGACTTTCCTCGGCACAGGCACAAGCTGCGGCGTACCGGTAATAGGCTGCCAATGCAGCGTTTGCCGCAGCAACGACCCACACGACAAGCGACTACGCTGCTCGGCACTTGTCGAGACAGCCACCACCCGACTGCTTATAGACTGCGGTCCTGACTTTCGCGAGCAAATCCTAACCCAGCCATTCCGCAAAATCGACGGCCTGCTCGTCACTCACCACCACTACGACCACGTAGGCGGCATGGACGACCTTCGACCCTACTGCCATTTTGGCGACATCGAAGTCTATGCCGACGAAATCTCTGCCCGCAACATACGCCACAACATGCCCTACTGCTTCACTGAAAACAAATATCCTGGCGTTCCCTCCATCAACCTTCACGAGATACTCCCCCACGAGCCATTCCAAATAGGCGACCTCAACATCATGCCCTTCACCGTGATGCACGGCAAGCTCCCCATCCTCGCCTACCGCATCACCTATGCGACACCCCCCACCGGGGGGCAGGGGGGCCTCACCTACATCACCGACATGAAGACCATCGCCCCCTCTGAACTGCCTTACGCCACAGGCAGCAGCATCTTGGTGGTCAATGCCCTTCGCTTCAGCAAGCCCCACCACTCTCACATGCTCGTCGATGAAGCCCTCGACTTCATCCGCCTGACCAATGCGCCACAAACCTACCTCATACACTCGTGCCACGACATAGGCCTCCACGCCGAGGTCAACCGCCGCCTTCCTCAAGACGTGCAGCTTGCCTACGACGGCATGACGATAGATATTGACAACTAAACATTATGGGGACGTGTCGGTTACTTTTGACACGCCCCCATATTGTTTTCATTCTACAATTCTTTTACTCGAAAAACATTCAATAAGCTTCATCAGTAGCTATTTCCTCCTTGTCGAGTTTCTTCTTGTCGATGGAATACCATGCATAAACGATGTAGGCCAAGACAAAGGGCACAAGTATGCTGACAACCGACATCACCTGAAGCGTAAACTCGCTGCTGCAGCTGTTGGCCAACGCAAGGGAGCTCTGAAGGTCGGCATTTGACGGATAATAGCAAGTGTTGTTCCATCCGGCGCAAAGCAAAAGGGCAAGAACGGTCAGCACAGTGCCTATGCCGGCAGGCCAAATGCCGCCAATGTAGGTCTTGCTCACAATGGTACGTATAATGCCATAAAGCACAAGCACCACTCCAACGAGAAGAACTACGACAAGATACCACATGGTGAGGAAGTTATCGAGATATTTCAGTGGCACTATCGACACAATGCCTGTCACGGGGTCGTAGGCATAGCCGTCCTTAACGAGAACATGAACAAGGAAAGCCACGAAAAGCACCACGAAAGGCACGGCCACGCCAATAAGACGCACACTGCCGCGCGAACGGATGTTTTCGTCGTTGACATTGTTCATGACATACAGTATGCCAAGAACACGGGCGAGGAATAACACGGCAAAGCCAAGAACGAGGTTCCACGGGTCGAGCAAAGCGTCGAGGCCATGACTGGCATTGGCCCAACTGCTGATAACCGGCTGCATCTGAAATCCGTCGAGCATGTTGTCTTTTGCCACAACAAAGTTTGAGCCATTGAAGAAAGTGGCCACGGCACCGCCAAGGAGCAGCGGGCCAAGAATGCCATTGGCCACAAGACACCACTGGAAGGTGCGCGCACCAAGCAAGTTGCCCAGCTTGTTCTGGAACTCATAGCTCACGGCCTGTACCACAAACGAGAACAGGATAATCATCCAAAGCCAATAGGCTCCACCGAAACTGGTGCTGTAGAACAGAGGGAAAGAAGCAAAGAAGGCTCCGCCAAAGGTGACGAGAGTGGTGAATGTAAACTCCCACTTTCGGCCTGTAGAGTTGACTATCAGACGACGCTCCTCAGGACTGCGTCCGAGTGAAAACACAAGCGAGTTGGCTCCCTGAACGAACAGCAGGAAAACCAGCAGTGCTCCAAGCAGTGACACGAGGAACCACCAATATTGTTGCAAACATTCGTAAGTCATAATCTAAAATTTTGGGTTTTGAGTTTTTTTGAATCATTTGTTTTGCCCTATAAGCAAATGTGTATTGTTCAACAGTACTTGTCCGTCAATCTTCAGGGCCTTTCTTTATCGCCTTCAGAAGAATGCTTATCTCTACGGCAAGCAGTGTGGTGAACAAGGCAAGGAAGATGAAGAATGTGAGCGCAACACTGGCTGAACCTACGTTGCTTACGCCCACCCATGTAGGCATCATGTCTTGAATGGCCCACGGCTGACGGCCAAACTCTGCCACAAGCCAACCCGACTCGCTGCAGATGTAGCCTAACGGCACAAGAGCAATGGCAACAATGTGATACCACTTGAACTTGGCCTCAGCCAAATCGGCCTTGAACGAGAGGAACAAGCTTACGGCAAAGAACAGAAGAAACAGCGTGCCGAGACCCACCATGACACGGAATGCGTAGAAGCAAAGAGGGATGGAAGGCACAAGCGACGCCTTGTCGGTTACATATCCGTAGCCAAAATATTTCATGTTGTTGTCTATTTCTTCCTTCAGCGAAGTTAGTCGGGCCTCCTCGTCGGCGGTAGGCTGGTTGCCTTTCAGGCTCGACTTGAGCTGCCTGTAGTCTTTCAGAGCTGCAATGGCTTTCTTTCCGCTTACTATTTTGCGGTCAACCGAAGGCTCTATTGTGCCGTCGGCGTTCTTGTAGCCACCATTCAGAATGTCGTTGACGCCAGGCACAAAGCCGTTGATGTCGCGAGTGGCGAGGAACGACAGGGCGTAAGGTATGTCAATCTTCAGGGCAGGCGCCTCCTCGTTGGCATAGTCAGGTTGTGAGAATGGGTTGACAAGGGCAATGGCTGTAAGTCCCTGACTCTCGCCTCCATTGTAAAGGGCTTCCATGGCAGCAAGCTTCATGGGCTGCACCTGAGCCACCTTATAGGCCGAACCGTCGCCGGTGTGCATTGCAAGCAATATTCCTACCATGCCCACTATCGAGCCTACCCTGATGCTTTTCAGTGCCAATTTCTGCTCACGACGGCGCAACAGATAGTAGCAGCTTACGGCCACGGTGAAGAGGGCACCGATAATCCAAGCCGAGGTGACGGTATGACAGAACTTGTTGACGGCAAACGGCGAAAGAGCCACTTCGGCAAACGACACCATCTCGTTGCGCATGGTGTCGGCATTGAAAGCACAGCCGACAGGATACTGCATCCACGAGTTGGCCACAAGAATCCACCATGCCGAGAAGGTTGCGCCAAGGCCTGTGAGCCACGTTGACGCAAGGTGGAAGCCGCGCGACACCTTTTTCCAGCCAAAAAACATTACGGCTACGAAGGTTGACTCCATAAAGAATGCCACAATACCTTCGACGGCAAGCGGTGCGCCAAAGATGTCGCCAACAAACCATGAATAGTTGCTCCAGTTGGTTCCAAACTGGAACTCCAGGATGATGCCTGTCGCAACGCCCATGGCAAAATTGATGCCAAACAGCTTCTGCCAGAAAATGGCAGTGCGTTTCCAAAACTCGTCTTTCGTGCGGTAATAGCACGTTTCCATGATGCCCATTATTAGTGCCAAGCCAAGTGTCAGTGGCACAAACAGCCAGTGATAAATGGCAGTAAGTGCAAACTGCGCTCTCGCCCAATCAACCGCTGCGGGGTCAATGTTCAATAGTAAATGTGTCATAAGTATAGAGCTTTAATTATAAGTTTTAAATTTATGCTGTCTATTATTATTGATGGTCAGTAAATTGTGTCTTCGAGTCGTCAAGTATTTCATCAGCTACAAACTCCGACTCCTGTCCCTTCTCTGCATTCTCGCCAATATAGTCGTGGAAGAAAAACACCTTGAGTATGGCGAAGATGATGAACAATTTAATTATAATGATAAGCCATAAAGTTTTACCCAACTTCATGTTGCGGAAGCCTTCGTAGTAGAAACGAAATATCCTTTTTATCATATTTGCATTGTTATTGACGTGAATTCGACAAAATGTCTTAACTGCCGATTGTTGAACAAATTGTATTAACTGCCGATTGTAGGGGCGGGTTGGGCAATTCGCCGAATTCACGTTGTTGTTAATTCAAGTTTCTGAAGTACTCTACCTTCTACCCTCTGAACCATCATAAGCCTTAACGGCAAATTTGAAATTGTAGTCCTTGTAAGGCAGACGATACTGCTCAAGAGGCCAGGCGCCCCAACTGTTTACACAGCCAAGACCCAGCTGCTTCTGCTGTACATGCACCTGCGTGAGCTTGCGAGGTGTAAGGTCGCCGCTGTGGCGTCCCCACTTCTTGTCCTTGTCAACACCGTCGTCCAGGTCCTCTACAAGATAGTTCAATGCCGAGCACTCCATCGGTGCGTTGCCGATGAAGGTGAGTCCCTCGCCGGTGAGCTTGTCGATGACCGAGAATGTGCGTATGTCGGTGTGATTGCCGCTCTCCTGCGGACGTATATATTCAAAGTATTCGTCGGCCGTGCGTGCCGCATACTGACCGATAAACTCGCTCGAATTGCGGTCGCAGTAGTTCTCCACTGGTCCGCGGCCATAGTATTCTATGCTGTTGAAGCGTTGAGGCATTTGGAGCTGCATACCGAAACGGAACATTTCAGGACCCTTCTCCTGATTGTCGGCGTCGAAGTTCTGCTCTACCACGAGGGTTCCGTCGGGCTTCAAGGTGTATTTCAATTCAAGGCTGCCCTTCACGTTCTCCATTGTCAACTCAACCTTAACCATGCGGTTGTTGCCCTCCACTTCATGACAGATGTCCTTAACCTTCAGTCCCGGATTCTTCCATGCCAACAGCTTGCGCTGCAGCTGTGCGCCGTAGTCGTTGTCGGTAGGGGCACGCCAGAACTCAGGGGTAATCGACTCGCGGAAAACAAGCATCTCCTTGCCGTTCACGTCAAGATAGTCTATCATGCCTGTCCATTTGCCAATGGTTACGGCCATGCCGGCAGCCTCCATCTTTATGTAGGCCTCGGCCTCGGTGAGCTTGGGCAGCTCGCCCTCGACGGCAGCGTCAAGGTTGGGGAACTGGTAGGGCTTTGCCACAACCTGATACTTGGCCAGCACCTGACCTTTGTCAACGAGAGGCTCGCCGTTCTTCGACTTGAAGTAGAACTGAACCGTTATTTCACTGTCCGGATTCTGCTCGGCAAGCTCAGCCACCTTCTTGGCCACCATAGGCATTTCGAAAGTCTTGCGCTGCTGAGGAGCTATGCCGTCGATGTTGCGGTTGCCTGCGCTGTAGCAAGGCTTTCCGTCGATGTTTACGCTGATGTCGAGCAATGCATAGTCGGTGTTGCGGAAGAAGTTTTCGTTATATACAGTAAACTTGCCAGCCTTCACATCGACATTCTCCACCCAAAGGTCCTGATAGTAGTAGCCCACCTCGTAGGCGTGCGGATTAAGACGGCGGTCGGGAGCAATGATGCCGTTGCAGTTGAAGTTGTAGTCGCTGGCAGGATAGCGTCCGTAGTCGCCACCGTATGTAAATATGGTGCGTCCGGTGATGGGGCTCTTGTCGGCCAAGCCCTGATCGACGAAGTCCCAGATGTAGCCACCCTGATACTTGGGATATTTGCGTATCATGTCCCAATACTCCTTGAATCCACCCATCGAGTTGCCCATGGCGTGGGCATATTCGCATTGTATGAGCGGACGTGGGTTGTCGCCCTTTGAATACTTTTCGCATCCCTCATATCCATAGTACATGGGGCAGAAGATGTCGGTCTTGCCGTTCTGTCGAGCCTGCTCATACTGGCAAGGGCGTGTGGCGTCGGTGGCCTTCACCCAGTCGTATGCCTTCTCGAAGTTGACGCCATAGCCGGCCTCGTTGCCAAGGCTCCAAACTATTATTGAGGGGTGGTTGCGCAGAGTGAGCACATTGGCCTGGTTGCGCTCAAGATGTGCCAGCTCAAACGATGGGTTCTTTGCCAGAGTCTTCTCGTCGTAGCCCATTCCGTGCGACTCGATGTTGGCCTCGGCCGTAACGTAAAGTCCATACTGGTCGCACAGGTCATACCAGCGTGGGTCGTCGGGATAGTGGCAAGTGCGCACAGCGTTTATGTTCAGCTGCTTCATTATCTTTATGTCCTGTATCATGCGCTCAATGCTCACCACGTAGCCCGTTTCGGGGTCAAGCTCATGACGGTCGGCGCCCTTTATCAGCACAGGCTGTCCGTTGACGAGCATCTGTGCGTTCTTAATCTCCACCTTGCGGAATCCCACCTTTTTCATCACGCTCTCCACAGCCTTTCCGCCGCTCTTCAGCGTGATGTCGAGAATATATAAATAAGGTGTTTCGGCTGTCCATGCCTTGACGTTCTTCACGCCCATGGCACCCTTAGCCAGTTGGCTGCTTGCCACTTCCTTTCCGCTGGCGTCCTTCAGCTTCAGTTCCACCGTGGCTTTCTTGTCGCCCGTCAGTTTGACGTCAAATTCCAGCTTTCCGTCGCGGTAGTTGTTTTCCAGGTCGGCGTTCAGCACCAGGTCGGCAATGCGAGTCTTCGAGCGCGAGTAGAGATACACCTCGCGTGCAATGCCCGTGAAGCGCCAGAAGTCCTGGTCCTCCAAATACGAGCCGTCACACCAGCGCATCACCTGCATGGCTATCAGGTTTTTGCCTTTCTTCAAATACTTTGTAATGTTGAATTCGGCGGCAATTTTCGAATCTTCGCTATAGCCTACATATTTGCCGTTCACCCAAAGTGTGAGGTTGCTTGTGGCCGAGCCTACGTGGAAGAACACTTCCTGTCCTGCCCACGACTCAGGCAGGTTAAACTCGCGGCGGTATGAGCCGGTGTAGTTGTCCATCTCGCCAATGTAAGGAGGATTGCTCTTGAAGGTCGTTGCCCACGAGTAGCCTACATTGCGGTAGATGCGGTCGCCGTATCCGTTAATTTCAAAAAGTCCCGGAACGGGGAAGTCCACCCACTTCGAATCGTCGTATGTAGTCTTGAAGAAGTCAAGGGGGCGTTCGTTGTGGTTCTTTACGAAATTGAATTTCCACATGCCTTCCATCGACAAGTAGCGCGACGACGCCGTTTTGTCGCCTTTTTCAGCAAGTGCTTCGTTCTCAAAAGCGAAGAAATTGGCTCGTCTTGGCTCACGATTTTGTTCATTTAGGTTAGGGTCGTTCCATGCAACGGCCTTCTGAGCCACTGCTTCACCCAGAGCCAAACACCCGAGCAGGAGTGTAACGAATAGTTTTTTGTTCATGTTCATTGTTAGATAATTAATTGGTGTTATTTGTTTGTTTTACTATCTGGGCACAAAGATATATAAAAAGTTTTAAACTGCAATGTTTTTTTTGTTTTTTTTTCTGTCAACACCTCAAGTTGCTACTATCAGCTAATAAAATTTACTGAACTTCCCCACATTTATAATCACCCTACAATAACGTGAGTTCGACGAAACGCCTTAGCTGCCGATTGTAGGGGCGGACACATGTGTCCGCCCCTACGGCGGGTTAGGCAATTCGCCGAATTCACCCTAATTAATAACACAAAGTTGTATTTCGCTTACGTAAGATACAGAGAGCAAGTGAAAACAACTAATTCTGCAAAGCCTTGCTTATGGCAGGAATGAAATCGTTTTTGCGCGACAACTGTCCCTCACATCTTATGTAGCCTTTGTCCGATTTGCCAAAAGCCTTCTCGGCGGCTTCCTTCGCACCGTCGCCATAATATATTATGTCAGTGTAGTTGTCAGTCTTGTTTATTATCATTGCAAACACCATGTCCCTATTTTTCTTCTCCAAGGCAGTGGGCATGAATGTAGCCATTCTGTTGCGCAGGCTCACTTGTACCGCCTCGTCGAGCGAGTTCACTACGGCGACACCTATATCCTTACCCACCGACTCTGCGCCGTAGTCCTTATAGTCGGAGAAGAAAATCTCCTCGTCGGTCAATCCCGAGTAAGACGCCAACGAGTCGGCCATTTCCCTATAGTAGCTTTCCACGTCGGTAATGCCAGTCAGCGGCAACAGCTCACGGTACATCATGCTGTCCAAGGCACATGTCGTTGATGAGGTCATGTTGTTGGTGTCGCTGAGCAGGGCAGACAGCATAAGTCCTGCCATGTCCTTGCCTATAGCCACTCCGTAATCCTTGAAGCTCGTATATACCACGCTGCAAGTCGAGCCTACGGGCATTATGCGGCAGTAGAGCGGTGCCGACGTCACGGCACTTCCCAAGGCGTGGTGGTCAATTATCTGCAGCAACCTCGCCTTGTCCATTCCTTCAATGGCGTGTTGCAGCTCGCTGTGGTCAGTCATTATCATTCGCTCGCCGTTGGCATTGTCCATCACCTTTGGCACTTCAATGCCAAACCTCTCCAACACCATTTTCGTCTCGTTGTTCAGTTTCCCTGCAACCCTCGCCTCACACTGGTAGCCCAAAGCCTTCATTAGGTATGCGTAGGAAATGGCAGAACACACTGCGTCAGTGTCGGGGCTTTTGTGTCCTATGACGTATGTCGTTGTACCCTCGCCCCAATCCAGCGCATCAAACACACACTTGAACTCAACGGCTTCTACACAATCGTTGTCGCTGCACGACGACAGTGGGATAATCACCGCCAAGGCAAGCCCCAACATATATAATACCTTTTTCATAAGTAATCAAATTATTTTTATCTCTATTGCAAAGAAAATACTATCATGATGCAAAGTTACGAAAAAAATATTGAATAGATGAAAGTAGCCTCAAGATTTCTTTCATTTTTAACACTTTCGTTTTTTTGATATAATACATTTTGTGCTCATGATATCCGATGATTGCTGATGTTATTCTTGGGAACCCCTATACTTTATAATGCTGATTTTCAATGGGTTTTAAAACGCAGGTTGTTGAAAATAAGCAATAAAAAAAAGGGCGGTGTACAACGCCTTGTATCCTACCCTTTTCAAAATTAATAAGACTATGGAGCGGAGAGAGAGGGATTCGAACCCCCGGTGCCTCTCAGCACGACGGTTTTCAAGACCGTTGTAATCGACCACTCTACCATCTCTCCGAACGAGAACAACAGCGTTGTGTCTCAATTGCGTTTGCAAAGGTAAGGAGTTTTTTTCAAACTACCAAATTTTTCGGCACTTTTTTTTCAATTATTTATAAAAAACATCTGTTTTTGCCCTTTTTGTGCAGGTTTTGTAGGTTTTTCCTTTGCCGTTTCATACATTATGTGTAATTTTGCACCCATGATTTATCCAAATAATTTTGAAAGCAAAATAGGCTTCGACGAAATAAGGTCCATGCTGAAAAAACATTGCCTCAGCACCATGGGCAAAGAAATGGTGGACGCCATGAAGGCATCGACCAACGTCGAGGAAATTAACGAGTGGCTGACACAAACCAAAGAGTTCAGACGACTTACCGAAGAGCATGACGACTTTCCCATGAGCTTCTTCTTCGACGTGCGCGAACCTCTTTATAGAATAAGGCTTGAGGGCACGCACCTTGACGAGGACGAACTGTTTGACCTCAGACGCTCGATGGAAACGATAGACGGAATGGTGAGATACCTAAGGCGCGCCGACAACCATGGCGCCGACGACAACGAACCGCAATATCCCTACCCTGCCCTTGCCCGAATGACTACCGACGTGATGACATTCCCCGACATAATAAGGCAAATCGACCGCATACTTGACAAGTTTGGACACATAAAGGACAACGCATCCGACCATTTGCTGACGGTGCGCCAGGAGTTGGCGCGCACGGAGGGTGGCATATCGAGAACACTCAACAGCATTCTTCGGGCCGCCCAAAGCGAAGGCCTCGTGGAGAAGGACATTGCACCGACCATGCGCGACGGCCGACTGGTGATACCTGTGGCACCTGCACTGAAGAAAAAAATCAGGGGCATCGTACACGACGAGTCGGCAACGGGACGCACCGTGTTCATCGAGCCTGCCGAAGTGGTGGAGGCCAACAACAAAGTGCGCGAGCTGGAGGCCGAGGAAAGGCGTGAGATAATAAGAATACTCACAGCGATATCGGCCGTGATACGTCCACACGTAAGGGAGATAATGCAGTCGTACACATTTATGGGGCAGATGGACTTTGTGAATGCAAGGGCCGAGGCCGCAAAGGCCATGAAGGCCATTGAGCCTGCCGTGGAACAACAGCCGCTAATAGACTGGATAGAAGCCAGGCACCCGCTGCTGCAACAGTCGCTCGAAAAGCAGGGCAAGCCAATAGTGCCGCTGGAAATAATGCTGACAAGCCAAAAGCGCATACTGATAATCTCAGGCCCCAACGCAGGCGGAAAGTCGGTGTGCCTGAAGACGGTGGGACTGATGCAGTACATGCTGCAGTGCGGCCTGTCGATACCCGTAGGCGAACGGTCGAAGACGGGCGTGTTCAGCAACATCATGATAGACATTGGCGACGAACAGAGCATAGCCGACGACCTCAGCACCTACTCGAGCCATCTGATGAACATGAAGAACATGATGAAGCAGGCCGACGGAAAGACACTGCTGCTGATTGACGAATTCGGCGGCGGCACCGAGCCTACCATAGGCGGAGCCATAGCCGAGAGCGTGCTGAAGCAGTTTTGCAGGAAGAAGGCCTACGGAGTGATAACCACACACTACCAAAACCTCAAGCACTTTGCCGACAGCCACGAGGGAGTGGTGAACGGAGCAATGCTGTACGACCGTCACGAAATGCGCGCCCTGTTCAAGTTGGCCATAGGACAGCCCGGCTCGTCGTTTGCCATAGAGATAGCCCGCAAGACGGGCATACCCGAAGAGGTGATAGCCGACGCGTCGGAAATAGTGGGCAGCGACTACATACAGAGCGACAAGTATCTGCAGGACATAGTGCGCGACAAACGCTATTGGGAGAACAAGCGACAGACTGTGCATCAGCACGAGAAAACATTGGAACAGAAAATAGCCAACTACGAGCGCGAGCTGCAGGAACTGGAACGCAACCGGAAGGAAATAATGCGCAAGGCAAAGGAACAGGCCGAAGAATTATATCGGGAAGGCAACAAAAGAATAGAAAACGCCATACGCGAGATACGCGAGAAACAAGCCGAAAAAGAGGCCACCAAGCGAATACGCGAAGAACTGAAGGAGTTTGAGAATGGAGTGCTCGACGCTGGCGGGAAAAGCGACACCGACGAGATGATAGAGCGCAAGATGAAACAGATACAGCAACGCAAGGAACGGAAACAGAAGCGCAAAGAAGAGAAGGAAAAGAACGCCACCGCCACGCCAACGGCAGCCACAGCGAAGCCCGCGGCGCAGCCATCGGCCCCCGACGACTTCCTGAAGGGCGACACCGTGCGCATAAAAGGCCTGACCACCATTGGACGCATAGAGAGCATCGACGGCAAGATGGCCACCATAGTGTTTGGCGACATGCGCACAAAGATGAGGCTGGAACGACTGGAAAAGGCCAAGCCGACAACCACGTCAAGCAAGGCCGACGACCGCAAGCAGCTGCTGGGCTTTGCCGTAAGCCAGCAGACACGCTCTACCATAGACAGCCGCAAACTGAACTTCAAGCAGGACATCGACGTGCGCGGAATGAGGGCCGACGAGGCTCTCAACGCCGTCATGTACTTCATCGACGACGCCATACTGGTGGGCATGGGCCGAGTGCGCATCCTGCACGGCACAGGCACAGGCGCACTGCGCCAAGTGATACGCCAATATCTCTCGACGGTGCCAAACGTAAGGTCGTACAGGGACGAACACGTGCAGTTTGGCGGCGCAGGCATAACCGTTGTGGAAATGGACGACTGACCACCACACTACGGCAGAACAAACGAAAAGAAGGGGTGACACTTTCGAGTGCCGCCCCTTCATCATTTTTGGACAGTGAACACTAAGCGCGTCGTGCCGGCTCATTCGCTAATGTCGCCACCTTGCTCTTCGTCACCAGTAGGTGGAGTGGTCTGACCGCCTGATGGCGTCTCAGGCTCCTCAGTGTTGTTTGCAGAGCGTGGGCTCATGTAGCTGTTGCTCTCGCGAAGCTTAGCCTGCGTGCTGAGCATCGACTTCGAGAACTCGCCAAGGCCAATGGCCTGAAGCACTACAGAATCAACATTTTTCGCAACTGAGAACTCGTCGGCAGTGGCAGCTCCCATCTTGTGCTTCACAGCGAGTCCAAACGACACAAGATCGTCAAGAATTACTCGCTTGCCGTCGAGCGTCAGCTCCTTGATGCACTGCACAGCGCCCTCGAGCACTGCCTTCAGATAGCCTGGAGCCAGCGGGGTGTTGTGTTTAGCCATGTGCTCAGCAAGTTCCTCAATGTGAAGCGTCTCGGAGCTGACAACTCTGCAGTACCATTTGCCGAACGACGGCGAATCCTTCAATGCGGACTGATAAATTTGGTAAGTCAACATAATTGTAAACTATTTTAAGGTTAAACTAAAAAGTGAATATCTCTCAAGACTCGGCTGTTTTTCAGCCTCATCTTCTGTATGCAAAGGTACGAAAAATTTCCCAAACCACCAAACTTTTTCGCAAGAAATTTCACTAAAAAAACAACATTTTTTCTTCCTTCCAATCAGCGTCAGTCCCATCTACTGTAGCTGTTGGCTACTGGGGGTGTGGGCTACTGGGGGTGTTGGCTACTGGGGGTGCGGGACACCCACACCCCCAGCGGCAAGCAAAACGGAATAATTCCCGATTTCGACCCCTAAAATGACGGAATAATTCCCGATTTCCACGTCAGGTCGTGCGGAAAATGTGATAAAACAAGCCGTAGGTCGTGCGGAAAATGTGATTTTCTGCTTTATAAGCATGGCAAACTAACCCAAAAAAACGGAATAATTCCTGTTTTCGACCCCTAAAATGATGGAATAATTCCCGATTTTGACCCCTAAAACGATGGAAAAAGTCCCGAAAACTTGTTTTTATCATTTTTTAGACAACAAGAAAATGGCGAAGTGGAAGACTACAAACGGCATAAGCCACATGCCCATTTACTACTCGATGTTCATATAGGTGACAGGAATGGTATTGGCAAGGAGGACACTGAAATACCCGAAGTGCCTATGCCGGAAATATGAATGCTGAGGAGAAAGAACTCCAACGTTACATTTCGGCTAACGCAACGTTAGGTTTCGGGAAACGCAACGTTGGAGTTCATCAGAAGCAACGTTAGGCTTCGGAAATCCCAACGTTGCGTTTGATAACTATGAAACTTCTTCAGTCTTCTACGATTTCTTTTGATAATAGCCTTGTTTTAGGCGCACAACCACACAATGCTCTGACCACATCTGACCAAGCATTCGCTTTGCCGTTCGTTCAGAGATGTTCAGCTTCTTAGCAGCATCAATAACCTCTGAAGTCCTGAAAACACAGTCGCTGGGAAGCATGGCATAGAGTTGCCTAAGCTCTGGCTTGGGTTGCTCCTTAAGATGACGGAATGGGTCGTTGTCCTCCGAACACAGTACGGCATAGACACGTGCCGTGTGACTTACAAGACATTCTGTGATGATCAGTGCAGCATTGAAATCACGCTCGTCGCAGGTCAAAGCTCGCTCCAAGCTGTCGAAGATGTCATCCTCCTTGTTCCACTCGCCTAAGCGTCGCAATACGCTCAGCACCATTGCAATGCGGAAACATTCAAGTGCTATGCGATAGATAAAGCCCTGTATTCCATCGCCAAGCATTGCGAACTGCTCTTTGAGCATGCCGTCAAACATCGTTATGAAACGCTTCTGTTGCTCTTTGCTCAATACAAACTGTATGGGATTGTCCTCACGCTCCTGCAGTTCGTGATAGAGCGGAAGAAACTCGTCGCCCAAGCGTTTGTAGATGTCCTCTATCGGGTCATCGCCTCTGGCAAACACATCGCGAAACTCCAACTTCGCATCAGGCAAGGCATAGAATAGGAAGCGCGAAGCCAAGCCATTTGACACATTGCCCGGAGGCAACAGCAGTTTCAGTTGCGAGCCAGTACAAGTGAGGAACACAGCAAGGCGAGGTTTCTCAATCTCAATGTTTATATTGTCAACGACACGCTTCATTGCAATATTTTCGTGATGGTGAGCCTTTCTTAGCAAATCTGTGTAGTCACCATACTCTGACTTTGAGAGCATGCTGGAGAGCGTGTCAGCCTCAGTTTCGTAAATCAGTCCCCAACCGCCATTGGCATCCAAGCTGCGATAGACGGCACTTGCCGAACTGTTGGCACTTACAAAAGGAGAAGTAAATACAGGCTCCTTGGGTTCTGGTCCACGTTCCTTCTTGCCCTTCGATTCCCAAGCCGCCATCTCCATCTCGTAGTTCGACTTCTCTTGTTCATAGCAATGGCGCATCTCGTTCTTTATCGGTGCAGCCACTTGCCTCACTGCCTCAAGGTCTCCTTTGGATGTTGCGAACCTACCGAATATTATTAGGTAGAGGGCAGCGAAAACCTTTCGCCCATCATAAATGGCATAAATGGCAGTGTTTATGAAAATCGATACGAGACAAAGCACCCCAAGCAACATTTTGTCGCGTCCCACGGCATCTTCCTGACTGTCGTAAACCCTTTGGAGGAAAGGAGGCAAGTCCTCTCGTCTGAGCTTATCGGAGAAGGTGTTCTCAAGTGTTGTCATCACGTTCTTCGACTCTTCGTTAATCTCAGTTTGTGCCAATTGTGTCATAGTGCCACTTTGCACAATATCATCAAAATCATCAAAAACCACCTTTTCTCGGCATTTTCCACCATTTGTGCCACTTGGCATTTTGGCATTATTGGCACAAAGTTCTATCCCAGCGTCCTTGGCCATTTGGAAAAAAGTCTTGACAGTCACTCCGCTGCCACGACCATTGAGGCAATGGGTATATTGCTTGTCGCACTCTGCCTCGTCGTACTTCGGACACTGTCGGCTGAGGTCGTGGAAGAGCTGGCGGCCATCTTCGCCCAAAGCGTCGGCAATGGCAAAGCCAAGGTGCAGCCAATCTCGATAGGCGTTGGTGATGTCGATGTGGCGGGCTATCAGTTCGTCAGCCACTCGCTGGAGGTCAGCCTTCTGGTCAGACTGGTTGCTCGACGCATGTACTTTGCGGTTCACTGTTTCTGCTTTTTCAGGCATCTCTGCTTCGAGAGCATTAGCCATTTCTAAATTATATTTTACATCTATCATATTTTAATACGGACATATTTGTGGTGATACATACGCATTGGGGTCATGGCAGAGGAAGCAGGCTCGGACTATGTCCTTGCACGCCTCGTCGATCACGAGACCATGCTTGGTTTTAAAATAATAGCGCAGAGCCTTGAAGTTGTCTAAGTGCGGAAAGTGCTTGATGTCAATTCGCACGTAGTCCTTAAGGCCGTTGCCTCGGGGAGAGACATGAATCAAATCATGTATAAGATCTTGGTCGTCAAGCAGATGTTGCTTTAGACCAACCAAATCGCGAGTAGCATCAGGATTCTCTTTTGCATCGATATCGATGCAAAGAATCCCTGAATGGCGCACCAAATTCTCCTCACGGCGGTATTTAAAGACACCGCTCGGAGTGACGAAGTCGAGCTTTTTGAGCTTAAACTCCTTTTGTTTCTGTACGTCTTCGATCGCACGAAGCTGCTCTGTCAATGCTCCATAATACTGTCGCATCATCACTTGGCTATAGACATCGCTCAACTTCAGTCGATAAGCCAAAGGCACGCAGTTTGTTACTGGAGCTTTGAATTGGGACATCCAAACATTGTTGGCGTCTCGCTCGTCACCTGGAAGCAACGCATTCAGCTGAATACGCTCTTCCGATAGTATAGTCTCAGCCAGCTGCCCCATATAGGTTCACTGGCTTAGGTGTAAATCTCTTCATTATTTATTAAGATTTACTGTCCTCTTGCACTGAACAGGTAATATACGAGGACGTTTTTCATTCCTGTCCGACAGCAACCGTGCTTGTC
>JAQXRI010000061.1 GCA_029218445.1 Prevotellaceae bacterium | reverse complement strand
AACAACCGCGACAAGATGTATTCGGTCATTGCCCACGACCTTCGTTCGCCAATGGCAAGCATCCGAATGGTGCTAAACCTTGTCGTTCAGACCGTCTCGCCCGAAGCCATCGGACCTGAGATGTACTATCTCATCGACAAGGCCAACAAGGAAACAGAGGAGACACATGACCTGCTCGACAACCTGCTCAAATGGACAAAGAGCCAAACAGGACGCCTTAAGGTGGCCTATCAGGACTTTGAGGTGATGGATGTTGTCACTGGCGTTTACGGCATATTCACCATGATTGCCGAAACGAAGAACATCAAGCTGACGATGGAAGAGAAGGCTGAAGGGCTAAAGGTACATGCCGACAAAGACATGCTCAACACCGTAGTCAGAAACTTCCTAAGCAATGCCATCAAGTTTACACCTGAAGGCAGCGCAATAGAAATAATACTCTCGCAGCAGGACAACTTTGCCAAAATCAGCGTCCGCGACCATGGTGTCGGCATTGCTCCTGACCGCATTGCAGGTCTGTTCCACAAAGGCGAAACGACCTACGGAACCAACAACGAGGAAGGCAGCGGTCTTGGACTACAGCTCTGCAAGGACTTTGCCGTTAAGAATGGAGGCGACGTCGATGTAGAGTCAGTGCTTGGCGAGGGAAGTACCTTCAGTGTGCTTGTGCCGCTGTTGCAGTAGCTTGGGAGTTAAGGAGCTTGGGAGTTAAGGAGTTAAAACAATACTTTAAGCTCTACCTTTTTGCTATAAAGCTATCAACTCGTCAACTTCTCAACTCGTCAACTTTAAAAAATTATTTATTAAAAAAAGAAGAAATAGAAATGAAAGCATTCGTTTTCCCAGGACAGGGAGCACAATTCGTTGGTATGGGCAAAGACCTGTACGACAACGATGCAAAAGCAAAGGAGCTTTTTGAAAAAGCTAATGAAATTCTCGGTTACAGGATAACTGACATCATGTTCGCCGGAACAGACGACGAACTGAAGCAGACTAAGGTTACTCAGCCTGCTGTATTCCTCCACAGCGTAATCAAGGCCATCAGTCTCGGCGACGAGTTCCAGCCATCGATGGTTGCCGGACACTCTCTCGGCGAGTTCTCGGCTCTTGTTGCCGCAGGTGCCATCAGCTTCGAGGATGGTCTGAAACTTGTTTATGCCCGTGCCATGGCCATGCAGAAGGCCTGCGAGCAGACTCCTTCAACCATGGCCGCCATCGTTGGCCTTGCCGACGACAAGATTGAGGCCATTTGCGCAGAAGTGAGCGAAACGACTCCAATAGTTGTTCCTGCCAACTACAACTGCCCCGGCCAGTTGGTCATCTCTGGTTCAGTAGAGGCCATCGATGCCGCATGCGCCAAGCTGAAGGAAGCAGGTGCAAAGCGAGCACTGCCGCTGAAGGTGGGCGGAGCATTCCACTCGCCACTCATGCAGCCAGCCAAAGACGAGCTTCAGGCAGCCATCGAGCAGACCGAGTTTGCAACTCCAAAGTGCCCTGTATATCAGAATGTTGACGGCAAGCCACATACCGACCCAGCTGAAATAAAGCAGAACCTCATAGCACAGCTCACAAGTAGCGTGCGCTGGACATCGTGCGTTCAGAACATGATAGCCGACGGTGCCGACGACTTCACCGAGTGCGGACCAGGCAAGGCCCTGCAAGGCATGATTGGCCGTATCGACAAAACAGTAGCCGTTAACGGCATCTCATAACAGGGCAATGGAAAAAATCGTTATTTATCAAGTTCTTCCACGCCTCTACGGCAACCGCAACACCACTCGCAAGCCCAACGGCACCATCAGCGAAAATGGCTGCGGCAAGCTGAACGACTTTTCGGCAAAGGAACTGAAAGAGATAAAAAACAAAGGAATAACCCACATCTGGTTTACCGGAGTCCTGCGCCACGCCACCAAGACCGACTATTCTGCCGCCGGCATACCTCGCCAGCATCCGGCAGTGGTCAAGGGATGCGCAGGCTCACCCTACGCCATAGCCGACTACTACGACATCGACCCCGACCTGGCGGTCGATGTCAAATGGCGTATGGCCGAATTTGAGTCTCTTGTCGAGCGTACCCACAAGGCAGGCATGAAGGTCATAATCGACTTTGTGCCCAACCACGTGGCCCGTCAGTACAAGTCGCTCTTCCAGCCAAAGGGAGTGAAGGGACTTGGCGACGACGACGACACCACACAAGGCTTCTCGCCACAAAACAATTTCTATTATTGCCCCGGCGAGCAGTTCTCTCCCTACTTCGACATATACTCAGGCCAGGCCGAACCCTACGTAGAGCTTCCGGCCAAAGCCACCGGCAACGACCACTTCGACTCGCGTCCAGGCCGCAACGACTGGTATGAAACCGTAAAGCTCAACTACGGTGTTGACTACTACGCCGGAGGCATAGGACTCTTCCACCCCACTCCCGACACATGGCATAAGATGCTCGAGATTCTCAAGTTCTGGGCTTCAAAAGGCGTTGACGCATTCCGTTGCGACATGGCCGAAATGGTGCCGGCTGCATTCTGGTCGTGGGCGTTGGACAAACTAAAGCAGGCCTATCCTGAGGTAAAGATAATTGGCGAAGTGTATAACCCTTCGCTCTATCGCACCTACATAGCCAGCGGTTTCGACTACCTCTACGACAAGGTCGGCATGTACGATACACTACGCGCCATCACCTGTGGCCATTGCCCCGCATCGGCCATCACCGGCGCATGGCAGGCCACCGACGACATTGCAGGCCACATGCTTTACTTCCTCGAAAACCACGATGAGCAGCGCATTGCCAGCGACTTTTTTGCAGGGTGTGCCTTTAAGGCCGTCCCCGCACTTGCCGTGTCGTTGCTTCTTCGCCAAAATCCATTCATGCTTTTCGAAGGCGAAGAATACGGCGAAAAGGGCATGGATGCCGAGGGATTCAGCGGACGCGACGGTCGAACCACCATATTCGACTATTGGAGCATCGACACACTTTGCCGCGCAGCCTCCAACCAGCTCACGGCCGACGAGCAACGACTTGCCGACATCCACACGAAGCTCATCGGCATAGCCCGAAGCGAGAAGGCAGTAAGCCAAGGCCAATTCTTCGACCTCATGTATGTCAATCCCGCCTCGTCATCGTTCAATCCGTTCCGCCACTACGCTTTCCTGCGCAAGGCGGGTAACGAGATGCTGTTGGTAGTGGCAAACTTTGGCGACATGGACGAAGAAGTAAAGGTAAACATTCCAGCACATGCCTTCGACTATCTCAACATGACAGAAGGCACCCACAAGGCCCACGAACTGCTTACCGGCATCACTACGCCGCTCACCCTCGCCAAGGACAGCAGCGTATCCGCCACAGTGGCAGCCCATGGAGTTGCGGTTTACAAAATAACATTCTAACACGATGGACGACCCTATTCTCAACTCACACAACAAGGAAGAGTTTCCGCCCGCCCACACAGCCGAACATCTGCTCAACCAAACCATGGTGCGCATGTTTGGCTGCGAGCGTTCGCGCAATGCCCACATTGAGCGCAAGAAGAGCAAGATGACCTTCATAGTCGATCACAAGCCGACAAGGAAAGAGGAGAAAGAAATTGCCGACCGAATGAACCAGCTCATTGCCGACGACCTCCCCGTAACCTTCGACTTTGTTACGCGCGACAACCTTCCCGACGATGTGAGTATTGACCGCTTGCCCGACGATGCCTCCGAAGCCATTCGTCTTGTCCGCATCGGCGACTACGACGTATGTCCCTGCATAGGCAAGCATGTGCGCTCCACTTCACAGATAGGCCGCTTCGAACTTCTCGGCACCAATTGGGACGAGCTTACCCGCTCTTTCCGCATCCGTTTCAAGGTGGTACAATGATAAGGAGTTAAGGAGTTAAGGAGTTAACTCCTTAACTCCTTCAACTCCCCCTTATCTTTAGTTATGTAAGTATGGCTCCAGCTTTGCGGCGAAGTCAGGGTCACTCGGACGGAAGGCGTTGGCGTTGCCAATGGTTCCGTCAGCATTAATGATGAGGAAACGAGGAATGCTTGTAATGCCGTACTGACTCGAAAGAATTTCGTCACCCGCCTTGTCGGCAATAAACTGCAACCATTGCGGTTTGTCCTTTGCCAACTTGTCTATCCAAGGCTGACGTTTGCGGTCGAGCGAGATGCTTATAAACACAAGGCGGTCTGCCTTGTCTTTCAATTCTGCCACCTGACGTTCAAGATAAGGTATCTCATTGCAGCATGGTACACACCAAGTGGCCCAACAGTCGATATACAATGTTTTTCCGAAAAATTCACTCAGCCTGTGCTGCTTTCCGTCAGCATCCTCAAAGGTGAAGTCGATGGCTGGAGCACCCGGCTTAGTGCGCTTTATGGCATCCACCTTCGTCTGATACTTATTGACTACAACCGTATCATCGGCGGCATAATCAACAAACGGCTTCCAAAAGCGGTCGATGTCGGCATAGTCTTTTCCGAAGCTCAACACAGCCCATGCACAGTCGGACAGCAGCTCATGCTTCACCTTTGGACTTGTTATGTACTGTTGCATGACGCTTATGTACTCCAGTCCGTAGTCGGTGGGGTCGTGTCCCCAAGCCTTGCTGTAGTCGCCTTGCATCTTGCTTTCAACAAAGCGCTGCGGCAGATAGTTCAAGAGAGAGATGGTGTCGTTGGGGTCTATCCTACTGACAAGGTCTCTGTATGCAGTAGAGTCTTGGCACAAGCGCATCCTGAAGTTCAGAAATGCATCTTCATTGACGTGGGTATAGAACACCTTCTCGTCGCCGTCAGCCATCTTGTCCACCTCGGCCTTCACCTCGGCATAGCGCTTGTCAAGTTCCTTTCGCATCTGTTCATAATTAATATTTATTTTGCCCTCTGCGTCAAAGGGGAAAAAGTAGGTGTAGCTGTAAGCCTTGTTGATGGCTTCGGCCACTGGATGCTTGTCGTCATCAATAATCTGGGCATCTGCCCACAAGGGGCAGAGCGTCCAAAAAGCCATAAATATTACTATTGTCTTCATGTTGTAAATTTTGTTAATAGTTTTGCTTGAATGTAGGATTGTTGTCCATTACTCGCAGTGGGAACGGCATTACCCAAAGTTTCGAGTCGGGAGCGATGGAGTATTTTCCACTGGCCTGCAGGTCGCGTGTGATGGTCTTTCGATATTTAATATATAGTTGCCGTCGGCACCTATCAGCCGGCCTCGTGCAGCAATGCCGCCGTTGGCCTTTCGGTTAATCTGAATGATGCGTCCTTTCACCTGCGACGCAAAAGGCAGTCCCTTGAGCAACAGCTCAACGGCGGCAGGTGCTTTGGCGTCTTTGATGTCGGCCGTCACGCTGTAAGTTTTCATGTCGTCGGCGTTGAAGTTCATCTTGTAGTAGTCCGACTGCTGTTCGACCTTATACAAGGCCGTAGGCAGCGGCATGTTGCTGCACTTCAGGTTGACGTTCTTGCCCTGCTGCTGCGCCAGCAGCCTTGCCGGAGCCAAAATCGTCAGCAGGCAGAGCAATGCGATAAAATGTTCAGTTCGTTTCATAACATTTGTGTTGAAATTAAAAAAATTGTTGTTCTCTCTCTTTCATTTATGACACAAACATTATGAAAAGGGGACAAGAAAAAGCGAATATTTTGCGAAATATTGAAAATTAATGCAAGCTACACCCCATTGTAACACTATTGTAACATCGATTTCGTACCTTTGCAGCGCAAAATCATTCACACACATCTACGACATGAATATCAAGACAGTCATTTCGGCAGTGCTGCTCATGGCAGCAACAAGTGCGACAGCACAGCAGTTTACACCTGAAATCCACGGTACGATACGTGGGAAATACGAGTATCAGACCGAGGAGGGCGAGGGACGCTTCGAGGTGCGCAACGCCCGCGTCAGCGTCACAGGCAAGCTATTGGAGCAGGTGGCCTACAAGGCGGAAATTGACCTCTCGGACGAGGGCACCATAAAAATGCTCGACGCCTACACCCGCATCACTCCCGTAGAACGGCTCAACTTCACCATAGGCCAGTTCCGCGTTCCGTTTACCATCGACGCCCACCGCTCGCCCCATCAGCAGTATTTTGCCAACCGCTCGTTCATTGCCAAGCAGGTGGGCAACGTGCGCGACGTAGGCGCCACCTTGGGCTATACCTTTAAAGGGCCCAATGCCATTATACTTGAAGCGGGACTGTTCAACGGCTCCGGACTGACCAACCAAAAGAACTATTGGACCAAGGCGGTCAACTTCTCGGCCAAGGCACAGTTCTTCCTGCCCAAGGGTTTCAACGTCACACTCAGTACACAGAAGATACGCCCCGAGGGCAACACCACGATGATGTACGACCTTGGCACATACTATCACGCCAACGGATGGCATGTAGAGGCCGAATATCTCTACAAGCACTACAGCCACGACCTCTTTGACGACGTACACTCGTTTGACACCTTCATCAACTACGACATAAAGACTCGTCGCAAGGAGAACTTGGTGAAGACGGTGTCGCCATTGGTGCGCTACGACTTCATGAGCGACCACAGCGACGGACTGACCACCGACGACAAGGGCAAGCTCGCCCTCACCGACTATAAGCGCCATCGACTGACGGCCGGCTTCACCCTAAGCCTTGCCAAGCCTTTCGTATCAGACATTCGCGTCAATTTTGAGAAGTATTTCTATCGCGACGGCGCAACGCCAAAGCCGTCTGAGAAAGACAAGATTGTATTTGAGATAATGACGCGCTTCTGAAATCTTTTCCATTTTTTCTTTGTCAATAATTTGGGAGTTTCACATATTATTGCTACTTTTGCAGTGTGATACACAAAAACAAAGAAAAAATAACGAGAACAGATTTTGAACTGTTTTTCCGTGAACACCATTCACGGCTCTATTTCTTTGCTCTTAACATTACGCGCGACGAAGAGACGGCAAAAGACATCGTCAGCGACTTGTTTACCGCGGCATGGAACAACCGCGACAACATCGACAGCACAAAACTGTGCAGCTACATCTATACAGGCTTAAGAAACAGATGCCTCAACGAAATAAAGCGGTCGAGGCGCGACACCGACATCGACTGCATAAGGCTGCCCGACATTGCCGACGACGACGGCGAGGCATGGCTACAACGCGAAAGACGCATCGAGGCCATTGAAATCGAGATAAGGAAAATGCCCGAACGCACGAGGCTTATACTCGAAGAATGTTACTACAACCACCACGCTTATAAAGAGGTGGCCGAACAACTGGGAATAACAACCGAAGGAATAAAGAAACAACTGCAAAGGGCCATGGCGCAACTAAAGCGGCATTTTAACAAAAAATAAGCCGAATGGCTGTACCCAAAACAATCACAAAGGGTCATAAGATAAAACTTACAACAATGGACAAAGAATTAGATAGAATGGAACAAGAACTCTTACTGCCTGACAACGAGCAGCAAACAGAAATAGCCGAAGCCATAACACGCATGAAGCACAACGCTCCCGACATTGATTTCGAATGGGAAAAGATGGAACGGCAAATGGGCGGAACACGCACATGGCGACGCGGCATAATTATGGGGCTTGAGCTGCCGCAGCCTGTCTGCTCTGCCTCGTGATGCTCAACACCTACAACGCAGCACAGCCAGAACTGCCCGAAGGTGCCATAGTGGTGGCCACAAGCGGCACTACCGACATAACTGTAGATGACGGCGACGGACATGAAACCACCATCAAGGGCAACAAATACTCAGCACAGGCCACCACGACTTCTGCCTTGCACACCACGACCCACAGCCTCCTCGTATATAACTGTCGGCGACATTAAGGTTTTCAATGCTGCTGGTATAAGATACATATCCGAAAAGGCCGAGATATTTCTCTTTGCCCTCACTGTCGTCAATATATACACCACGGATAGTGTGTCCCCTTCCGTCAAACCATCCACGGAATGAGACACGACTTATTGCAGCTACATATTTCCCGATGGGAACCCACTGCTTGGCAGTTTTTGAGGGCGCGCCACCTTCTGTATAGACATTCTCGTTTAGAACAATATCGTTTGTCAGTATCCAGTATTTCCTCCAATATTCTGTGTGGTCATTGTTCATTAACCAAGACAAATTTGCCAAATCCTGTGCATTTCTGATTTGGTAGGGGTCCTTTTCTGTTCCCGACCCTACAAAGCCGTCAGGAACGGAAGTCGGGTACTCCCATGCCCTTGCCACATTGACGTTTGCCGCCATTAGGATTGGCAGCAGTAAATAAAGAATTCTTTTCTTATCTGTTGTGTATTATTGTTTTTTCTATCTATGCAAAGTTAGTAAGAATAAACCACAACGGCAAATGTGGGCAAGAACTATTTTCGATAGAACGGCAAGATTTTGTAAACTTGACACGTTTTTGTTTTGTTGACACGTTTTAGTCATCTGTAACTCATCGAGACTTCATGCATTTTCAATTATTTAAAATGAGCAGAGGGCAGAGTTGTCACTCCACTCCCTCAGTCAGGAAACGTCTCAGATGGAGATGAGTGATGCCGTCAGAATCCTGACGGCTGACCAATGGGGTCATAGAGATGACATACTTCGGATAGTTGTCCTTAATGGCACGAAGATTGCCAAACTCACGCTCCCTTGTGGCGGCATCGGCAATGATGTAGGAAGCTTGAACGTAAAGGCGCTGACCTTGGGGTTTTGTACACACAAAATCAATCTCGCCCGCCTGAAGCTGACCTACGGTTACTTCATAGCCCAAACGGATAAGATGGTTATAAACGATGTTCTCTATAACCTTCTCTATGTCACCCTCACGAGAGCCGCCAGCCAATGTGTTACGCAGTCCATGGTCCTCGAAATAAAACTTATCGTTGCTCTCAAACAGCTTCTTGCCATGAATGTCGTAACGGTTTACCTTATGTATCAGGTATGCGTCACATAGGAACTTCGCATAATTGATGATGACGGTTGAAGTGACATTGTCGCCTTGTGACTTCATATATTTGGCAATGCTGTTGGCTGAGATAATCTTTCCTGCATTGTCGGCAAGAAAACGCACGAGGTTTTCAAGAAACGGCACGTTTCGGATTTGATTCCGGCTTATTACATCTTTTAACAGCACAGTATGATAGACATCATGCTGGTACTCATGTGCATCCTGCTCGTCAAGCCCCATCTTAACCAGGCCTGGCAGTCCACCATACTGAATATATTTGACCAATGCCTCGTCCGAATCCTTCTGTTGATGGAACAGCATAAACTCCGAGTAGCTCAATGCCTGAACATAGATTTCCTTGTATCGGCCACCAATAAGTGTACTCAGGTCGCTGCTTAGCAGCCTTGAATTGGAACCTGTGACAACAATCTCCACATCAGGTTCTTCGTAATAGCTGCGCACACTCTTCTCAAACTCCTCTATATCCTGTATCTCATCGACAATGATATAGTTGGTTTTTGACTTGTCACGTCTTTCGTCGATATATTCGTTCAGGTCCTTATAGGTTCTGATATCATCAAACTCATGCTTCTCTTTGTCGATGAAGATTACATTAGCATGCTCGTTTTGGCTTATTTTGTCCCTGAACAAACGCAGTATATAGCTCTTGCCTATACGTCGCTGTCCCGTCAGGATAATGATGGTATCCTTGCCAAGATAATGCTCAATCTTCTCTATGTAACTTTGCCTTGGAATTGCACTCATAACCGTTATTTTTATCTTTTATAATGGAAAAACTGTGCAAATATACTCATTTTATCTCTTATAAAAGATAAAAATAACGAAAATGTTTATTTTGAGCATATAAAAT
>JAQXRI010000060.1 GCA_029218445.1 Prevotellaceae bacterium | reverse complement strand
AAGTGGGAAATACGGTATGAGAACAATGCTATCTGGCTCTCAGCAGAACCAGTATCAGTGTTAGACTTTCCGTACTGTCCAAAGATCTCTTGTTTTTTTGCCTGATCTAAATACATAGATTTTAATTAATTAATGATTATGATATAATGTTTTGCGAAATGCGGGTGCAAAGGTACTAAAAAAAGTGAACACTAAAAAATGGAGAGTGAAGAAATTGTCTCCACTCTCCATAATTTAACTTTATTTAATTATTTCACTGAACTTTCACAACTATTCAGCTAATTCTAATATTAGAACACAAAGACACAAAGGAACGAAGTTTTTTTTAGATACAAAGACAACAAGCGACTAAAAGTAGCCACAAAGACTTGAAGTGGGAAAACTTTGTGGACTTTGTAAGCAGCTTTGCTGCTCATATTTTCTTCCGTAAACGAAAAATGCTTTGTTTCTACGTATCTTTGTGTTTAAAATCACACCAACTGAATGGTTACACGAATTGTCGTAACGGTTAAACCGCCGATTGTAGGGTTAAGACTATTCGTCGAACTCACGTTAGATTATTTCCCCCAGCGGCTTCATAACAAACTCCCGCTCGTGCATCAGCGGATGGGGTATCTTGAGGTCGGGGTCGTTGACGTGGAGGTCGTCGTACAGCAAGATGTCGATGTCGATGATGCGGTCGTGATATATGCCGTCGGCCGACTTCTGCGTCCTGCCCATGGCGCGCTCGATGGCCTTCGTGGCTTCAAGCACCTGGCGCGGCGTGAGCGTAGTGGAACAGCATACGGCGGCGTTGACAAAACTGTTGCTCGACTCAAAACCCCAAGGCTCAGTTACGAGCAAGGTTGACTGGCGCTCGACGGTGCCAATCAACCCTGCCATTCTGCTTATTGCCTCGCGAATGTTGGACTCTTTGTCGCCAAGATTCGAACCAAGGCTGAAATATACCTTATGGAAAACGTCGCGTGTCATCAATCGTCAACAATGAGCAGCGAATCGCCGTAGCATCCAAACTTATAGCCATTCTTCACGGCCTGCTCGTAGCCCTCCATCACTATGTCGTAGCCGCCGAAGGCAGCAGTGGCCATGAGCATGGTTGACTCGGGATGGTAGAAATTGGTAATCATGCTGTTGGCCAAGCCAAACTCGTAGGGAGGGAAGATGAACTTGTTGGTCCATCCGTCGTACTCCTTCAGCTGACCGTCGGTGCTGACGGCCGTCTCGGTGGCACGCGCCGTGGTGATGCCCACCACACACACGCGGTGGCCGTTGGCCTTGGCCTCGTTGACTATGTCGCAAGCCTCGCGGCCAATGATTATCTGCTCGGAGTTCATCTTGTGCTTCGTAAGGTCTTCCACCTCAATAGGCTCGAAGCTGCCAAGTCCGCAATGGGCGGTGATGAATGCCTTATGTATACCCCGTATCTCCATTATCTTCATCACGGCACGGCTGAAGTGAAGTCCTGACGTTGGAGCCGTCACGGCACCTTCATGCTCGGCATAAATGGTTTGGAAGTTTTCCATGTCGTCGGCAGTGGCGGGGCGGCGGTCGATGATGTAGCGTGGCAGTGGCGCCTCGCCAAGTCCGAACAGCTCGGCCTTAAACTCGTCGTGGGGACAGTCGTAGAGGAAGCGCAGCGTGCGTCCGCGGCTGGTGGTATTGTCGATGACTTCGGCCACCATGGGTCCGTCATCCTCAAAGAAGAGCTTGTTGCCTATTCTTATTTTGCGTGCAGGCTCTACCAGTACGTCCCACAGACGTTGCTCGCGGTTGAGCTCGCGCAGCAGGAACACTTCTATCTTTGCGTCGGTCTTCTCCTTGGTGCCATAAAGGCGTGCGGGGAACACCTTGGTGTCGTTGAAGACAAATACGTCGCCCTCATCGAAATAGTTCACAACGTCGCGGAAAGTGAGGTAGTCGGGCAGTTCGTTGCCGTCCTCATCCACCTTGTGCATTTCGATTTTCTGACTCTTGCGATGTATCACCATTAGTCGGCATTCGTCGCGGTGATATACTTTCTCCACCACGTTGCCGTCGTCGTCCTTAAAGGCGATGCATGGTGGCTCAAGTGCCACCTGGTCTTCAGGCAGTTTAAATCTAAATTGTGACAGTTTCATATATATATTTTTTTAGTTGACAAGTTGACGAGTATTTACTACTATGCGCTCTCAATGTCCTGACTGTCAAGCCAAGCGGGGAAGTCGTCGAGCGTTACGCAGTCCTCTATGCGCACGTCGCCAAGACGCGTGCGGCACAGGGCCGTAAGATAGGCTCCGCTGCCCAAGGCCTGGCCAATGTCGCGCGCCAAAGCCCTGATGTATGTGCCTTTGCCGCACACTACACGTATGCTCATCTGCATCTTCTCAGGGTCGAACGAGGTCAGCTCGAGTTCGTCTATCTGCAGCGTTTTCGGCTTCAGCTCCACTTCGTTGCCCTTGCGCATGAGCTTGTATGCCCTGTGGCCGTCAACCTTGCAGGCCGAATAGGCGGGCGGCACCTGCTGTATCTCGCCTACAAACTGCGGCAAGGTCTGCTCAATCAGTTCGCGCGTGATGTGTTCCGTAGGAAACTTAGCGTTTTCCTCGTGCTCCATGTCGTAGCTGGCCGTTGTCGCGCCGAGCTGCAACGTGGCGGTGTATTCTTTGGTGTGGTACTGCAGGCGCTCTATCTCCTTTGTCTTGCGTCCCGTACAGAGTATGAGCACTCCAGTGGCCAAGGGGTCGAGCGTGCCGGCATGTCCCGTCTTGACGCGCTTCACCCCCACCTTCTGGGAGATGAGGAAGCGCACGCGTGCCAAGGCTCCAAAGCTCGACATGCGGTATGGTTTGTTGAGATATATAAATTCTCCTTCTAAGAAATTCACGTTTAACTCAATATCAGGGTTAACACTCCGGCAATGGCACAATAAATGCCAAAGTATATCAACTTGCCTTTTTTCACTATGTCAATCATCCACTTGCATGCAAGACATCCCGACACGAAAGCCGCCATGAAACCTACTGCGAGGGGCAGCATGTCGATGCCTCCGAAGGCCTCTTCGCCCTTCAGCCCCTTAATCACGTCGAGCAGTGCCTCGCCAAGAATGGGGGGAATGACCATGAGGAACGAGAACTGTGCCAGCGACTCCTTCTTGTTGCCAAGCAGAAGGCCGGTGGCTATCGTACTGCCCGAACGCGAAAGGCCTGGCATGACGGCGCAAGCCTGGGCAAGACCTATGATGAAGGCGTCGCGCCAGCCTATGTGCTCCTTCTGTCGCGGCTTGGCATAGTAAGAGAAGGTGAGCAAGGCCGCGGTGACGAGCAGCATGCTGCCCACGATGGCAAGTCCTGAGCCAAACACATCCTCTACATAGTCCTTGAAAAACAGGCCAACGATGCCCACAGGTATCATAGAGATGACGATGTTGACAACATACTTGGTCTCGTCGTTCATCTGAAACTTAAACAGGCCTTTGAATATCCAATCAATCTCCCTCCAGAGAATGACGAGCGTGCTAAGCACCGTGGCCACGTGGACGGCAACGGTGAAAGCCAAGTTTTCCTCGCCCTCGATGCCAAACAGGTATGACCCTATGGCAAGATGGCCGCTGCTGCTTACGGGCAGATACTCGGTAAGTCCCTGCAGGAGGCCCAATATCAATGCTTCTATCCAATCCATCTACAATCAGTCTTTCGGTTTCCTTATCACGGCATATATCATAGAAACGAATCCCAACAGGCACACGGCCGGCGCCAGTTTTATCCTGCGGGCACTGAAAATGTCGGGGTCGTAGTTGG
The DNA here is from genome assembly GCA_029218445.1 of Prevotellaceae bacterium. Lineage (GTDB taxonomy): Bacteria > Bacteroidota > Bacteroidia > Bacteroidales > Bacteroidaceae > Prevotella. Next base: position 14,435 of record JAQXRI010000060.1, on the reverse strand, counting down.
CGTCGGTAGAACCCGAGCCACTCATCAAAATGAATCCAACCACTACAATGGCCATGCCTATGGCAAGGAGTATGTAGTTCATGCGGTCAAAAGCGAAATTCTTCTTCTCCATTTATTTCTATATTTCTTTATTTCTTAAATTCTTTAATTCTTTATTTCTTTAATTCTTTAATTCTTTAATCTAAGATTTGACCAAAGTCAAATCTTATAAAGTTCCCCCGCCGTCATCCTAAGATAGCGGTTGAGGGAGAAGAACGAGCAAAGGGCCGTGATGATAAGTCCAAAGCAGAACACCGACGTGCCAACGATGGTCAAGTCGAGCCAATTGACAACATTAAGCACTCCCGGCTCAAACACGGCAAGCCAATACACTCCGCCACCAAGGGCACCACAGGCCAGTATGGCCGCCATCAGCCCTATGCCCATCATGCTCTGCATAAACGGTCGGCGGATGAAGCTCCACGAGGCCCCTACGAGCTTCATGGTGTGGATGCTGAAACGCCGAGAATAGATGCTCAGGCGCACGGTATTGTTTATCAGCGAGAACGAGACGCAGGTGAGCAGGACGGCCAAGACGAGCAGCACCATGTTGATTTTCTGAAGGTTGGTGTTCACCTTGTCCATAAGGTCTTCCTGATAGGCCACGTCGGTGACGCGCGTGTTTTTCTTCAGTTCCTTAGAAATCCACTTCAGCGAGTCGCGGTTTACGTAGTCGGCCTTCAGCTGTATCTCAAGCGTGGCCACAAAGGGGTTGAAGCCGAGAAACTCCGAGGGGTCCGACCCCATGGCCTCCGACTGCTCCTTCTGAGCCTGCTGCTTGCTGATGTAGTCGATGTTGCGCGAATAGGGGCGATGGTAGAGGTCGCGACACAACAAATGGGCATCGTTGACGCTAACGTCGTCGCGCAGCATCACCGTGACCGTCAGATTCTCTTTTACGTATGCCGACAGATTGCGTGCCATCAGCACAGAGAACACTACCATTCCCAAAAGTATCAGCACCATGGTGGTGCTTATGCATAATGTCAAGACCTGCAATCCGTGGCGACTGCGGGTCGATTTGCGATGTTTTCCCATTATTTTTTTAGACGTAATACACCTAATTTCGGCACAAAGGTACTAAATAAATGAAAAACGCCGACAGCAGAATGACGATTTTTATAAGGAAAGGAGCGTATTTAACCTAAATTAACCGCAGATGGCTCAAATATTTCTTCTTTCTTCGCTCTTGATTATTCATTTTTGCTACCTTTGCACCGAAATTGTGACATCGACTCAAAAAACACATTAAAAGAGAATGAGTACTGTAATTTATCCTTCACCCGTCTTCGGCCCTATACACAGCCGAAGACTTGGCATCTCGCTCGGCATCAACCTGCTGCCGGCCGACGGCAAAGTGTGTACGTTCGACTGCATATACTGCGAATGCGGCTTCAACGCCGACCACCGTCCAACACTGAAAATGCCCACACGCGAGGAAGTGGCAAAGGCCCTCGAAGCGCAACTAAAGAAGATGAAAGCTGAGGGAGTGCATCCCGACGTGCTGACATTTGCCGGCAACGGCGAGCCGACGGCCCACCCCCACTTTGCCGAAATAATTGACGACACCATCGAGCTGCGAAACAAATACTGCCCCGACGCAAAGGTGTCGGTGCTGAGCAACTCGACTTTCATCAACCGCAAGCAGGTGCATGAGGCACTGATGAAAGTGGATAACAACATACTGAAGCTCGACACCATCAACCCCGAATATATTAATAAGGTGGACAGACCAACGGGACATTACGACGTAAAGGAAATAATAGAAGGCCTGAAGTCGTTTGACGGACACGTCGTGATACAAACCATGTTTATGAAGGGTACGAGCAACGGGCAGCCGGTGGACAACACGGGCGACGACTACGTAAGCCCCTGGCTCGAAGCCGTAAGGCACATTGCGCCAAGGGAGGTGATGGTATATACCATCGACCGCGAGACGCCCGACCACGACCTGCTGAAGGCCACTCGCGACGAGCTGAACTCAATACGCGACAGGGTTATTGCCTGCGGCATTCCGTGTACGGCCTCCTACTAAAAGGCGGCGCGGAGGCTCAGCCCTTAAACTCTATCAGCGACATGATATAGTCTTCTACACTGTCGTCTGCACCAATGGGCAACTTTTGGCGCAGGCGATATTTCATCATGTTTACGCTACGCTGCTCGATGTTGAGCAGTGCGCTTATCTCGCTCGTGCTTTGGTTAAGCACGAGCAGCATGCAGAACAACTCCATGCGGCCTCCCATGTCGGGCACCACGTTGCGCAGGTTGGTAAGGAAATGAGGAAACAGCTCGTTGAAGTGCACATAGAAATCGCCCGGCGTGCTTTTGTGCCTGAAGTCGTGCTTGAGCAGCTCAGAGCGGTCAACGAGCTGCTTGTTGTGCTGTATGCTTACCATCTGCTTCTTCAGCTGTGAGTGGTCTTCGTGCTCCTTCTCCAACTGCATGTAGGTTTGCGACAGCTGTTTGCTCAGCTGCATCAGCCTTTCGTCGGCCAGCTTCTGGCGTGCCTTTATCAGACGGCTGCGATAGCCGAACAGCACCGTCAGCACGACAAGCATCAGCAGCGAGGTGACGGCCACCACGCCCAGCACGATGTTGCGACGGCTTATGATGGTGCGCTCAAGTTCGAGCCTCATCTCCTTGTTCTCCATGAAATGCGACACCATGACCTCGGTCAGCTTTGGCACGGTAACGCGGTTTTCGGTGTTGTCGGTCTCTTCAAGATAGGACTTGGCATAAAGTGCCGCCTTCCTGTCGTCGCCCTTCTGCAAATAATGGCGAAGACCCAGCTCGTAAGCCCCTGGTATGCACAGTGTCAGAGGAATGTTGCGCGAGATGGCATACACCGAATCGAGCATTGCCTCGCCAGCGGCCAGGTCGCCCTTTTCCAGCTCATGCTTGGCCAAGGCATACAGAGCCACGGCATGGTTGCGGTCGGTGGCAAGCGAGGCGGCCCTTTTCAGCATGCTTTTGCCGAGAGCCACCTTTTCTTTGTTGTCGGTATCTATCAGCATCCCGCCGGCGGTGATGTCGATGTCCACCGTTCCGCTGTTGTACGGCAGCTTCTCCACGCACGCCCTTGCCAACTGCAGATAGTGCATGGCCGAATCGGTTTTCTGCAGGTCTTTCAGCACCAATGCCTTGTATATATATACCTGTCCCCTTACCATAGGGTTGTCGATGAATTGAGTGGTGTCGCTTATTACATCCACTCCCTTCGAGGCATACAGGTTTGCCATTTCGTGCAGTCCCCAATATTGCAGCATCTCTACGATGGAGATGTAGTTGTTGGCCTCGCCCAGCTTGTCGCCCTTCTCCTTGGCAAGGCCGACAGCCTTGCTGAACAGGTCGATGGCACCGTCGATGTTTCCTTCTCGACGGTACATCATTCCCAACGTGTTCACAAGATACTGGCTTCCGGCAGGGTTGTTGCACAGTTCGGCTTCGTCCATGCCCTTCAGCAGGCATTCCCTGCAGTCCTTCTGTCGGTCGGGGGAGGAGTAATACACGGCACCGGCATACGAATACTCAACAAAACTGTTGTAATGGTTGTCGTCGGCGGGTGGTGTTTGCAGAGCCTTGTCGGTAAGCGCAACTGAGCGGCTTACGTCTTCAGTGCGCGAAAGGGCGTAGCCCATCGTGGCATACAGCGTGCGCATGCAACGTTTTTTCAGCAGGTCAGAGGGATTGGCGAGTATGCTGTCGAAGTATTCCACGCAGGCGTCGGGCTGTCCTATGCTTTGGTAGCTGTTCATAAGCTGCAAGAAGGCGGTGACGGCGGTTTTCGACATCGTGTCGATTAGCGCAGTGTCGTCGGGCACGGCGGCAGTGGCCAAGACTTGCTTGTACTTGGCTATGGCCTCGCCAAAGTTGCCCTGCTTTTGTGCATCCCTTGCGAGTTTTAATGTCTTGAAGCACGATTCGGCGTGTGCTGGTATCTTTACGTTGCCGTGGCCCTTCTCCCCCTTGCATCCGACCAAAGCGGAGAAAAGGCACACTGCAAATATTATGGTCAACAAGTGTTTCATTCTATTTAGTGAGTTTAAAAGTTTGTGTGCAAAGTTAATACTAATAATATTTTTCATGCAAAAGCATTATGATGTTTTCACACATTTCACATTCTTTTCATAAAAAAGCCAGACGACAATCGGGGTACCTCACGGCAGCCTGGTTGCCTTTCTGACTAATAATACATTATCCTATGTTGAAAAGTTGTTGTATTTGCCTGTGCTTTATCAGCAACCCGAACGATTCCTATTTCTAAGAATCGTCCGGGGTTTTGATAAGCAACATTAATATGTATATGTTTAATACTTCAGTGTCTCACAAAATCCGCCACAAAGGTAGGCATAAACTTCAACATCTGCAAACATATTGTATCTACATTTAATCTACAAATGCGCTACAAATGAGTCAAACAAACAAAATCGATACAAAGACCAATATAAGAGGAAACACCCTTATACAGACTGCGAACGTCTAATACATTACTTAGGGCAAATGGCGTTTCGCAACAAAAGGCGACACACCATGCACGAAAAGAGCCTACCACTTACTTGAAAACAAGTTTCTTGGCATTTTTCAGCGGCTCTTCAAGCTCGGCAAGTGTCGTCTTGAATATTTTCAGCGACCTCACTTTCGGGAAACGGGAAAAGAAGGGATGGGAAGACACATACCACTCGGCCGACCTTAGCCTGAACGACTGAGGCAGCAACCTGCGGTAGTCAAGCACGCGCTGGCGAGGCACGCAGGTGATGCCCCAAGTGCCGTCGTACAGCTGGCAAAGGCAAAAATAGCGTGCCTCAGCCACTGCCATGGGTTGCTGGCTTCCCTGCTCCCACTTGTGAGTAACGGCTATATGACGACCGAAAAGACGGTTGATGTCGCTCATCATCTTGCGGAACACAACGCCATGGGGTGAGGTGTCCTTCATTTTATGGTATAAGATGTGATAGTGAATCATTTCGTGTATCAGCACGTCCTCTATCTCACTCTCGTCGAGGTCAAACCTTGAGCTGATGCGAATGTGGAAGTTGCTCATCTCACTGCCTCCAAACATAGTTCTCCGACGTTCAAAGTGCAGACCGCCCAACGAAGTGCGCGCATTGCCTACCGATATGGGCAACGACGGCAAACGTCCGTCGAAAATCAGTTCGTTGAACTCGTCAAACTTCCTTTTCAGAAACTCTACCGTTGGCTTCATAACCGTATCAACTTCCTCAAAAAAACAAAAAAGCCAGCGACAATTCAGAGAAAGCCTACGGCTTAACCTATTGTCCACTGGCTAAAATAACTTTATCCTATTGTTGAAAAGATGTTCTCTTATGCTCTATTACCATTATTGTGCCTCAGAAAACGAACTAATTGATATCGTGCCTGTTTTAGCGTTCAGATTGGTAATCATCTTATCCAAAGTTGCATCTTTCACGCCAGAAACGAGATTTGCAGATACGCTTGCATTAAGACTGCCCGTCTTATAAAAACCTCTGCCAAATCCATAACCAAGAGATGGCTTGGCATCATCAGAAATACTCTTCTTCTTGGTCAGATTCACCTCTACCTTGCATTCTGCAGGATAGTTCTTAATGGGCACATATACAGTATTAGTACCATCCTTTATAGTCGCCTCACTCTTGGTTCCATCAGGGCCTGTAATCTTTATCGTTCCCTCAACATACTCACAAAATTGACCAGCCGTTACCAACGTCACTTGACCACGTACTTCCTGAGAGGTTGAACCACCGTTGTTGTTGTCATCATCATCATCGCCACAAGCAACGAATGTGAATGCCATAAGTGCCATAGCTACCAATGGCAAGAATTTCAAAATGTTCTTTTTCATGTTTTTTTATTATTTCATTTAGAATCTAATGTTAAATCGCTGCAAAGTTACACATAAAATTCGGGAAAACAGCAAAAAATCCCCTATATTTCGCTTTCAAAGCCAAATAATAAAGTTTTTTAAACCTTTAGTCCCTATTTAGGTATCTGTCCTGCCCTTTGGAAGGGCGCAGCACTGGGGGTGTTATCTTATCCTTCCAACTCTCTCCTTTACCACTTTTCTCAAGTCTTCCTTCAAACTCTCAGAGGCGAACGAGGCGTTGACGCTGTTTAGCAACAGCTGCTGAACCTCGTCGATGGTGAGGTGGAAGGCGGTGTTGAGTTGCTGGAACTCGCGGATGACGTTGGTGCCCGATACAGACATGTTGTCGGAATTGACCGTAACCAGCACTCCCTGACTCATAAACGTGCGCAGAGGATATTCGTCGATGGAAGAGAAGATGGCAGTGTTGAGGTTGCTGGTGGGACAGCATTCAAGGGTGACACCCTCTGCTGCAAGACGCTGCACTAACGACGGGTCTTCAGTAGAACGCACTCCATGGCCAATGCGCTTTGTGCCAAAATCGAGGGCAGCCACTACGCTCTCTGGACCGTCGGCTTCGCCGGCATGGATGGTGTAAGGCACACCGGCTTTCTTCGCCAACTGGAACAGGTCTGCAAAACCCGAGGTGGGAAAGAGAGCCTCAGCTCCTGCAATGTCTATTGCGTCTATTCCCTTGCCTACATATTCAGCGGCAAGGTTCACCGTCTCAAGGTTCTGCTCGTGGTTCTCGTCACCACGCATACAGCAGAGTATGAGCGAGATGGGAATGGCTGCCTGTCGCTTGCCCTCGATGGAGGCTTCTATCACCTCGCGCTGCGTAAGTCCTTTTTCGCAGTGCTTCTGCGGGGCATAGCGGAATTCGGCATATATGTAGCCCAAGTCCTTCAGTTCCTGTGCCAAAATCTTTATGCTCTCGGTTATTCCTTCTTTAGTTTGAAGGAAGGTATTAGGGAAGTCGAACTTCTCGAGATACTGGTTGAGGTCACGGCAGCCTTCTTCCACCTGCAGCTTCTCACGCAGTTCGTCGTCGGTCATGTCGAGGGCGATGCCCTGAATGTCAGCCAACTGACGCACGGCGGCAATTGAGAGTGAGCCGTCGAGATGCAGATGCAAGTCGGTGAAGCAGCCCAAGTCGGCGAGCTGCTCGTTGGTTATTACACGCTGTTCTTCTCCAGGTGAGGGATTGTCCTCAACCGTAGTACATGATGCCATCAATGCTACAACGACACCAAGAATAAGTTTATACCACTTTTTCATTGTTTATTATTTTATTTACTTTTCCGCCCTTCAATATGGGTAAATATCCAGCCTCCACCGCTTGATATTCCACTACATTAAAGGGTGGAAAAGTTGGTTATTTAATTGTTTTTCTTCCTTTACTTATCAACAGCGACCTCTTTCCGTTGTTGACTCTGCGTCCGCCAAGGTCATAGTACTCGTCGGTTGCGCTTTCGGTCTTGACGGTGGATACGGAGGTCGCGGTGCTGCTTATATATAAGGTGAGCTTGTCATCACCCTTCTCCACCGCTATGCGCAGCATGGAGGTGGCTGGATCGTAGCACCAAGTGCCTGCCTTGGAAAGGCTTTCGCACGACGGCACCTGAGCGAGCGACACGGCATCGCCGTCGCCCTCCGTCAGGCTCACGCTCTTCACCTCCATTGTCATACGTGGAATCTCAAACTCTATGTAACTCTTGTTGGGCTTTCCGCTGTGATTGCCACAGGAGATAGTGTAGCCATCCGAAGTCTTGCGGCCATCAATGGAAATGAGTCCTGAGTTGTCGGGGCTTGCATTCAGCGACTTCGAGTCGTCTTCGTAGATAAAGCCATAGTTCTGCACACCGCTGTCGTCAATGAGCCACAGTACGGAATACTGCGAGCGGTCGATGTCGCGCGTATTGGTGAAGGTGGTCTGGCGATAGCGGGGAATGAACTTGCCGAGCCTGCCGAAATAGGGCAGCACTTCGAGCGGCGCGTCATACTCCACCTTGTCGCCATACTTGTAGGTCTTCGTGTAGTCGTTCATATCCACCCATGTTCCTTGTGGGAAGATGACGTTGCGCTTGGTGGCACTCTCTACAACGGGTGCAACGAGGATGTCCTGGCCAAAGAGATACTCGTCGTCACAGTCTATCAGTTCCTTGTCATCGACATAAAGGTCGAATATGAGCGAGCGTATCAGCGGACTTCCGTAATGGCATTCCCTACAGATGAAGGTGTAAGTGTAGGGCAGATAGCGATAGTGGAGGTTGATGTATCGGCGCACTTGGTCAAGCACGTCGGCATAGCACTCACTTGTAGGTTCGGGCATGGTGGCGCTGTGGGTGCGTATGCACGGCGAAAAGGCGGCCATCTGCACCCAGCGGAGGTAAAGCTCAGGGTCGATGGGCTTGTCGTCGAGAGCCACAAAACCGCCCACATCGCTTGTCAGCAATGGAATGCCCGACATTCCTGCATTGAGGGCTGCGGGAATCTGCAGTTGCAGTCCGCTCCACGAACGCTCAATGTCGCCCGTCCAGGGAATTGCTCCATAGCGTTGCATGCCTGCCGTACCTGAACGGGTGAGTATGAAATGGCGTTGGTCGGGATAGTTTTCGCAGAGGCGTGAATAGACATCATTCATCCAAATGTTGTTGAATTCGTTGTGTACCTCGTCGCGGTTGCCGTCAACAAAGGTTGAGTTCTCGCTGTCCTTCTCCAGCTCGCCGAGGTCAAACCACCAAGCAGCCACTCCCATGTCGGCAAGTTTCTTGTATGCCGTCTGCCACATCCAGTCGGCGGCTTCCTTATTTGTGTAGTCGATAAGTCCAACGTAGTCGTTCTGAAGCCATTCCATGCCAGGCACATCAGTGTCGGCAAGCCAACCCTTGTCCTTCAGGAAGCCGTAGTTAGGTGTTTGCGAAGTGAAGTACGGCTCAGTAATGACAATGCTGTTCACACCCTTTTCCTTTAGGCCTTCTATCATGCCCTCCGGATTCTGCCAGTTGGGTGCGTACCAGTCGAGTGTTCCCATCCAAGCGCAGGTGGGTCCCTGCCACTGAATGTCAAAGACAATGGCATCTATAGGAATGTTTGCCTTTTGTATGTCTTCCACCGCCTTCTCTGCCTGTGCTTGCGTCTCATAGCCATATCGCGAGGTCATGTAGCCCAAAGCCCACATAGGCGGAAGAGGAAATTGGCCTGTGAGAGTGGAATACCAATCCATCACTTCGCTGATGTTTGGCTCATTGACGACATGGTTTTCCGGGGCGATGTAGTAATACGCCACGGGCGACGGGCTGCGGGTTGTGTATTTCGTTCCTTCGGTTGACGAAGGTGTCAGCACAGCACCGCGATAGTGGTTGTCGAAGAAAAGTCCGTAGCCTTGTGTGGAGAGGACAAACGGCACGCAGATGTTTCCCTCGATGAACGAACTTGAGTTCCACGAGAAGTGGGGCTTGTTGTCAAGGGTGATGGGCTGGTTGTCGATGTTCGCCTTCTGGCTGTTGTAGCCGCCGCCAAAAAAAGCCTTGTCGCGGCTGTTTGCCACGAAGCAAGCGGTCTTCTCCTCCGACGCATTGTCCATGGGCCTTGCCTCTTCAAGCATTAGCTGTCCCAAGGCGGAATAGAATTTCAGGCTGCAGTCAGCCTTATCCACTCCCACGCTAAGGGCATCGGTGCTTAACACCACCTCGTCCTCCTTCTCGTACACGCTGAACTGTCCCCGTGGTTCCATCACCACACTCACCGAGCGACGTTCCTGCCCCTTGGTGCCGTCGGGCAGCGACAGAACCTTGACGATGGCATCGTCGTAGGCAGTGATTTCCACACGTCCCGTCTCGCCAATCACAGTCACCTTGCTTCCATCTACGGCATAGTCCTTGAACTTGCCTATTGGAAGTTGTGCAAAGGCAGTTGTTGTCTCCAGCAAAAGCATTGCGAGAAACAACACTGCCTTCAAAATAGAATCAATCCGCGCATTAAACCCCAACAATCTTTTCATAATACAATTAATTTTTTGTTAGCGTTTTAATGGATATATAATAATATGTGTTTATTATGGAAACTTTTCTTGCTGCAAAATTAAGAAAAATAAAGTAATTGTGCAAGGCAAAATGAAACATAAAAACTGTATGTAAACAATTTGTAGCAACTTTTTTCTTTATTGACCAAAAATTTCTCCATTGACAAATAATTTATTCAACTTTCCCTCCCTTTAATGTATTTGAATATCCTGCGGTAATGGCTGGGGATGTGGGCGTCCCAAAGGTCTGAATATCATGAAATAACATCTTGTCGTACTACCATTTCAAAGAGTGGGAAACTCAGTTATTAATTAATTGCTCATTCCCCCCCCTAACTTGCGGTAATAACGTGCCGGCGTGTCGCCTTTTATCTTGCAGAAATAGCGGTTGAAGGAGGAGATGGAATTGAAGCCGCTGCGAACTGCGACATCGGCCATGGGCAGTCGTTCGGATGTTGATTCTTCCATTATGCGGCAAGCCTCTGCAACGCGATATTCGTTGATGTAGTCGTAGAAGGTCTTGCTGTGGCGGTTGATGTAGATTGACAGATAGGTCTTGTTGCTGCTAACGGCAGAAGCGAGGTCGGAAAGCGACAAATGCGGGTTGAGGTATATTTTCTCTTCCTCCATGCAACGTTGTAGCCCATTGGCTATAAACTCGTCCTTTTCGCGCTCAACAGCTTCGTCGTTCTTACTTTCGGCTTCTTCGCCATTGTTCGCCACCTCGGCCTCAACGGCATTGCTGACATCGGCCGTCACTTCGGCATGGCCAACGTTAACCACCACCTTATGCCTGCGACACACTAAGCACAACACCATCCAGATGATAATGCTGAATACGTCGAACACTACCTCGCTCAACCACGTCGTATTGCAGAAACAGAACACATAGACAAAGAACCACAGAAAATAGCAGAAGGCCGAGCTTACGACCCAACTGACGTTGATGTCTTGTGTATAAGAATAGTTTTCTGCAAGATACTTGTTGTAACGGACGACATTGAAAGGAACCACTACCAAAGCCAGAAGAGCCGTAATGGCCGAGAGTAAATAAGCACAAAACAGCACCTGCTTGACAGGGCAAAACCAATATAAAGGCACAAAGGCGGCAAAAAGCAAATAAGACAGCGTCAGACGACGAACACTGACCGTGCCGGGAGCCGTGGCTTCGAGAAAAAACGCGCTGACGAGTGGAGTAGAGGTAACATCTAAGATGCCAACAAGGTTCTCAACAAAAGCGTCCTTCATAAGAGGATTGAAGAGAAACACCACATCCTTGACATAGCCAAACGCTACATAGCTCACGGCGACAAACAACAAGAGCGTCATTCTGTCGCGCTTTCGCCAACTATATGTAATCACCGCCCACACAAGGAAAAACATGGTAGCCATTCCGCGAATGTAGTGGGCAAGTGCCTCAAGAGACAAATATTCAAACATTTTAATGGTGTCCAGTTTGGTTAGACGATGCAAAGATAGTAAAAAAAGGCGATTAAGCGAAGGTGGAGGCTTGATATTTATTCTTTTTTTCTTAAAAAGAACAATTGTTGATAAATAATGCTCCGGGCTATGGTCGATGTTGGTCATTGGATAGTCCTCCGTCACAGTGTCGCCCGTGCCGAGCAAGAAACTTTATGTGTCGTACCTTCAACATGCTCTATCGAAAGTACCTTGAAACCTTATTCCTCTGCGCTGCGTGGCACGTTGTCGAGCGGTTCGCCTTCGCTGAGCAACACTTCGAGTATATCACCTTTGTCTATCTGCGCCAATTTGAGTTTCGTCTTGACCAAACCACAAATATGGTAGAAGCGTTGTATATTATATAATAATGTGTAAAAATTCGTCGAAAACATTTGGTTATCTAAAACCTATTTACTACTTTTGCACCACCAAAAAGGAACAGCAATGAAAAAGCAAACGCAAGCAATACACACACGATTCCAAAGCCGTGACGCATACGGAGCATTGAGCATGCCCGTATATCACACGGCAGCCTACGAATTTGACAACGCCACAGAAATGGCCGACGCCTTCTGCGGCAGAATAGACGCTCCCGACTATTCGAGAGTGACCAACCCCACCGTCACCTATTTTGAAAACAAGGTGCAGGAGCTGACGGGAGCAGCAGGAGTGGTGGCTGTCAACTCAGTGATGGCGGCCATCAGCAACACCCTACTCTGCCTGTCGGCCACAGGCAAGAACATCGTTTCGTCGAGACACCTGTTTGGCAACACTTACGCCCTCATCGGAGGTACACTGCTGCGTTTCGGTGTCAAGCCAAAGCTCATCGACCTTACAAATGCCGACGAAGTGGCAGCGGCCATCGACAACGACACGGCGTGCATTTTCATGGAGATAATCACCAACCCGCAAATGGAGGTGGCCGACATAAAGGCACTTGCCGACCTGGCCCACGAGAAGGGTGTGCCTCTCATTGCCGACACCACGATGATTCCGTTTACACAATTCAACTCACATGAACTCGGTGTTGACATAGAAGTAGTGTCGAGCACAAAATACCTGTCAGGCGGAGCCACTTCAATAGGTGGACTGGTGATTGACTATGGCACCACGCCAAACTTCACCAAGCGCATGAGACAGGAGATGCTGATGAACCTTGGAGCCTACATGACACCACACGTGGCCTACATGCAGAACATTGGACTGGAAACCCTCGACGCCCGCTATCGCCTACAGGCAAGCAACGCATTGGCCGTGGCCAAGGCACTGAGAGAGGTGAAGAAGATAAAGCGCGTGAACTACATCGGACTGGAAGACAATCCTTACTACGAGTTGTCACGCCGCCAATTTGGCGAGACCTCTGGAGCCATGCTCACCATCGACCTTGAGAGCCAGCAGGCCTGCTACAACTTCATCAACCGCCTGCAACTTGTAAGAAGGGCCACCAACCTATTCGACAACAAGTCGCTCGCCATTCACCCCGCCAGCACCATATTCGGCAACTTCACTCCACGCCAGCGTGAGAAAATGGACGTACTCGACACAACAATCCGACTGTCAATAGGACTGGAAGACGCTGAGGATATTATTGAGGATATTGTAAGGGCGGTGTAAATCATGTACAATTTCGACAAAATAATTGACCGTACAGGTTCTGACGACCTGAAGCACGGAGTATTGGAGGAAAGATATGGCGATGCCAACCTGCTGCCACTATGGGTGGCAGACATGGATTTTGAAACGCCACAGTTTATAACCGACGCACTGCGCCGCCGACTCGACCACTCGCTCTTTGGCTATACCATGATGCCAAAGGGCTATTGGCAGCAGGTGGCAGGATGGATACGCGACCACCACGCATGGCAAGTGCGGGAGGAATGGATGACCTTCATTCCCGGCATAGTGAAAGGCATTGGAATGGTAATCAATGTATTCCTGAAGCCCGACGAGAAGGTCATCATCCAGCCCCCCGTCTATCATCCCTTCCGCCTCACCCCATTGGGCAACCGCCGCCAAGTAGTTTATAACCCCCTCATCGAAACACCCCCCACCGGGGGGCAGGGGGGCTATATGATGGACTTCGACCAACTCGCCCAAGTAGCCGACGAAAAGTGCAAACTGCTCATCCTCTCCAACCCACACAACCCCGCCGGCATCTGCTGGGACCGTGAGACGCTGCAACGTCTTGCCCACTTCTGCCACGAGAGAGGCATAATGGTGATAAGCGACGAGATTCACTGCGACATGGCCCTCTTCGGCCATCGTCACACGCCATTTGCCTCAGTCAGCGACGAGGCGGCACAGTGTAGCATCACCTTCGGCGCACCGTCGAAGACATTCAACATTGCAGGCATCATAAGCTCCTACGCCATCATTCCCAACGACGAGATTCGCACCAAGTTCTTCTCTTGGCTTGAAGCCAACGAGCTGAACGAGCCAACCATCTTTTCGCCCATAGCCACCATGGCCGCATTCACGCCAGAGGGCGAGGCATGGCGCAAGCAGATGCTAAGCTACATCGAGGGCAACATCAATTTCGTCATCGACTACTGCGCCACCCATCTGCCCAAAATAAAGCCATGGCGACCACAGGCTTCGTTCCTCGTATGGCTCGACTGCCGCGAGCTTGGCCTCAACCACCAGCAGCTCAACGACCTCTTTGTCAAGCAAGCCCACCTCGCCCTTAACGACGGCGAGATGTTCGGCCAAGGCGGCGAAGGCTTCATGCGACTCAACGTCGCCACACCACGCACTATTCTGCAAGAGGCGATGGAAAGGATAATGGAGGGACTCCCCCTACCTTAGGGGGAGAGCAAGTTGCTCCACTGCATTGGTTTAGCCTGGAATGCGCAGCCAACACCCCCAGCGCTGCGCATTCCAAAGGGCTGAATATCATGAAACAACATCTTGTCGTACTACCATTTCAAAGGGGTGGGGGAACCAACGGTCGTTTAATTTATTTAAGATGTGAGCGACGAATCCAAGTCTTCTTCTCAGGCAAAGGCTTCACGTTGTTGGGGCTGATGCGGTAGTTGTGCATTGCCTTCA
>JAQXRI010000059.1 GCA_029218445.1 Prevotellaceae bacterium | reverse complement strand
CTATTGGGCTACGTTCAGCAACAAAGGTTCACATGCCGAGTTGTCAGCTCCTGCTGATAACGTCACGGTATATAACGCCACCGTAAGCAATGGCAAAATGATATTGTCTGAGCGCAGCGACAATAGAGTGGCGGCTGGCGAAGGAGTGCTGCTGAAGGCCTATTGCGAATATGTCAACGCCAAGAACATAAGCGAGCCGGTGACTGCCGCCGCAACAGTTGACAACGACCTCTTGCCAACGCCTACTGAAGCCGGGGTGATATCAGAAGCAGGATATAAGTACTATCGCCTGACATACAATGATGTTGCCACGAAAGATAAGCTCGGCTTCTATCTCGGCGTGGTAGGCGAAAGCAAAGACGGCTCACAGCTGAAAGCCACCCCCGGCAAGGCTTACTTAATGCTATCGTCGTCAAATGAAAACGCAAAAGTCCGCGGCTTCATATTGCCTGGCGACGACGGCGAAACCACTGGCGTTGAGTGCATAACAGTTGCTGACGAGGCGTCCCACACCGACGTCATCTTCGACCTGCAAGGGCGCAAGTTGAGCAAGCCGGCGAAGGGAATGTATATTAAAAACAACCGCGTTGTTTTTAAATTAAAGAATTAAAAAAAATAAAAATTAAAGTTCCCTTGCCCTATTCTATGCAGTGCGGTAACTTGCTCTCCCTCTAAGATAGAGGGGGTGTCACGTAGTGACGGGGGCGTATGAACTGCCGCATAAGTAATATTACCTTTAGAGGCAGTACATACTCCCTCCCACATTCGGGCGACTCCCACTAAGGGGAGAATTCAACTAAAGGCCCCAAATCACACCTCCTCCATCCTCAGCAAATCCCAACCTACAAACTGCATTATTATCTTGTGCATCTGCGTACCTTGGCGCAATGCCTCCACGCGAGGGGCTACGGCATAGCCCTTGATTTGCGCCACGGCCTTCTGCCACTGCTCCTCGGCAGCTTCCTCGGTATAGTCTTTCTTCGCCATGTATTTCAGCTCTAAGATGTAGCTGTGGTTGGCCTGGTAGTGGGTGAGGTTGGGCAGCATGAAGAAGTCGCAGTAGCCGTGGGCCACTTCTACTTCGGGAGCGGTATAGTAGTAGTCGTTGAG
This sequence comes from Prevotellaceae bacterium, assembly GCA_029218445.1. Classification (GTDB taxonomy): domain Bacteria; phylum Bacteroidota; class Bacteroidia; order Bacteroidales; family Bacteroidaceae; genus Prevotella. The sequence continues at coordinate 3,324 of JAQXRI010000059.1, read as the reverse complement.
GTTGAGATAGGCAAGGAAGAATCCCTGGATGTTGCGCTCACCCTCAATACAGTCGCGCACCGACGAGAGGCTTTTGTAGCAGTCGGCCATATACTGGAGGCCTTCGCGCCAGTTGCCGTCGAATGCCAACATGTCGAAATAGTCCCTCAGTTTAAGGATGTTAACAAAATTACCCAACTTATCATATTCTTGAAGGATATAGTTGTAATACTGCTTCCTCACGTTATTATTAGGTATGCCGAGGATGAGTCTGCTGCCCTTTGTGCCCTTGATAGTCAGCATGCCATAGTAGAACAACAGGCTTGGGAATATATTGGGCAGTGTCATGTCTATCGCCGAGAATGACGGTTCGAGCGTTGCCTCTATCTCTCCATTTTCTATTATGTCGAGTATGATACCCTGTCGGTCTCCGTCGAGCTTGTCGAGCTTGATGAGTCCCTTGAGCTTGTTGTAGTCGGTCTTCGTGTTCGGGTCGAGCATAATTTCGGGGGCTTGACCGTATGACACATAGTGTCTGAGGTAATACATCACCATGTCGCAGTTGAACACTCGAACATCGCTCTCAAGGCATTCCTTGGCGAAACAGTAGTTGTCATACCACGGCTTCATCTCCTCTATCATTGCTTCCAAGTCGCATCCAGCTGGCAACATTCCCACCTTTTTATAATATGTGAACATCTCGCGCACGTCCTCAGTGGAGAATCCGAGCATCTTGTCCAACTCAGGAGTCATCGACACGTTCCACCCGATGTTGAATCCGCTGGTGAGGTCGTCGAGTGTAACAGGACTCACTCCCGTGAGGAATATTCGCTCGAACATTCCCTTGAACTTCTTGAATACACCACGGTAGAAGCCGTCGGCATGGGTCATCTTGTGATATATGTCCTCGCCGTGCTCGGTCAGCACGACGTTCGTGAAGTTGTCATACTCGTCGATGATGAGATAAAGCGGATGTCCGTGCTTCCTCGCCATATTGTTCAGCAGGTTAAGCTTTTGGCTGGCGGAGTTCGACTCCTCCAGTTTCCTCACCTTCGCCTCGGGATAGTCGTCGCGGTAGGTGTCGATGAAGTCGTCGAGCTGGTCGCAGCAATAGGAGTTGAACTCCTCAGGCAGGGAGTCTATATCGCCCTGTATGCGCGAGAAGTCAAAATACAACACCTGATACTTGTTGCGCAGCGGTGTGGGGTGCTTGCCAACCCACAGGTTGCCAAACAGCTCGTCAAACCGGCTCTCCATCGCCTTGTCGTAGTAAGCCTGCATCATGCTGATGAACAGGCTCTTGCCAAAGCGGCGTGGGCGGACGAATATCAGAGTACGTGGCTGGCTTTCCAGCTCTTCAAGATACATCGTCTTGTCAATATAGTACAAGTCGTCTTTCCTCACCGACAAGAAGTCGGACACTCCGTATGGTATTTGTCTTATTCCTTCCATCATGCTTTACGATTTATTTTGCGGCAAAGTTACAAAAAAAAATTGAGAAGCCATACAATCCGGCAAATATATTGCCTTTTTTTGCATAGGTTCTCAATTTATTTAATAATGTGAGTTCTACGAAATCCAATCGTCATTAACCCGCCGAAAGTAGTGGCGGGTTATTATCTTAAAGCACTGCATAGGATAGGGCTGGGGAACTTTAATTTTTATTTTTTTAATTCTTTAATTCTTTAATTTAAAAACAACGCGGTTGTTTTTAATATACATTCCCTTCGCCGGCTCGCTCACCTTGCGGCCCTGCAGATCGTAGATGACATCGGTGTCGCCATTTCGACGGCTTTGCTCTTCGGCTACGGTGATGCACTTTAAGGCTGTGGTTTCGCCGTCGTCGCCGGGCAATACGAAGCCGCGGACTTTTGCGCCTTCACTTGACGTAGGCAACTTTATGTAGGCCTTGCCGGGGGTGACTTTCAGCTGTGAGCCGTCCTGGCTTTCGCCTACCACACCAAGATAGAAGCCGATGGATTCCTTTGTCTCGCTTTTGTCATATGTCAGTCGATAGTATTTATATCCCGATTCTGATATCACCCCGGCTTCAGCAGGTGTGGCCAAGAGGTCGTTGTCGCCATCTGCGGCAGCAGACACTGACTCACTTGGATTCATGGCATTCACATACTCGCAGTCGGCTTTCAGCAGCACGCCTTCGCCTTGGGCCACTCTATTGTCGCTGCGCTGGGCCAATGCCAGCGAGGCGTTGTTTACCTTGGCATTATATACCGTGAGGGCCTTGCCTGTAGGCACTGTCAGTTCCACATTAGAAGAGAGATTGCTGAACGTCGCCCAATAGTTCTTACCGTTTTGTCCATCCTGCGCAGCCTTAATTACATTATATGGCGAACCAATCACAGGACAATCGTCCACACCGAGCCTCTGGCTCCAAACACCGTAAGGCGAAGAGCCGTTGAGCAGCCATGCCACCTCGCCGCTCTTGAACTGCGCCGCGGTCTTGCCGCCTTTATTGTTGTCTTCGCTTGCAAGGTAATAGCAGTTGGTAATGGACAGATCAGAATTTCCGCACACGCCGCCGACATATTCATTGCCGCTTACCGTGCCATTGAAATAGCAGTTGGTAATGGACTGATAAGAATATCCGCACACGCCGCCGACATATTCATTGCCGCTTACCGTGCCATTGAAATAGCTGTTGGTAATGGACTTTAAAGAAATTCCGCACACGCCACCGACATGATCATTGCCGCTTACTGCTCCATTGAATCCGCAGTTGGCAATCGTTCCGTAAGAATATCCGCACACACCGCCTACACTACCCAATCCCGAGATATAAGAATCCTTGATGATCAGGTTCTTCACCGTGGCATTTTCAGACAAATTGGCAAACAAGCCTACGCAACTTCTTATAGGGTCATTAACGTATAATCCCGAGATGGAATGGCCATTGCCATCGAAGGTGCCGGCTGCAGCTTTTCGTCCATAATATGCGATAGGCTGCCATTGCTTTAATCCGCTTGAATCGTCGGCAAGTGTGCCGTCGGCTTTCAGCACGCACTCGTTAATAGTTATATCGGCCGTAAGCACGGCACTTATCTCCGTATTTCCGCTGTTCACCTGCTGCGCAAACCAGTAGAGGTCATCGACGCTGCCAATCTGATATACGCCGTTGGCATCAGGTGTAGCCGGGCGATATGAGCCACATACGGTGCAGACATCGCCATCACCGAAGCTGTGTGCTTTTTCTGTAGCAGATTCTACGTTTGAATAGGTGGTGCAACCTTTAGTGGCGAAAACTCGCTGACCGCCAAGCACGGGAAAATCATCCTGGCCTATCGTCTGCCCCCAGTCAATGCCGGTATCGTTAGACGAATCCGTATC
>JAQXRI010000058.1 GCA_029218445.1 Prevotellaceae bacterium | reverse complement strand
CAAAGCCTGGGGCGATGGCTATGGACACCGAAGCAGCAAGCACTTCTTCGGTGCACCTTATCTCGACGGAAAACATCCGAGCATTTTCATAGGACGTGGCATCTACACACGCCACAAATTCATTGCCTACGACGTTGACCCAGCAACACACGCCCTCAACGTGAGATGGCAGTGGACAAACAACAAGCCCGGCTCGCCTTGGTACGGACAGGGCTATCACAACTACTCCATAGCCGACGTGGATTGGGATGGACGCGACGAAATAGTTTGGGGCTCAATGGTGATTGACGACAACGGCAAGGGACTGTCAACCACTGGACTTGGTCATGGCGACGCGCAACACGTTAGCGACCTCAATCCTTATGTTCACGGTCAGGAGGTATTTGCCTGCAACGAGGACAATCCCGCCAACAACTATCGTGATGCCACTACGAGCAAGATCTTCTATCGTATGACTGACACCACCGATGCAGGACGCGCCCTTGCGGGAAACTTCTATAACACCATTCCAGGAGCAGTCGCAAACGGTGCTCACGACACTCCGATATCAACGGTCACCAACGACCATGTGTCGGTAAGTACAGCAGGACTCGGAATGAACTTCCGCATCTATTGGGATGGTGACCTTCAGGAGGAATGTTTCGACAATGTCACTGTTTCAAAACCAGGTGTAGGCACACTCGCCACCTTCTCTGGGGCATACTCAAACAACAGCACCAAGGCAACGCCATGCTATCAGGGCGACATCTTCGGCGACTGGCGCGAGGAGGTTATAGAGCGCACTGCCGACAACAACATCAGAATATACACCACAACGATTCCTACAGAGTGGCGCAACTACTCTCTGTGGTTCGACCACCAGTACCGCAACGCAATGGTGTGGCAACCTTGTGGCTACAACCAGCCGCCTCACGCCTCCTACTTCCTTGGCGAGCTGGAAGGCATCACCATTGCGCCTCCTCCACTCACCACTACTGGACGTGAGATCGTAACCACGTCAATAGACGCTGCACAGAATGGCAAGCATGCCTTGCTCGATACTGCTGGCGATGTTGTCGTGTCGGTGTCTGAAGGAGCTTCGCCTGCCGTTTTCACCGACAATGCTCCCTCGTGGGTTCAGGGTACAGCCGAAAGCGAATGTACCATCAAGGAGACGGAAATAAAATACACATATTATACTCATACACTGACAGGCGGCGCATTCACTGGGAAAATGACACTCGTGAAGCAGGGAGATGGAACTCTTGTACTTCCCAACGTGACAGAAACTTATACTGGAAACACCGACATATGGGCAGGAACCCTCCAGTTTGATGGTACTATGGAAAGCAGTCCCGTATGGCTTAACCGCTTTGCGCTTCTTTGCTCCGACGGCGGACAATTCAAAGGTGGTATCAAGGCTGACTATGCATCTGAGATTCATCCTGGTGGAAAGGGAAACGTAGGCTCTGTTGCCACATCGTCGCTTGACTTGAGATTTGGAGCACGAGTGGTATTCGATGCCAATGGTGGAGCCATCGACAAGCTTATTGCCGAAAGGATGAACATTGAAAAGAAAGATTGGGCAAATGGTCCTGAATACAGTTCTCCCATTTTTGTTTTCACGTCACAGCCAGAAGCCGGCACGTACGTCATTGCAGAGGTAAACGAATTGGCAGGCAATCTTTCCGACATCATCGTAGAAGGACTTACAGGAAAGAAATTCGAGATGAACTACACCGAAGGCAAGATTGTGTTGACCATTGTTGATGCCCGCAGCAGCGAAAGCGTTGTCTGGACAGGAGAGAAGGATGGCGTTTGGGATCTCATGGGCTCAGAGAATTTCTCTTCTTCCGACAAGACTTTTGTTACGGGAGATGAGGTCACCTTCGACGATACAGCCGAAAAAACGAGCATCACAGTTGCCGAAAATGTCACACCAGGAAATGTTTTCTTCAGGAATGCCACCAAGACATACACTCTTTCGGGCGACGGCGCCATTGAGGGCGAGGGAACTCTTTTTGTTGAGGGCAAGGGAACAGTAAACATCAACAACGTGAACAGGTACACTGGCGGAACCGTCGTCAACGGCGGCGTTCTTGCTCCTTCATCTCTTGCCAACACCGACGGATCGCAATATGGCTCACTCGGAGATGCTGGCAACAGCATAACCCTGAGCAACAACGGTACATTAAAGACCACAACGTCGATGACCGCTTCTCATCCTGTTGTCATTGGCGAAAATGGTGGCATTGTAAATACTATGGGTACATTAATCCTAAACGGCAAAATAAAGAAGTCAAATTCGGGTAAGAGCCGCAATCTGCATAAGGCAGGTTCAGGCACCCTGCAACTGAACTGCACCGCCGATTTCGACACTCTCTACATAGACGGTGGAACGGTTTATGACTTCCAAGATGCCCACTTCAGTGGCAAAACCATAGTACTTAACGGCAGCAAGGTGACTCTTCAGGCAAATAACAGCATCTACAGTTCAAATAGCGACAATGTGAACATCGTTGTTCCGAAGGGAAAGAAAGGCATTTGGTATCCCGACGGACGCTGCGACTACACTGGAAAGCTCACTGGCGAGGGAACGATAGACATCTATGCCACATGGGTGCGCTGTCCGTTCAATGGCGACTGGAGCAAGTTTGCCGGAACCATTAATGCCAAGCGTGGACCGAAGAATGCCTACGAGCCTGTGTTCGACTTCAACAACTCCTATGGCATCCCTCTTGCCACACTCAATGTCGATGCCGCCTTCACTAACGCCACTCCTTTCAACACAAGCGGAAAAAGCTTTGCCATCGGTGCCCTCACAGGTTCTGGATATGTCAGCAACGGCGGATATTATGGTTCGGGAACCAACACCTTGACCATTGGTGGCAACAACACCAACTTTACTTTCTCTGGCACAATCAATGGCAGCCATGTGGTAAAGAACGGAACGGGAGTATGGACAATCTCAAGCGAGAATGTGCTTGCCAATGCCAAGTCGTTGAAAATCATCGACGGTGCGGTGAAGTTGAACAAGCCGACAGCCTCTGAGTCTATGACCTCACCTACCATACTCTATGTTCAGGATGGAGGCGAACTTCGTGGACAGGGATATAGCTATGGTGTCAACCTCCTTGCCGACGGCGCCCTTCGTGTAGGTGCTAATGCACCTTCTTCACAGACCAAGAATGTTGGCATCATCGAGATTGAACGTAACTTAAAGGCTGAGGCAGGTTCGCATATCTATGTGAACAAGACCAGAACAGATTCCATTGCCGTCAATCCCATAACAGGCGCTGAGTCACAGGCATGGTCGTTCCTCAAGGTTGGAGGCAATGCAACTCTCAACGGCACTGTTCACGTCACATACGCCACAACATGGGAACCCGCAGAGGGCGACTATGTTAGAGTGCTCGACTGCAATGGCACAATAAGCGGAACACCCACTTTCGACCTGCAGGCATTGCCCGAAGGACTTTCCTGGGACACTTCAGAACTCTTCTCACATGGAGTAATAAAGGTTTGCAAGCCTACGGGACTGAACAGTATTGGGGCAGACACAGTGTTTAGCGCCGACATCTACACACTCTCTGGTGTCATAGTCGTCAAAAATTTGATGACCACAAAGGCAACATTGTTGAATGACCTGAAAAGACACTGTCCCGGTTCTGGAACATATATCGTGCGATATGGAGGAAAAAGTGTTAAGGTGATATATTGAAAATTCTCGGTTTTTGCCATAAAGGGTGAAGATAAGCGATGAAAAACAGCTTGGTTTGCATGCCAAGCTGTTTTTTTTATCATTACAAACAAAATCGTATTTAACAAAAAATAAAGTCAAACTATAAAAAAATATAGTTTGGCGGTATAAATTTATTATAATTTTGAAGCCGAAAAGTAATTTTATAATTGCTAACTCCTTTGCTATACCTAATAAATTAAATAAAAGATGAAACAAACAAAACTGATCAAACAGACTGTATTGCCATTTGCATTGGCATGCACAGCACTGACATTCAATCCACTTTGTGGAACGATGACAGCAGCTGCATCTACAAGCGCGATGCAACAGGCAGGTGCCGTGAACGGCGTTGTCGTTGATGCCAACGGCGAGCCCATCATC
>JAQXRI010000057.1 GCA_029218445.1 Prevotellaceae bacterium | reverse complement strand
AGAGCGGCGAGATGCGCATCTCCTACAACGGCAACCTCAACATCGAGGCTCCCGACCTCACGGGCTACAACATGATGAACGCGCAGGAGAAGTTCGACTGGGAAGTGGCTCACCACAAATACGACAACTGGCAGGCGATGAACGGCGCACAGGCTGCCGATGAACTCTACAAGTCGGTGTATGACGCCATCGCATCGGGCGTTGACACCTACTGGCTGTCGAAGCCGTTGCGCACGGGCGTTGGTCAGAAGCACACGCTGCAGCTCGAAGGCGGCGACGCTAAGATACGCTACATCGTGGGCGCATCATATAATAATGTGGCAGGTGTGATGAAAGGCTCAAGCCGCAACACGCTGAACATCAACTCGACGCTGTCATACACCTATAAGAACATGGTGTTCCGCAACCAGATGGACTACAGCTACAACAAGTCGAAGAACTCACCCTACGGCTCATTCTCCGACTACATCGGCCTTGAGCCATACTTCGCCCCATACGATGCCGACGGCAACGTGAAGCAGATTCTCGGCTACGAGTGTGCCGGGCAAAAATATCCTGTCTATAATCCGCTCTACAACGCCCAGCTCAACACGAAGGACGAGTCGCAGTACACCACGTTTACCGACAACTTCGAGATGGACTGGCACATCAACGACAACTTCCGCTTCACGGGACGCTTCTCCTACTCTCGTACCGAAAACGGCAGCGACCTCTTCTATCCCGCCTCGCACACCATGTTTGCCGAATATGACGCCAACGGCAACAGCAACCGCAAGGGACGCTACACCAAGGGCGACGGCTACAGCCAGAACATTTCGGCACAGGCTGGACTCAGCTGGAACAAGATGCTGGGCAAGCACGCCTTCTTCCTCAACGGCACGTGGAATCTGCAGGCAATCAACTCTGCCTCGACAACCATCATGGCAGAAGGATTCGGAAACGACAATATGGACGACATATCGATGGCAACGTCTTATTTCCACGACAGCCATCCATCAGGCAGCGACTCGAAGACACGCGAGGTGGGTTTTGTAGGTGCCGCCAACTATTCCTACGCCGACCGCTACCTCGTAGATTTCTCCTATCGCGCCACAGGCTCTTCCGTTTATGGCAGCGACAACCACTGGGGCGGATTCTGGTCGGCAGGTGCCGGATGGAACATCCACAAGGAGAAGTGGTTTGGCGAGGACTCGCCCATTAATCTTCTGAAGCTGCGCTACTCCATAGGTTATACCGGTACGCAGAACTTCAACCCCTATCAGGCTCGTGCTAAATACCTCTATTCGGGCTTTTTCTACGACGGACGCATGGGCGCAACGCTCATGGGACTGCCCAACACCTCGCTGAAATGGCAAAAGGTGATGGACCAGAACCTTGGTCTCGACGTGGCAATAGGGCAGTGGCTCACCCTGCGCGCCGAATACTATATACAGAACACCGACAACATGCTCACCGACATCACTCTGCCAGGCTCGACAGGTTTCCAGACCTACAAGGAGAACATGGGCGAGATGCAGAACCGCGGCTTTGAGCTTGCACTCGGCGTAACACCATGGCGCGACAACAAGAACCGCGGTTGGCTGACATTCACGGCAACCGCCACACGCAACAAGAACGAGATAAAGAAAATCTACGACATCTTCAAGAAGAGCAACGACGATGCCGACAAGAAACTCAATAGCGACCTCGCATGGGACGCTACCGACGAGGAGATAAAGAACTATCGTCTGACAACCACACGCCCCGCCACGAAATACTATGAGGGCTGCTCTATGACTGCCATTTGGGGCGTTCGCTCTCTCGGAATAGACCCTGCCACTGGCAAGGAGATGTTCCTCGACAAAAACGACAACGTGACCTACACATGGAACAGTGAGGACCAGGTGGTGATAGGCGACACTGAGCCAACACTCCACGGTTCGCTCGGCATCAGCGCAGGCTACAAGGGCTGGACACTCACAGCCATGGCCTCCTACCGCATTGGCGGCGACCTCTACAACTCTACGCTCATCGACCGTGTGGAGAATGTCAATGGTTTCGGCAACCTCGACAAGCGCGTATAAGAGACATGGGTCAACCCAGGCGACCACAGCCTCTACAAAAAGATTGAAATGGGACAGTCGCCCAACGACATAGCCGAGACGACCAAGCCTACCTCACGTTTCGTGCAGCGCAACAACGAGCTTTACCTCTCGTCGCTCAACATTGGCTACGACTTCTACCGCATGGCTTTCCTCAAGTCTTTAGGCTTGCAGCACCTGAAGGTGTCGTTCATTGCCAACGACCTGCTCCGTCTGACGAGCATCAAGGTGGAGCGAGGCACGAGCTATCCTTACGCTCGTACATTCTCACTTGCCGTGAATGCAACGTTCTAAATTAAGAATTAAGAGTTAAAAATTAAGAGTTAATAGACAATGAAGATAAGTAAATATATTTTTATAGCTCTTGCCTCAATTACGTTGACATCGTGCAACGACTGGCTCGACGTGGAGCCTTCCACCGAGGTCGATAAGGGGCAGATGTTCAAGAACGAGGACGGATATGCCGACGCCTTGTCAGGAGTGTATGTCAACATGACGGGCAACAACCTCTATGGCAAGAACATGTCCTGGTATGGTGTTGAGCTTATGGGCGGTGGAGCCACCTGCATGTTTGGCAATAATGCAGGCTATATGGGCTTCTATTTCCATCCCGACAGCGAGTATTTTATGGAATCGATGCGTAACGAGTTTTGCGACAACATCTGGAACGAAGGCTTCAACACTATCGCCAATGTAAACTCCATACTCAGTGACATAGATGCCGACCAAGGCGCGTTCAAGGGCGACGACTACAACATTTTCAAGGGCGAGGCTCTCGGCCTACGTGCCTTCCTCCATTTCGACCTGCTGCGCCTCTTCGGCGAGGCCGGCACGGTGAACCCCGACGCGAAGGCAATCCCGTATGTCTCTACACTGACATCGGAGGTCTATCCGATGCTCACCGTCAAGCAGTGTGCCAATGCCATCATCGAGGACCTGAAGGCTGCCAAGGAGCTGCTGAAGGTAGACCCCATGGTGACAGGCTCTGCAGCGTCGAAATATGTATGCAGCCAGCCTACGGGCAGTGCCACCTATCGCACGAAGTATAATATCTACGACTGGCACAACCGCCGCTTCCACTTCAACTATTATGCCGCTGTGGCAACCATGGCACGCGTCTATCTGTGGATGGGCGACAAGCAGAACGCCTTGGCTTGCGCAAAGGAGATAATCGACGCACAGGCAGAGAAGTTCCCATGGGTGGCTCCTGAGTTGGTGGCAAACGTTGCAAGCACAAGCGAATATGTCAGCCGCGACCGCACCTTCTCAACTGAGCAGATATTTGCCCTCAACATCAACAATCTGCCCGACCGCATGGACGGCTACATGATTGAGGGTGAGAATGCCTTCCAAGGAGCCAACGGCAATATTTTGGGCATCAACGGCGACTGCTTCGACGAGTCGTCACGCGCTATGGACCCACGCTATGCCTACCTTCACACTACATACTCCTATTACGGCACGGAGTTCCTTATCAGCAACAAATACTATAAGGACAACGACTACAACAACAGCTACTCGCCATGGTCTGCCAACCGCCTACCTCTGATTCGCGTGTCGGAGATGTACTACATTGCCGCCGAGTGTGAGCCAAACCTTTCGACAGCAATAGGCTATCTTGAGGCAGTGCGTCAGAACCGTGGTCTGTCGGCTTTCCCGCTCACCTGCTCGTCTAAGGAAGACCTGCAGCGTGAGATAGAGATGGAATACCGCAAGGAGTTCATCGCCGAGGGACAGATGTTCTACTACAAGAAACGACTCAGCGAGACCATCGTCAACAAGACGGCTTACCAAAGCTACACCATTGAGCCAAACTTGTTTACGATGCCTGTTCCTGACGATGAGTTCACTTATGGTGGAAGGGAGAAATAGAATTAAAGGATTAAAGAATTAAAGTTATATGAGAAAGTTATCATATATGCTTTTGACTGCATTCGCTTTCATCACGATGGCATCGTGCAGCGACAGCGAGATTGACTCGTGGCAGTCGAAATACGTATGGTTTACCGACACACTGGTGAACTTCAGCAACATGCAGCAGCCTGATGTGGCTGAGGGCGGAACACTCGTGGCGGCAATACCATTGACCGTGGCCGCCGACGTTTCGGACAAAGACCGTATCGTTAACGTGGAAGTCATGGGACAACCAAAGGACAGCCGCACGAAGTTTGAGGTGCAGAACCCGGTGAAGATCCGTGCGGGAAGGTTTGTTGACACTATGTATGTCAACGTCGTCAACAGCAAGCATCTCGACCAAGTGTATGACTCCATCACGTTCCGTGTGCTGCCGTCAGAGGATTTCGAGCCGGGACTGTTTGCCTATCAGAAAACTACGCTCTGTCTGCACAATGGTTATAACCGCCCTGATTGGTGGGATACAAGGGGTGAGATGTATATGGGTTATTTCACACAGTTGAAGATGGAAATATTTGTTAAGGTAATGGGCAATACCGACGACCCACGTACAGAAAGCTATTGGAGTGGCAGTGACCTTGCACTGCAATACTGCATCTTTATGCTCAACGACTATGTGAAGCAAAACGACATACGCTATCCTGACGATGACCCAAATGCTCCGGGACAGCAGCCTATGTTTGACTTCTGGTCATATTAAAAACAAAAAAATAGAACACTGTTTTATGAAAAAGAAGATATTAAACATAATGATGATGGCGATAGTTGCTGTAGCGGCCATCTCATGCTACGACGAACAGGAAGGCAACGACTTCGACACACGCCTGCCAAACGTGGAAATTGTAATTCCCAACATTACCTACAGCGGAAGTCTTGGACAGGTCATTACCATTGAGCCACAGGTGAAGACGGAAATACCCGAAAATGACTTGGATTATTTTTGGGAGGTGAGCGGAAATCGCAGCAACGATTTTGGCAGGGAATTCTATGCACCATTGGTCAGCGACGACGAACAGGGCAAGACACTGACATACACTTGCAAGCTCGACTCAAACATCACGTCGCTCAACAAGAGCTACAAGTGCCGCCTGCGTGCCCATCAGAAGAGCACGAGTCGCGACTTCTATTCAGCCGACAATTTCACCATTACCATTCAAGGTATCACAGGCCTGATGGTACTGTATTCAGAGGGAGCGGGCAGCGACGTTGGAGTGCTTATGGCAGACGAGTTCATGCCAAAGGCAAGTTCGCTGCCAGGAAAACCAAGTGTTACCAATGCACTCTATTCGGCTGTAAATGGCAGCAAGTTGGAGGGCGAGGGCGTATCGATATACCAAGGCGTACCATCTTATATCTCAACGGCATATCAAGACCGTTGCCGCATATTGGTGCATACCGACAAGACATGGACTTGGCTCAACCGCAACGACCTCTCCGTCTATGGCGACTGGAACGCAATATTCTATCTGCAGGGCGACCGCAAGGTCAATGCTGGCAATCCTAAAGGCTTTAGCATGGTGAATTCATGGGCATACGCTTTTGACGGTGACGACGTGTTTATCTATCAACCATCGTCGCAGGCACAATGTCTATTCCCGACATATACTCCAGAGCTTGTGTGTACAGGACATACGTTTACTTTTGCGCCAACCGCCTGTTACGTAACGTCAAGTGGCATACAGCAACTGCTCTACGCCAACTCGGTTGACGGCGACATGATGCGGAAAGGTTTTGTCGGAATATCCAATGGCGGACTCCAGAACATTGACATGTACACAAAACTGCTCGACACCGGCATGGATGCCGTAGTCTTCAATCCCGGCGACATGAAGGCCGACCTTGTTAAGGCGAAGACCGACCAGCGCACTCATGTAGTGGCAGTGATGAAGGGTGATGCCGGCCATGAGTCGTTTGCGGGAAAGCATTTCTTCGTTGACCTATATACTAAGGCAGCACCCGCAGGCAACTCCGGTATGCAAGACTTCCCACAGCTCATCCTTGGTATGGACGGACTGGCGGAAGTAAGTTCTGCCTTCGCCTTCGATTTCGGCTCGACGCAAAATATGTACTACTACGCCACACGCTCGGCTGTTTATCACTATGGTCTTGACGGAACAATGTTGGCTCCATCGCAGAAGATGTGCATGACCGACGGCATCAGCATCAACTTCAACGGTGAGATTACGATGATGAAGATGTTTGACACGGGCAACGTAAAACGCCACGACACCGACGAGATACTGCTTGTGGCAACATGGGACGGCTCGAAGTCAACACTCTATGCTCTGCACCTCGATACCATGACGGGCAACGTCGCCAAACTGTTGCGCTACGACTCTTCGACGGTTGAAGGCTGGGCGTTTGGCAAAATCAACGACGTGTATATCAAGGGGCTCTAAAAAACAAACTCTCTCTCTATTATGCATATAAATAAAATGTTGTTATGCATCGCATTGGCACTCTCTTCGGCGAGTGCCAATGCCCAATATTCTGACAGTGCTACTCTGTTGTCGGAAGTGGAAAGTGCATACATGGCGGCTAAGCGTCCGTTTGACCTTCATTCCGACAAAGCATTTAAGGCGAAGGTTTGCCAGGTGATAAAGGCTGCCGATGAGAATACTTTGAGACTGCTTAACGAATATCCTGTGTTTGTGTATATGAACGGCATGATGCCCGACGTGGCAGATGCCATCGGAAGGATGAAGCCAGAGCTGAAAAGCTCGGAAGAGGGCGCGAAGATGATTGCCTACTACTATTCCATGCGTGAATTGAAGGAAGGCGATTTCGTGCCAGACTTTACGCTGCCTACACACGATGGCAAACAGCTTAACTTTTACAGCTTTCTGAAAAGCAACAAGTGTACGGTGATAGACTTTTGGGCTTCGTGGTGCCACTGGTGTCGCTTGGAGACTCCCAATCTTATGAAAGCCTACAACACCTATAAGGACAAGGGATTGGGCATGTTGTCCGTGTCGTTTGACGACAATCGCGACAAATGGCTTAAAGCCATTGAGGAAGACCAAACCCCATGGGTTCATGTCAGCGACCTCATTGGCATAAAAGGTAAGGACATGAGTGACGTTTACCGCCAGTACGACCTCCTCGGCATTCCTGTCATAATGCTCGTCGATCAGAACGGCAAGATTGTGAAGCTGAGAATGAGGGGTGAGGAGATATATAAGAGTGTTGAAGAATTCCTTAAATAGAAACTACCATGAAGAAGATTCTAATATTCCTAAAATCCGCAAGCAATCTCAATGGCAATCTCAATTGCAGTAAAGAGCTTGAACACTATGCATCATGATAGTATGAGCGTGAATTTTGTCCGATTTGTGCATACCTTCCCCTTACCCCACAATGCGACTTGAGGCAAT
>JAQXRI010000056.1 GCA_029218445.1 Prevotellaceae bacterium | reverse complement strand
ATCATAATTTCACGCTGGAAAGAATATTTCAAGATATAGGAGGAACAGATATGAAGAAGATTTGGTTTGACAGTGAATACATTTACGCAGAGACTGAAGACGGAAGAGTAATGCGTCAATCGTTATTGTGGTATCCTGCCCTTAAAGAAGCCAACGAAGAACAGCGGAATGACTATAAAAAAGGCTTTGGAGGCTTCCACTGGCGTAATCTTGATGTTGACATTAGCTTCGACAGCTTCTATTACGACGATGCTGAGCCGACACCCATGCAGCGTTTCTTCCTTACACACAAGGAACTGAATATTGATGAATTGGCTCGACGCTCAGACATATCCCCGTCGATGCTGAACCAATACATCAACGGCTTAAAGAAACCTTCTAAGGAATGTGAATTAAAAATTATGTCTCAGCTACATTCCATAGGCAAGGAATATTCAAATATAAGGTTCTGATAATTCTCTTTACGCCCTATATCCCTTCTCGTCCCGCAAGGCCCTCGCCCTGCGGGATGTTTGTTTCCCCTCATTGCAGTAGGGGCTTTACTTTATGTAAGACCGCGAGGAAGAATTAAAAATTAAAAAATTAAAGAATAAAGAATTAGAATTGACAAATGTGAAAGCGAGCGAAGTACTTAAAAAGAACATTGACATATTGTCGAGACACTCGGTAAAGGAAGACAGTTTCGTGCCGGGAAGCCATGCTCCGTTGCCTCAAATAGAAGCGGTAAAGGAAATAATCGGCTTGTGCAAAACAATTATTTTCACCGACTATTTCTATAAGCGACAGCCTGAGGAAGAGATAAGACAATATTACATAGGTGTAAAGGTGGAGGCACTGTATTCGATGCTGAAAGAACAAATAGCACGCAGCCTTTTGTTCAACAGCGACGAAGACGAGGCCGAGACACCTAAGCGCGCCATAGAATTGGCTTTGACGTTCATCGACAGCCTGCCTGAAATAAAAAGGCAACTATATACCGACGTGGAAGCCATGTTTGACAACGACCCCGCCGCCACCAACTATGGCGAGGTGATATTCTGCTATCCCGTGGTAAACGCCATGACCCACTACCGCATAGCCCACAAACTGCACAAACTGGATATACCGGTATTGCCACGCATCATAACCGAACTGGCTCACTCGAAGACCGGCATCGACATCCATCCCGGCGCAACCATAGGCGACTACTTCAGCATCGACCACGGCACTGGTGTGGTGATAGGCGAAACGGCAATCATTGGCCATCATGTAACACTCTACCAAGGCGTGACACTCGGTGCAAAGAGTTTCAAATACGACGCCAACGGCAACATGATAAACTGTCCGCGCCACCCCATTTTGGAAGACCACGTGACGGTGTATTCCAACTCTTCAATACTGGGCCGCATCACCATTGGCCACGACTCGGTGGTGGGTGGCAACATCTGGCTTACGCACAGCATTCCGCCCTATTCAAAGATATTGCAAAGCAAAGCCATCGACGCTTCATTTACCGACGGATTGGGCATTTAACAGCCGTAAATGCCCAATCTTCTTATCGTTTTTAGCCTATTTCGCAACATTTTGACACCTTTGATAACAAAACTACACCCTATTAAAAACATTTTAGCATTAGCAGGACAAGAAAAAGCACTAACTTTGCACTCACAAACCTAAGAGAATAAAATACAATTAAATAATTAAAAACAAATTCAAACTAACAAGAATGTAACTTATGGGTACAACTTCTATTGAAAGATGTCTGAGCAAGGCTCTTGACATTCTAACAGTGAGACCCTCACGAAAGACAATGGTGCTTGTGGCTTTGCTGATGCTGCAGGCAACGGCGTTTTTCGGTTCAGGAAACATTGTGGTCAAGGACATCACCGGAAAGGTGACCTCGGCAACGGACAACGAACCACTCATTGGTGCTACTGTCCAAGTGGAAGGGTCGCAAGGAGGAACAATCACCGACTTCGACGGAAACTACAAGATTAAGGCCGACGACGGTCAGACACTCGTGTTCACATATATAGGATATGTGACGAAAAAGGTGAAGGTGAAAGGAAACGTTATCAACGTTGCACTGGAGGAAGACGGCAAGGCACTGGAAGAAGTTGTTGTCATCGGATATGGCGTGCAGAAGAAAAAGCTCGTCACTGGAGCCACATCGCAGATGAAGGGCGAAAGCATTCAGAAGCTCAACACCACAAGCCCGCTGCAGGCCATGCAGGGACAGACTCCGGGCGTCAACATCCAATCGACATCAGGACAGCCAGGCTCTGACATGAAGGTTATAATACGTGGTCTCGGCACTGTGGGCAACTCTGGTCCTCTCTACCTCATCGACGGTGTAGGTGGCGACATCTCTACCGTCAATCCCGCCGACATCGAGAGCATCGACGTGCTGAAGGATGCCGCATCGGCAGCCATCTACGGTGCACAGGCCGCCAACGGCGTTGTACTCGTAACTACCAAGCACGGCAAGGAAGGCCGCGTACAGGTGGCGTTCGACGGCTACATGGGATGGCAGTCGGCCGCACGCAAGATAAAGATGCTCAACGCCAGCGAGTACAAGACCATCATGGACGAGCAGGCCTTGAACAGCGGCAACAAAGTGTACGACTGGAAGCAGTATGACATCTACGACGCCAACGGCAATATCTACGACACCGACTGGATTGACCAAATGTTTAAGGACAACGCCATGACACAGAGCTACAACGTGAGCATCACCGGCGGAAGCAAGGTTTCAACCTTCGCCCTATCGCTTGGCTACATGGACCAGGAAGGCATCGTGGGCGGCAGCGACGTTTCGAAATACAACCGCTACAACTTCCGCCTCAATGCTGACCAGCAGATAGCATCGTGGTTTAAGATTGGCGAACAGCTCGGCGTGGTTTATAAGAAGACGCGCGGTGTAAACGTAGGCGACCAGTACAACAACACTCTGCGCGGAGCCTTTGCCGCATCGCCACTGACACGCGTGTTTGCAAATAAAGTGTTCAGCGGTTCAACCACTGAAGCCGCCGCTGCAGGAGGCGGATACGACGGCTATTACGGTCAGCCTTATTACGACACATCGTCGGCCAACAGCTGGTGGGCAGAGCAGGGCAACCCCTACGGCTCAATGATGCTCAACAACCAAAACGAAAACCGTGGCGTGACGTTCACCGGCAACATTTACGGTGAAATAGAGCCACTGAAGAACCTGAAGATACGCTCACAGTTGGGACTTGTATATTCCACTTCGGAATATCGCTCATTCTCTCCTATGTACCACTTAAGCAACTTCTCTTACAACGAAACCAAGACAAGCGCCTCGCAGAGCATGGGCCACGGCTTCACCGCCACCTGGACCAACACTGCCACCTACAACTTCAACATAGGCGAGCATGAGTTCACTCCACTCATTGGTATGGAAACATCGGCTTACGAAGGCACTTCGCTCTATGCCGCCAACGGCTACCTGAAAGACGGCTACGACAACTGGGAGCACGCCTTCATCTCAAACACTACAGGTACATCAACCGACGACGGACTGAGCGTATCAGGTTCACCCCACGACAAGAGCCGCACAGTGAGCTACTTCGGCCGTCTGGGTTGGAACTGGAAAGAAACCTACATGATCAACGCCACACTGCGTGCCGACGGCTCAAGCCGCTTCGCCAGTGGCCACCGCTTTGGCTGGTTCCCCTCAGTATCAGCCGGTTGGACCATCAGCAACGAGAAGTTCATGGAAAGCGTCAAGTCGTGGCTCGACTTCCTCAAGCTGCGTGCCAGCTGGGGACAGGTGGGCAACCAGAACATCTCCAACTATCAGTATCTTGCCCCAATCAAAAGCTCCAACACCCACTACAACTTCGGTACAGGCATGGGCTCGACTGCACAAAGCAGCAACTGGGGCGCATACCCAAACCGACTGGGCAACGAAAACGTGACATGGGAAACATCTGAACAAACCAACATCGGTATCGACGCACGCCTCATAGGCGGTCGCCTGAACGTAAACTTCGACTGGTATTGGAAATCGACCAAAGACTGGCTCGTCGTTGCACCTATTCTTGGCACTGCCGGCACCGGCGCACCTTATATCAATGGCGGCGACGTGAAGAACTACGGTTGGGAACTCAACCTCTCGTGGAACGACAACATCGGCAAGGACTTCCAATATAATATAGGTGTAAACGGTGCATGGAACCACAACGAAGTAGGTAACATACCTACCGAGGACGGCATAATCCACGGCGACACCAGCCAGCTCTACGACAACTCCGACGAGTTCTTCCGCGCACAGAACGGCCACGCCATTGGCTACTTCTGGGGTTACAAGACTGCCGGCATATTCCAAAACCAGCAGGAAATACAAGACTGGATAGCGGCAGGCAACGGCCTAAAGCAAACCGACGTGCAGCCGGGCGACGTGAAGTATGTTGACGTGAACCACGACGGCATAATCAACGAGAGCGACAAGGTTGACCTTGGCAACGGCATACCCGACTTCACTATGGGCTTCAACCTCGGCTTCAGCTATAAGGACTTCGACTTCTCGGTAACGGCCAACGGAGCCTTCGGACAACAGATAGTACAGAGCTACCGCAACCACGCCAACAAGAAGGCCAACTACACCTCGGCCATACTACAGCGTTGGACAGGCGAGGGCACAAGCTACAAATATCCGCGCGTGCTGGAGTCGAACGTCAACTGGGAATTCTCCGACCTCTACATACAGGACGGCGACTACCTGCGCATCAGCAACGTAACCCTTGGCTACGACTTTGCCAAACTGCTCAACTGGAAGAACGTCATTTCGCAGGCTCGCCTGTACTTCCAGGTGCAAAATCTCTACACATTCACCAAGTATGACGGCATGGACCCTGAAATAGGCTACGGAACATCGAGCTGGGTATCGGGCGTTGACCTCGGATACTATCCGCGTCCACGCACCTTCATAGTAGGTGTGAACCTGAAATTCTAACATTCAATAACCACAAAAGAAACGTTGAAAATCATGAACATCAAGAAATTTAACATACTTACAGCAGGAGCACTGATGGCTACCGTGGCACTCACATCATGCTCCGACAGTTTTCTGGATGTGGAAAGTATAACCGAATCAAACACGCAGACTTTCTACAAGACGGAGAGCGACGCATGGAGAGCCTTGGTGGGCTGCTATGCAGGATGGCGCGAGACAACATCGTCGGGTTCCATTCCGTTGCCTTTCTCAACCATGATGCAGAGCGACGAGTGCTTTGCTGGAGCAGGCATGAACGACGCCAAGAACTACAACATCGTCGATGAGTTTGACATGTCGCCCGCTCCTTCCTACACCAGCCTTTGGGAAAGCGACTGGAAGGCATACTACACCGCCATCTACCGCTGCAACGAACTGTTGGCCCACGAAGGACAGATACAGTGGAACAGCGACAAGCTGCACGCCACATACATGGGCGAGACGCGTGCCTTGCGCGCATTGTGCTACTTCGACCTCGTACGCATGTTTGAAAACGTGCCCCTACTCACCGAGCCTACCGACGCCAACCTGCCTCAGGCTGACCCCGACAGCGTTTATGCCCTTGTGTTCAACGACTTGAAGTTTGCCATCAGCAACATTCCTGCCGATGCTTATCCAAAGGCCAACGCATCGTCAAACGACGGCCACGTGACGAAATATGGCGCAGAGGGAATACTTGCTCGTGCGTACCTTTATTATAGTGGCCGCTTTGGCAAGGAGCCGCAGTGGTGCAGCAAGGCTGAAGCCCTCGCCGCCTGCGAAGACATCATTGCATCGGGCGAGTTCGGACTTATCGAGAACTTCAAGAACCTCTGGCCTGCGGCATCTTCAGGCCGCCTGGAAAAGGAAGCCAACAGCAGCTATGAGGACTGGCTCGCTGGCTCTACCTACGCCGGAACAGGCAACAAGGAATTCGTGCTTGTGATGAAGTGCAACGACACACAGGACTACAACGGCAACAACGATGGCAACCGCTGGCTCGTCAACCTCGGCATCCGTGGCATCTCGGGCATCGACTGCTCGCCCTACGGCTACGGCTGGGGCATTGGCACCGTCAACCCCAAGCTCTATCAGGCTTACGGCAACGGCGACCAGCGCCGCGACGCTTCGATAATAAACATCTCGGGCGAGGGCATCGACCAGAACAAGGACTATGTGACAGCCCTCAGCGACCAGCGTGAATACACCGGCTACTTCGTCAAGAAATACACGCCTATGGCCACCACCGACTGCACTCCTCTGCCTCTTGCATGGGGCGCACCCGGCGACGCCATGACCGCCCAGTGGCAGGACGTAATCATTCTGCGCTATGCCGACGTGCTGCTGATGGCAGCCGAGCTGGGCAGCCCAAAGGCACAGGACTACTTCGACCAAGTGCGCAAGCGCGCCTATCGTGAGGACGACGGCACTCTCAACGGCAACTACACTCAGCTCAGCCCCACCAAGGACAACATCATGAAGGAACGCCGCCTGGAGTTCGCCTTCGAGGGCATACGCTACTATGACCTTCTGCGCCAGGGCATCGACGTGGCCGCCAACACCATTGCCACACAGCAGAACGTGGTAAGCGGCGGCGTTGCCGAAACAGTGACAATCAAGGCCGAAAACATCAAGGCGAAGAACGGCTTGTGCCAAATACCAAACAACCAAATCACTCTGTCAAACAACGTGCTGAAACAGAACGCAGGATGGTAATCGCATGCTGTGCGAGATTAAAAAAAATGAAATATTAAAGAATTAAAGTTCATTGAATATGAAACTAAGATATATCAATATGTTTGTGGCAATGATTGCCATGACATTGGGCTTCACAGCCTGCTCGCCCACCGACTACGAGCTTGGTGCAGGCAGCCTAAAGCCCGAAGACTTGGCTGAAGGCACGGCATACACCGTGACGCACGACAGCCAAAACCCAAACATCATTTATCTTGAGAGCAAGATGGGTTCGTCATATACAGCCCTGTGGGAAACTCCCCAGGGACGCTATCAGGCTGAAAAGGTGACGCTCAAGATGCCTTTCGCAGGCGAATATTCTGTGCAGTTCGGCGTTGAGACACGCTCGGGCGTGGTTTATGGCAACGAGTCGAAGTTCACCGTTGCCGACATCTGCACCGACTTCATCACCAGCGAAGTCTGGACACTGCTGGCTGGTGGAGTAGGCGAGGAAAAGACATGGGTTTACGACAACGGCCAATATGGCTACTGCTCGGGCGAGCTGTCATACGGCGACCCCGCAGCCAACACCAACCTCGGCCTCAACAACTTCACATCTAACTGGGATCCGGGAGCAGGCCACTGCGGCGAAGACACCATGTGGGACAGCTACATGACGTTCAACCTCAAGGGAAAAGCCGGCTACACCTTCTACAACTCTACCTCAGGACAGACACAGACGGGAGTGTTCGGACTCAACGAAGACTCTTACGTGCTGAGCCTCACCGACGCCGACCTCATGCACCCCAATGCCTGGGATGGCCGACTGGCTTCATGGAGAATGAACCTTCAGATTATAGAACTCGACGAGAACCATCTGCGCATTGGTTACGTCCGCATTCCTGGCAGTTGGGGTGGCGAATGGGTTGAAGTGTTCAACTATGTTTCAAAGGAATATGCCGACAACTATGTTCCACCTGTTGACGACAATCCTGCGCCCACACTGGCAGAAACATGGCAGAGCGACATCTCAGTGCTGAACAAGGACTACAACTCTTATCGCGACATTGTTTGGAAACTCTACGACGGCGACGATGCTACTGCCTACTTCGACCTCTACGGCAAACTTGTTGACGGCATACAGGCAGCCTCTGACAACGGACTCGACTATAAGCTCGAGCTCAACTCGGGCGCAATGACCTATGTGGCCACAACAGCCGACGGTGACCAGCGCGAAGGCACTTACGACATCAGCGCCGACGGCTTCCTGACCTTCAGCAACGGACTGCCTACCGAAAGTGCCGGCAAGGGAGGCGCAGTGTTCAAGGCCAATGCCGACAACACCCTCCGCGTGCTCAGCTATACCATGGACGGCGACGAGCTGACCGACCTCTGGCTTGGCTACGACATCAACGACGTCCACGGCAACCGCTACCGCTACCAGGCATTCCACTTTGTGCCTACCATCAAGGGAGCAAGCACCGTTGAGGAATGGAAGGCTGGACTGCACTACTTCAACTCAGGATGGAACTGGTTCCACAGCAACACCGTGAAGGTGACAGGCGACGGCAATTACACCTTCAAGGTAACTGGTGCCGACTCAGAACCTTACGGACTGTATCTCGACGTAGTGAAAATTCTATCGAAGTATCCTAACTTCGACATGACCATCACCGACATACGCGTCGATGGCAAGTCGATAGACTTCGACGACTCGCAGATAGAGCGTGGCGCAGGCGACGAAAAGGATGCTGCCGAAAATCCCATCTCCGCACGCCGCTACATACTCAATCCGTGGAACCCCAACAACTACTTCATGGTAAACGGCATCGGAGTGCTTGCCTTCAGCAGCAGCATAGAGGTTGACGTGAAGATACAATACGAGACAGGCGTTCCTTTCATCACTCCCAAGGAAGAGGCAAAGGCCATTGCTCCATGGACGAAAAAGAGCAGCAGAAAATAAAAAGTGCTAAACATCACAAATAATAAAGCAGAACAATTATGAACAAGAAAATATATTCAACCATATTGACGCTTTTGGCACTCGTGCTCGTCGGATGCAGCGACACCGACGACTACAAGGTTGCCACGGGCAATATCCTGTCGAAAGTGGAGACGGGAAGCGCACAAGTGGGAGCCACCAACGCCACCATCAGCGGCACGGTGCTCGACTTGAGCCAGTCGGCATCGTCGTCATACGTGGTCGGCGTGAGCTACTCGACCTCCGACGACGCCGCCAAAGGTACCAAGGTGGCAGGCCAGCTGGCTGACGACGGTACAGTGACCACAACACTCAATGGACTGAAGACCGACGTGACCTACTACTACTGCACCTACGTGACGCTGCAGGGCAAACTCACACAGTATGGCGAAGTGAAGCAGTTTGTCACCACCGATGCCGAGATAGCCACCGCCGACGCCGCCTATACTGAGGTTACGGCCACGCTGGGCGGTACGGTAAACATCGCTACGGCCGAGTCGGACGATGTGGTGCGGGGCATTCGCGTAAGCCACGACGAGAGCAATGTCAGCAAAGGCCGCCTCTATGAGGCTGCTGCCGACGGAAGCAACAGCTTCTCGCTGCCCCTGAAGGGAATAATTCCAGGCCGCACATACTTCTATGTCGCCTACGCCTCGGTGAATGGCGAAGAGAAGTTTGGCCAGGTAAAGAGCTTCACCACTCCACAGCAGGACGTGAAGTTTGTTGACCTTGGACTCACCGTAGAGTGGGCTACTGTCAATGTGGGAGCTGCCAATCCTGAAGAGGCGGGCGGACTTTATGGCTACGGCGACAACACCTTATTTAATGTAAGCACCCTGGCCGCCGACTATTTCCACGGCGACATACAAGCTTCGGCCAACGACATTGCCACAATGTACATACCAGGAGCCTTCACTCCCAACAAGGGACTTGTAGAGGAACTCGTCAACAACACAACCCAGACGGTTGAAGAACTGAACGGCGTCCGAGGCGTCAGATTCACCGCCGACAACGGCAACAGCATCTTCCTGCCTTTCACCGGCACACGTGTCGGTTCAGAGACTTCTGCCGCCGAGAGCATGGGCGCATACTGGTCGGCATCGATGGACGCTGTTGACAACGACCATGCCGGTGCCCTCTCCATTGGAGAAGGTGGCGCAAAGGTGGTCAGTGCAAACCTTTATGAGGGACTGGCCATACGTGCCGTGCGCATGCCAAGCTATCCTCTCGAAATCGAAAAGCTCTGCAAGACTTGGGCACTCGACCTCGACGCCAACGGCAAGAGCGTAGTTTGGGGCGGTCCTATTTCTTACTATGGCACAGCCGACTCGTGGGACACCGTTACCAACGGTTACACCGTAAGTGGCGACTCGTGGTGCTGGGCACCGGTTTGGGCCAACGAAAGCTGGATTTGCGATGCCAAGAACCGCGGCACGATGACATTCAAGACCGACGGAACCGTTGAGGTGGACGACCTCGGCAACGGCGCAAAATACACCGGCACCTACTCAGTTGACCTCGAAGCCAAGACCATCACGCTCAATGGCGCAGAAATACTTCACCTCGAAAACTTCCACGGCTTGGTGAGCAACTGGAGCACAACGCTGAAGGTATTGTCACTTACCGACAAGGGCTTGCAGATAGCCGCCCTGCGCGACCAGTCGAACGAAGGTCCATGCCTCCTGGCGTTCAACTATGTTGACGCAAGCCTCGTCGGTGGCGGCGGCAGCGAGCTGACTGTCAACAACGCCAACCTTCTTTACGGCGACCTTGAAGGCAAGGGCAACCTGCGCCTCGAAATATTCAACGAGTATGGTGCCGGCACAAAGGACGCCCCTGTGGTTATTCCTTCAGCCGTCAAGTTCTCGAAAAACCTTGCCGTGACCTTCAAGCTCGAAGGCGTCACACTGAAGGAAGGTGCTGCAGGAAGCTACGATGCAGTGATGTCGTTTGCCGATGGTGACTGGGGACCAAGCTATTGGGGAGGCAATCCTAAGTTTGACGCATTAGTCAACGGCGACGGAACCTACACCTGCTTCTTCGAGTCAAATGCCGAATGCGAAGGCGCAATGGTTTGGACAATCGACATTATCGGCATGGCCAACGACATTGCCGACATGAGTGCGGTGAAGGCTGAAATCGTGAGCGTAGTGACCGACCAAGACCCGGCCAACCTCTACAAGACGGTGGCCATCGACAACTCTAAGCTGAAGTTCAACAACAAGGACGGCAACGGCACCGACGGACGCATCGAGATATACAACGAGTATGGCGAGACCAAGGCCGACCCGGGCGTAAACATTGCCGACGTGAACTTTGCCGGCCGCATGACCATCACGTTCAACATCTCGGGCATTAGCGGCAACCTCATCGACGGAGCCGCCGCCAACTACAAGGCTGAACTCTCGTATGCCGACACCGACTGGTCGCCCTCTTACTGGGGAGGCGCAGCAGTAGGTGCAGCCCAGGTGACAGGCGACGGAACCTACACCGTTTATGCCGACATGGGCAACGACACGTGCGAAGGAGCTGTCGTATGGTGCATCGAACTCTACGGCCTGTGGAAAGACCTTGTTGACACGTCGAAGGTGAAGGTCGAGATTGTGGAGATAGTTACCGAAACGGCCAAATAATAATGAACACGATGAAACAATGGCTAATATTGACGGCAGCTGTCATGCTTACCGCCTGCAACGGCAAGCAGACGGCTCCTGCCGACCATGACGCCGCAGAAACGGCGGTTGCCGACAGCCTCACTGTCGGCAACTGCTACGACAACCTCGTAATGAGTGAAGCCAAGGCGCAGCTCGACTCTGCCTTTGCCGCAACCGAAGAGTATGCCGAGGCACACTCACGATACGACGACATCGTAGGCAAGGCACGGCAGGGCATGAACGAAGTGGAGACGGCCATCGACGAACTGGCCATAGCCAAGCGGGCGATTAACCACCACGGACGCTACTTTGCCTCGCACACCGACGAGATGCGCAATCCGCTCAACCAAATCCTCATGGCCACCTACAGCAAGAGGCTGCGCAAAGCACAAATGGCTCTCATCACCATGAAGCTCGACGACAGCCAGCGTGCAAAGGTCGATTCGATAAACGCCATGTGATGTTTTTTTTAAAACAATAATCAACGACATAATCAATAGAAAGAAAAAAATGATCAAGAAGAGTTTCTTATCACTATTCGCCTTAGTGACAATAATAACCTGTATGGCCTGCTCCGACACCGAGACAATAGCCGACGGAGGCGTAAGCGTACCCGACGGACTGACAGTGTCGGAAAGCCTTGTGACAAACGGCCTTACCGTGTCGAAGACAGGCGGCGAAGTGACCATTTCGGCACAATCAAAACAAGCTGTCGAGGCAAGCAGCGACCAGTCGTGGTGTACTGTAACGGTAGGCTCGGCTTCAGCCACACTGCATGCCACACCGATAAAGGTGAGCGTGGCTGCCAACACCCAAACCGACGACCGCACGGCAAACGTCAGCATCAAGTCGGGCGCTGACTCGAAGACTGTAAAAATCACTCAGAAAGCCTTTGAAGGACTTATTCTCAAGTCAACCTCAGTCAATGTCTCGGCCGACGGCGAATCGTTTACGGTAGAGCTGCAGGCCAACGGCCCTTACACCGTTGAGGTCAACGACGCTTGGATTACGAAGCAGGCCACAAAAAGCATGACCGACGCAAGCGAGATGTTCAGCGCAATGCCCAATCCCTCTGGCGCACGCAGCGGAAGCATAACCTTCACACGCGAGAGCATAGTAGAAAAGTTCACCGTCAACCAAGAAGCCACCAAGAATGTAGGCATCACCAAGAACGCCACCGACATAGCACCGCTGATGTTCCCCGGCTGGAACCTCGGCAACACCATGGAGGCCACAGGCGACGGATTGGGCTGCGAAACGTCATGGCAGCCTACAAAGACCACAAAGGAGATTATCGACTTTGTGAAGCAGCAGGGATTCAAGTCGGTGCGCATACCATGCTCTTGGTACATACACACTACCGACGGCAAGATTGACGAGGCATGGATGGCACGCGTAAAGGAAATAGTTGACTTCTGCATTACCGACGGACTCTACGTCGTGCTCAACGACCACTGGGACAATGGCTGGATAGAGGTTGACGGCTTCACGGCCAACCGCAGCAAATACGAAGCGGTGAGCGAAGAGACCATACTCTCGAAGATTGAGACGCTGAAGGACTTGTGGACACAGATAGCCACCTACTTCAAGGACTACGACGAGCACCTGCTCTTCGCCGGACTCAACGAGCCGTTCCAGCAGTACGACCTCTTCAACAGTCGCCACCAGGAGCTTACGCCAATACTTCATCGCTACAACCAGGCGTTTGTTGATGCCGTGCGCGCCACTGGCGGCAACAACTCTGCCCGCACCCTCGTAGTGCAGGCTCCAAGCACAAACATAGCCTCTGCCTGCGACGACAACATTGGCTTTGCCATGCCTACCGACCCGGCCGAAAAGCGACTGATGGTTGAGGTTCACTACTACGAGCCATGGGACTTCTGCGGACAGGAGGACAACGCCACATGGTTCTGGGGCGCCAACAACCACGTCAGCGGCAGCAGCCACAATGCCACATGGGGTGAAGAAGACTACACCAAGAGCCAGTGTGAAAAGATGCGCAAGAAGTTCACCGACAACGGCGTGCCTGTAATCATAGGCGAGTGTGGCGCCAACTGGCGCAAGCTCTCCGAAAACCAAGCCGAGCACGACGCTTCAATCAAGGCATGGTTTAAGTGCATCACCGAGTATGCCGGCCAGAATGGCATGATACCGATGTATTGGGACATCAACAGTGCCAACCAAAACGGCGAGAAGGGTATTCTCACCATCATCAACCGCGCCACTCTCAGCGTGTTCTGTCAGCCGGCAATGGATGGCATCAACGAAGGACTGAAGAAGTAATAAGCTCAACTTTCGGAAGAAATAAAGTTCAGTGAAATAACTCATCGACCTAAAAACAAGGCGGCCCCGTTGTCACAACGTGGCCGCCTTTAACAATTAAAATAGTTTGTATATGTGTAAAATCAAACTTCTGCAAAGATACAACTTTTCCTTCGCTCCTCCAAATGGTTTTGCCGATTTTTTGCAGAAAAAGCAGTTTTTCCCCTAAATTTCTTTCAATACATTCCGGAAAACAAATCGCCTGTGACTTGCGACAGCGACACTCGATTCAGATTGCAGATGTCGGTGATGGTAGCCCCGTTGGCTGAAAGACTATAGAAGTCGTCCTCACGCAGGAGGATGTAGTCCCATTCCCGGTTCATTCGCTCTTCGGGTTTTAGGCCGTTTATTTTCCTTGTCCATTCTATCGTTGCCGACTGTTTCTGCCTTACGTTTTTGTCGTTCACCTTGTCGTTGCCTTTTGTTTCAACGATATAAACTTTCTCTTTTGTGGCAACAAGGAAGTCTGGGTGGTAAGTGGCCATCAGGCCGTCGGTTCGAATGTAGTAAATCGATGCGAAACTATGCTGTGTCTCGCTTATTTTTATGAATCTTTCCACCTCGGCATCCCTGTCAACAAATTCAGCAAAAGCCTTCTCCAGTCCGCCGCCATGCGACGGATACTGAGTACGTTCATATATGCTCTTCTCCAATGGCAGTGAATACGACTCGCGCATCTTTAGTGTCGTGACCTCAGAGAAACGTCTGTGCACCACCTTGGCATCTACGGTCAACAGGTTGTTCTGCATGTTGAACACGGCACGTGCCATTTCGTTAATTATGTGCTTGGTCACCACGCCCTCCTTCGCAAGCAGTATTTTCCAGTCGTTGCCGTCGAATGGGTTGAAGGCACAGCCGAAGAGTCTTGTGCGTATATATACATCCACAGTGGCTATTATCTGTGCATCGTCTATCTGAATCGTAGGCACCGACACTTCCCTGTGCGACGATATGCGGTCGAAGCGCAGTGTTATGGTGCGCAGTATCTTCTGCAGATACTCGTTGTAGGTGCTTGCCTTGAACAGGTCGCCCGTGACCACATATTTTCCAAACTGCGTCTTTGTCGTAACCTCTTGCGACAGAAACGTCTCGCCTTCCTTTGCCAAAAACCTGCGCAGCATTTCCAATGGGAAGTCGGTGAATGGACTAAGCGTATTGACGTCTATTGAGTAGTCGCACATTTCCTCCTCAGCATCGCGAAGTATTATTGGCCACTCAAAGTCGTAGTCCTCGTAGTTCTCTTTCAGTCCAACCTTTATCACGTCGCCTGTTGATGTAACGTCGTTCATTTCGCCGTCCTCAACCACAGCAAGTCCCTGAGCGAACAGTTCCTCATAGAACTTTATAAAGGCGGGATGCTCTATTATCGAAAGCATGTCGATGTAGGTCTTCGGAGTTGTATGGAGCTGCAACACACGCTTGCGGTCGTCGTTCTTTATGCTTTGGTATTCCTCTTCGCGCCACATCAGGCGAAGTCCTCTGCCTATTATCTGCTCCAGCAGTATCGGGGCTTCCGACGAGCGTAGTGGAACAATAACGCAGATGTTGTTGACGTCAAATCCCTCGCGCAGCATCAGCACCGAGACAATCACCTTTGGCTTCCGGTATTTGTCGATGTCAAACAGTTTGGTCTTCAGCTCCTTCCATTCCTCGTCAGAAATTTCGCCCTTCTGGTTGCTGTCAACCGTGGTCACGTCTTCCTTGTTGAGTCCTTCTTCCAAAATGAACTGTTCGACAAATGGCGACACCGACGTGTCCTCACATATTATCAGCATCTTGGGGTTCTTTGTCTCATCCACCGCCGTGAAGTCCTTTTCCAGTCGTGCCAGCTTTGCAAGTCCAGCCCTGATCATCAGTCGTTGTCCGTCGCTCAGTCCGCACACCTTTCCGCGTTCGTCGCGCACAGCCTTGTAGTCAAGATGCTCGAGGTCGGTAAGTTCCTGTCGCCTGTCAAGTAGCAGTGTCTTAACCATTCCCTTTCGCATTGCCGTAGCAAGGTCGAAGTCAACCACTATGTGCGGGAAATAGCATTTCCGTGCGTTTCTGCCCGAGCCACGGTTGTCGTATGGCGTCGCCGAGAAATCCACTTGGAAGAATCGGCTTCCCTTGCCTTCCGCTATTGCGTTGAGACCTCTTTGCCATTCCACTTCCTCTATTTCTCCTCCGCGTTTCAGTTCGTGTATGTGGTGCGCCTCGTCATTTATCACCATCAGGTCTTTCAACCCAGCCAGATACTCTATCTCGTTGCCTTTCAAGTAGCGGCGGTCGAGCATTCCGAGTTCGTTGCCCGCAGCCTTCCCCGGCCGTATGGGCAGCAGCTGCCCTATTATTTGCGGCACTGTAGGTTGCCCACTGACTGTTTCCTCCGTCTCGTCCTCCAGCTGGTTTTCAAACAGATGCCAGTTGGTCAGGGCTATCATTCCTTCGCCTGTGGTCTTCTTGCCTATGCCGTCTTCCTTTGTCACCACATTGTTCTGTATAAACGAGAACACCTCCTGGCGCAGATGTATCGGGATGAACACCTCCTGGTTCAGCACGAAGTCGTTGCGCTGAAAGTCGCGAATGTCAGTCCCTCGCTTTATTCGTCCGCAGAATGCGTCCAGCAGACGGTCATACACTATCAAGCCTGGGGCGACTATCAGGAAGTTCTGAGTGAATCGTCCGCTTTTCTCCTCCTCGTGCCTTGCGTTCAGCATCTGCCAGAGCAGCAGGGCGTGCATCACCCATGTCTTTCCTGTTCCCGTAGCCATCTTCACGGCGTACTTCGGCATCTGGTATTTTGCCTTTGCCAGCGTCTCAAGGTCGGCCATGGCCATCAGCGTGTCATCGACAAAGTCGTATATGTCGGTCACTTTGTCTATCTTTGCCACCTCGTGCAGATATACAATGTTCAGTATTGCCTGCCGCTGTCCTGCGTGGAAGTTTGTCTTCCTTATCGAGCATTGTTCCTCCGAGAACCACCATTTCAGCAGTTCCTTCGTCGTAGGCGTTACGGCTTCCATCATCGAGCCGTCTTCCCATGCTGCGTTAACTATTTCCGTCAGTCTCTTTGCCAATTCAAGAGACAACTCGTTTGGGTTCATCATAGTTCCTTCGTTCCTTTAGGTTCAACACTATCATCTCACGTACAGTACCACCTGACTCTCAAAGCCAAACACATCTACTGCCTTAACGCACACCTTACGCTGCTGCTTGTGCTCCACCTTCAGTCTTGTCTTGTAAATACAGTGCAGAGGGTCGCTGTCATTATCCGTATTCTCGCGATAGTCCTGCCATGTCGAGCGGAAGGTCACGCCGTCGTAGTCGGGGTCGATGCTCCAGTATTCTATCAGCGACAGCGGGTCTTGTTGCATCACCCTTTGCAGCTTTTCCTTGTCCTTGTCGTCAAGTGGGATGTTGTCGGGCGACAGCAGCACGTAGTTGTCCAACTCCACATCTATCTCGTCGCCCTCTGGCTGACATGTCACTGTTATTGGCTTTACCACAAGATATTGCAACGACGAGAACCTTACCGAGCGGTCGTCAATCAGTTTTTTGAATCCCTTCTTAGCCAGTTTGTCGAGCAGGTCGGGCGGAATGACGAGCACCTCCACATTAGAGTCCTTATATTGGCTGATGGCTTGCGAAATGTCGAACGCAAAGTTCCACCCCAGCACAACCACCTTTTCCCATCCGCCTCCAAGCAACGATGCCTTTGCCTCTACGGCACGTCTCACCGTGGCTGCCGTAGTCAATCTATTTGGGCTGTCAACCATCACGAGTGTCCTTCCGCCTTTTATGTAGCCGAAGTTGCGGTCGTTGCATTGTTCGGGACTGAAAGGCAATGCCCCAAACAGTCCAAGCACCACTTGGCTCAGGTCGCCCACATGCTTCAGCTTCTTGTTGTT
>JAQXRI010000055.1 GCA_029218445.1 Prevotellaceae bacterium | reverse complement strand
AGGTAAGAATCTTCATCTGCGGCAGTTCGGCGTAGGGGTTAGGGTCGCCAAAGTGCTTGTCGTCCCACTCATGCTTGGCGCGCTGCTCCATCACGTAGTCCCAAGTGTATATCTCGCCCTCCTCATACTTGTCGAGCAGGTTGAACGGTGTGCCCGACAGTGAAAGAATACGTGTGTCTTCCTTCTTCAGCTTGTTCATCACGCGCACACCGGCAGCAGCCTCGATGCCCTCATGCGCTTCATCCACCATCACGAAGTCCCAATCATACTGCATGATGGCTTTTTTCAGCGGGTCTTCATTGCGCTCCTTGCCTCCCACAAAGCGAGAGAGGCGCAGATACTGCATGGAGACAAAGAAGATGAGCTTCTTCTCTCCAGCATCCACCTTTCTTGTTAAAGTGTAGAAGTCGCCTCCAGTGGCATCGTCATCGCTCATTCGGGTGGCATAGGAATACTGAGGCATATCGCCGAATATCTTCTTGAAATCATCGTGCCATCCTTTATCGACTACAGGACGATGGGTGATGATAAGTGTTGAACTGTATCCCATTTCCTTGGCAACCTGAAGACCTGAGAGCGTCTTGCCAAAGCGCATCTTGGCGTTCCATAGGAATGCCTTGCCCTTGGCTTTCTTGAAGTGTGCCACAGTGGCCTTGATGGCTGCATCTTGCTCGGGACGGAACTTGATGGCTCCGTGACCCGCTCCATGTCCAGCTTTTATTTGCTTGACGGCACTCAGTACATCATCCACAGAAGCGGCAAACCAAATATCGGCATCTTCCGTTTTCCCCGTGATGGGGTCCTTATATCTGTCAAGCGACTTGCAGTAGATGTCCTGGGCACGCAGAGTGCGATAGACATCGTCAGCCTTGTAGCACTCGGTACAGCCAGCGTATGTGGTGCACTCTACATATTCTATATGGTAGGTGACACCCTTCATATAGGAACGCTTGTCGAGCACATCGCGAACAGCCTTGGCCAGCACCTGCTTACTTTGGGTGTCGGCCACTTCGTTATCAACAAAGACTTCACCCACCTTCAGCATGTCCTGATGCTTCCTGTCGTTGATGCTCAACACATACAACAGGCGCGATTGGGTTATTGAATATTTCATCCTGTATGTATTTTAGATGTTTACTAATGTTCTGTTTATATCTCGTCGTCCTCTGTCTCAGTCTGATTGTTATTGAGCAGAGAGCGGAACTCTATCTTTTGCCAGGGTTGACTTTTAGGGTCTTCCCCCGGCTTGGGTTGCCAGTCCTTGGGCTTCTTTAGGTTCCAGTCGCGGATGACACACTTTACGCCAATATGACCATGTATATCACCCTTCTGGCAGGCAGGGCAAACTATCTTTTTCCTTTCGCCCCAGAGGTCGGTCACATACACCTTGTCGCACGAATCGGGCACTACCATCTTGATGCCGTCCATCTGCCAGAGATTCCATGAAATCCATCTGGCGGCATTCACTATCTTTCTTCGCTCAGGCACGCGGAGGTTGCCATTGGCATCCTTGACGTAATGCCCATTCTCATCCTTCTCATTAAACTTGTCCATGAAGTATTCTATATAGGTATAAAGCAGCGCCTCACGGGCAAGCAGCAGATTGTCGCCTTGCCACTCATATCCGTAGGTATGTTTGAAGGCTTTCTCAGCCATGTCATACCATTCCTTTTCGGTCTCAACGTTCTCGTTGATGACACGCATCTTGCGGTCGAGCAATCCGATGCGCCGGCTGATGGGAATAGGTTCACCTGTCGTAGTGTCGTAACGGCTTGCCAAATACGGGGCTTCACCACATGTTATCTCCATGCGATTATCCACCACATATTTTTTCCATGTCTTCTTGCTGTCACCCTCGGGAAAGATTATTTTTCCTTCGGTGGGAATCCACGTATGTGTGCCATCATCATTGACAATCTCCCGATTGAAGACATCCTTGCGCCCAAACCATGCTTCATCGATAAGGTTGTTCTGTGCGTTGCATACCCACGACGGAGTGAAAACCTCTGCCTTGTCCTTGGTTCGGTCTATTTGGGCTTGCTTGTCTTTAAGTACACGCGGCATCACGATGCGACGGAATTGACCTGTGATCTTCTCTGGCTTAATCTCGTCATCATAGCGATAACCTTCGCTAACGACCTCTCCATCCTCATTCTTGATGGCATTCTCATAGTCAGAGGTAGCCCAGAAGATATTGACCACTTTCGACTGGTCTTCGGCATCCGTGCGTGCTTTGGCCGACATGGTGTGGTCAATGAGCAACTTGTCAAGCACCTCGGGGTCGTAGTCCAAGATGTCTTGCTCGGAGATATCTACGTCGTGGATATTCTCGAAGATGCGGTATGTCGTACTGTTATCTTTCATTCTTTCGTGTGCGAATTTATCGTTATTAGTTGCAGTCTTCCTGCACAGATGAATACTTTTTTAATATCTCCCTAAATTTTTCCGCTATTTGCAGCCTCAACCAATCTGGTTTGAGCACTTCCACTTGATTGCCATAGGAGAATATCCTTGCTTCAAGTTCCTTGTTGGGACGGACTCTAAGCCTAATGACGCGCTCATTTTCATCTACAGTTTCCTGAGATGGATGGATGGGCTTGTTGACCACGTATGGGAAGCGGGCGTCATCAAACTTCAACAACACTTCTTCCGGCTCGGAATGCTCTTCGGGCAAAGTCACTCCAATGATGTCCTTGAAATATTCATTGAAATCAATGTCGGTATTGGGAATGAAAGGCACATTGGCTCGTGAGAGCTTCACGATGCGGTCGAGTGCCTTGTTGGTGATATAATTGCCATGAGTGCCTTCCTGTAGTCCGATAAGGAACCAACGGTTGTTGAACTGTTTGATATGGTAGGGATGAATAATCGTTGTACGCTCATTGCCTGCAAATGTGCGATATTCGACATTCAAGGGGCGGTGTTTTATTGCGGAATCTATAAGACCACCTAATAGCTCTGTTCCCTTCAACAGGTCGTTATTGTCAAATGATACGATATTCTCTGTATTCGGCTTCACTCCAAACCGAATCTCAAGATTGGATATTACGTCCTCAAGCCACGCATTGCTCGGCACTCCACGAAAACGGCTGAGCAAGTCAATTGTTGAGCGCAGCGAAGCCACTTCCTCCGCCGAGAGTTCATTATTGAATATGGTGAAGTCAGGCTCAGAATAACGATAGTAGCATTTCTTGCCGTCATACTGGTAAGCCTTGATTGGGGCATTGTAGGTCATACGGTCGCGCATGTTCCTGATGTCATCGCGTATCTGACGAATGCTGACCATACTGCCATCCACATCATAAAGCACCTCATTGACAATCTGCAAGAGATCGTAAATCTCGTATTTTCTGGAGAAGTCGCTGAAGCAGCGGTCCAATATTTTGTATCTTAATTGAGCATTCTTGTTTGTAGGCATATTCGGATTATTTATTTCGCAATTTACCTGCAAAAGTAATGAAAAATACGCATACAACCAAAAGAAGTACCTCTTTTTGTATTATTTATTTAAAACAATTCGTTTTATACAGTGAAACTGCACAGAATGACAAACATCTCGAATGCAAACAAACCCATTTGTGCTGATGGGAGATTTTTTTTGCATTTTTCTTGTATATTTCATAGAAATGTAGTAACTTCGCAGCGCAAAAACGAGGCAGTGGCTTTAACACGTTGCCTACACCTTAATTATTTTATAAAAATTTCACATGGGCGGTATATTTGGAACAATATCGAAAAAAGATTGTGTCAACGATCTGTTTTATGGAACAGACTACAACTCGCATCTCGGTACGAAACGTGCCGGATTGGTAACATTCGATGCAGAAAAGGGATTCTCAAGGTCTATTCACAGCCTTGAACGCGACTATTTCAGGTCAAAGTTTGAAGATGAGCTCGACAGTTTTGTGGGTTGTCAGGGCTTGGGTGTCATAAGCGACACCGACCCGCAACCAATAATAGTAAACTCACATCTTGGCCGCTATGCCGTGGTGACGGTGGCAAAAATCAACAATCTGCGCGACATTGCCGACGAGCTTCTTGCCGAAGGAATGCACTTCAGCGAGTTGTCGGCCAACAAAATCAACCAGACGGAGCTTGTGGCTCTCTTGATAAATATGGGTGACTCGTTTGTTGACGGAATCAATAAAGTTTATTCAAAAATCGACGGCTCGTGCTCGATGTTAGTCCTTACCGAGGATGGCATAATAGCCGCCCGTGACTATGCCGGACGCACAACATTAGTGATAGGCAAGAAGGAGGGAGCATACGCCGTTTCGAGCGAGACGACTTCATTCCCCAACCTCGACTATCAGGTGGTGCGCGATGTGGCTCCTGGCGAGATAATACGTCTGAGGGCCGACGGCATGGAGGTGCTGCAAGGACCATCTGACTGTTGCCAGATATGTTCGTTCCTTTGGGTGTATTACGGATTTCCCGCAAGTGACTACGAGGGCATCAACACTGAGGACGTGCGCGAACGCTGCGGAAAGTTTCTCGGCGAGGAAGACGACACCGAGGCCGACTTGGTGTGCGGCATTCCCGACTCGGGCGTGGGTTTTGCCTTGGGATATGGCGAAGGCCACAATATTCCCTACAAGCGCGCCGTGCTGAAATACACTCCTACATGGCCTCGCAGCTTTACTCCTGGCAACCAGTCGCGCCGCGACCTCGTGGCTAAGATGAAGCTCATTCCCAACCGCGCCATAATGAAGGGGCAGCGTGTGGTGTTCTGCGACGACTCTATTGTGCGAGGCACACAGTTGCGCGACAACGTACGCACATTTTTCGAATGTGGAGCCAAGGAGGTGCATGCACGCATCTCGTGTCCGCCGCTCGTATATGGCTGTCCTTTTATTGGCTTTACATCGTCGAAGAGCGACCTCGAGCTGATAACGCGCCGCATAATACGCGACTTTGAGGGCGACGAGAATGCGAAGCTGTCCGAATATGCCACCACCGACTCGCCTGAGTATAAGCGTATGGTGGATGAAATAGCACGCCGACTGGGGCTTACTACTCTGCGGTTCAACAAGATAGAAACCCTGATAGAGTCGATAGGCCTGCCAAAGGAAAAAGTGTGTACACACTGCTTTGACGGAAGCAGCTGCTGCCACAGGATGAAACCAAAGGAATGACCACGATGCAAAAGGTAATTATATCAAACGACGTAAAGAGGGAGCTGTCGGACATATTGGCAAAATATGACTATGACAAGCTGGCTCTGATTTGCGACACCAACTCGCGCGACTGCTGCTACCACAACTTCATCGGCACGTTGAAGGAGTTTGAAGGGGCTGGAGTGGCTGCCATCGACGCCGGCGACGAGAACAAGAACCTGCAGTCGCTTACGTCGATATGGGAGAAGTTAGGAAGCTATGGCATGACACGCAATTCGCTCATAGTAAACCTTGGCGGCGGCATGGTGACCGACCTTGGCGGATTTGCCGCCTCGACGTTCAAGCGAGGCGTGAGGTTCATCAACATTCCCACCACGTTGCTCTCGATGGTCGATGCGTCGGTGGGCGGAAAGACGGGCATCAACTTCAATGGACTGAAAAACGAGATTGGAGTGTTCAGCGATGCCGACTACGTAATTCTCGACACGGTGTTTCTGAAGACGCTCGACAGCGACAACATCTGCTCGGGCTATGCCGAGATGCTGAAGCATGGGCTAATAAGCAACGAGGAGATGTGGAGGGAGCTTATTGCCTTCGACATACTTCAGCCCGACCTCGACCAGCTGCGCCGCATGGTGGCCGACTCGGTGCAGGTGAAAGAGCGCATCGTGGCCGAAGACCCTCACGAGCACGGCATACGCAAGGCACTGAACGTGGGCCATACCGTTGGCCATGCCTTCGAGTCGTTTGCCCTGAAGCGCAAGCCCGTGCTGCATGGCTATGCCGTGGCCTACGGCATCGTCTGCGAGTTGTACCTGAGTGCGCGCAAGATGGGATTCCCCACCGACAAGCTGCATGCAACGGTGAGGTACATAAAAGACCACTACGGCAAGATGCAGATTACATGCGACGACTATCCCGAGCTGCTGGAGCTGATGACCCACGACAAGAAGAACACTGCCGGAACCATCAACTTTACGCTGCTGGCCGACATTGGCGACATAAGGATAAACCAAACCGCTACAAAAGACGAGATACTCGAGGCTCTCGACTTTTATAGGGAAGGATAAAGTTCAATGTATTCGTAGGCATTGCCTACCGTTGCAAGATATTTTTCAAAATCCTCTTTTGAAATCACTACTGTTCCACGACAGTCGTTGGGATGAAACGAAAGTGTTTCAGCGTTTTTCAGATTAATGTCGAGGAAAAGGTAAACGTGGTTTTCAGTATCATTTATCAATCCGAATGGTGACACGCTGCCAGGCTCTAAGCCCAGGTAGCGCATCATTCGTTCGGGCGAGGCAAACGAGAGCTTGCCACACGATGGCTTTCCCTGCGATACGAGCGACTCCTTGAGCCTCCTCTCCAAGTCGTGAATGTCGAGGTCGTGGTCGCAGTGGAAGCACACTAAATAATGCTTGTTGCCTTTGTGGTTGCGGAAGAACAGGTTTTTGCAGTGTATGCTTCCGTCGTCCTTCCACCATCGTTTGGCCTCTTCTATGGTTTTGCCTTCGGGATGGTTGTAGCAGGTGAATGCTATGTGCCTCTCCCGAAGGTATTCCAGTACGGTTTCTTGTCGTGTCATGGGCAGTCTATGCTTCCAACACCACTTTCATTATCTCCTTGCCAAGGGCGTCGGCCTCTTCCATTGTGGCGGCTTCGCTATACACCCTGATGATTGGCTCGGTGTTTGACTTGCGCAGGTGAACCCACTTGTCGGCAAAGTCAATCTTCACGCCGTCGATGTCTGTAACCTGCTCGTTGGCATACATCTGCTTGATGCGCTGCAGTATGGCGTCGATGTCGGTGTCGGGCGTGAGGTCGATGCGGTTCTTTGCTATGTAGTAGGTGGGCAGGGTGGCCCTCAGCTGTGTCATGGTGAGATTGCGCTCGGCCAGAAGCGAGAGGAACAGGGCTATGCCTACGAGGGCATCGCGGCCGTAGTGGCTCTCGGGATATATTACTCCACCATTGCCTTCGCCGCCGATTATTGCGCCCACTTCCTTCATCTTGGTCGTTACGTTTACCTCGCCAACGGCCGATGCGAAATACTGTCCGCCGTGGCGAAGGGTCACGTCGCGCAGGGCACGGGTAGAGCTAAGGTTGCTGACGGTGTTGCCAGGGGTGTGGGTGAGTATGTAGTCGGCCACGGACACGAGAGTGTATTCCTCGCCAAACATGCTGCCGTCTTCGCTGATGAAGGCAAGGCGGTCAACATCGGGGTCAACCACGATGCCAAGGTCGTAGTCGCCGTTCTTCACCTCCTGCATTATGCCTTGCAGGTTGCGCTCCAGTGGTTCGGGATTGTGGGCGAAGTGGCCTGTGGGCTGACCGTTGAGTATGGTGTATTCCACTCCCAACGCCTCAAACAGACGTGGCAGAATTACGCCGCCGACGCTGTTGATGGTATCGACGCAAACACGGAAGCGGCGCGCCTTTACGGCCTCGGCATTAACGAGGTTGAGGCTCAGCACGTCGGCAATGTGGCAAGCATCGAAGTCGTCGTCCTTGGTGTATTGGCCTATTTGGTCAACCGTGGCGTATGTGAAGTCTTCACGCTGGGCAATGTCCAATACTTGTGCGCCGTCGGCTGCTGTGAGGAATTCGCCTTCCTTGTTCAGCAGCTTCAGTGCATTCCACTGTGTGGGGTTGTGGCTTGCCGTTATTATGATTCCTCCATCGGCGCCGTGGTGGCGTACGGCCAGCTCGGTGGTTGGCGTGGTGGCCAGTCCGAGGTCGATAACGTCAAATCCCATGCCTATGAGTGTTCCGCATACGATGCTGCGCACCATTTCGCCCGAAATGCGTGCGTCGCGTCCAACCACTACCAGTGGCTTTTTGCCGGCATCAAGGGTCTTGGCAATGAAGGTGGCATAGGCCGTTGTAAACTTTACTATGTCGAGTGGGTTGAGGGTGTCGCCCGTAGGGCCACCTATTGTTCCGCGTATTCCGGAAATTGATTTTATTAAAGTCATTTTCTTCTATATTTTATTATTATTGCTATTTTGGGGAGTTTTGAAAATTTGGGAAATTAAAGAAGTTAAGGAAGAAGTTTCCTTGACTCCCTTAACTCCTTAACTCCTTTAACTCCTTAACTCCTTAATTCCTTAACTTCTTTGATTTCCTTAACTTCAAGAAATCATGTTACCGTTCCCTTTGGTATGTTATGATGTAATGGCAGGCATATACGCTCTGCTGTGCGTAGGCCTGTCCCTTAGAGTGAGGCACAATGAGCTTCACCTTGGCTATCTCTTCGTCGGCACTGGTCTGTCGGCCAATGTTGATGTACAACAGAGGCACGAGCCATCCTTCAGGCACTGAGGTGCTGTTGTATGCGTTTTGCATATAGCCCTGGGTGAACGATCCCGTCAACGTACTTCCTGTGCGCATAACGGTGAACTTCTCGGGGTAGTTGGCCGAATACATGTTGGCCAACTGCTCGTAGCCTTCGTTGATGTTGTATTCAAAGAATCGGCAGAGGATGTTGACCTGCTTGTTCTCTTCAAGTTTCTCGCCCGGTCCCTTTCGTTCTATCTGCATGTAAACGCCGCTCTTGTCAAGATAAACGTATTCGTTGTCGGCCACCGAGGTTTTTTCCCCGTTGGCCACGAATGTGGCTTCGTCAATTACCTTGATATTGTTGTCGGCGATGTATGCAGCAATTGCCTCGCGTTCTTTTTCTTTCTTTTCGCCGTATGTCTCATAATCGTCGCACGAAGTGAATGCAAACAATGCGATGATTGCGAAGAGAGAAAAAATCGTTTTCTTCATTTTTGTCTTTTATGTTTTTATTTGTGCAATTTTGGCTGCAAAGTTAGTGCAAATAGTACACAATACAAAATAAAATCGGCCAAATAAGAAAGAAGTTATATTACTTTAACTTGCTTTGGTAAGCTGCTATGGCTTTATTGGTGATTTCCACTGCTTCGTCGATGCTGCACATGAGCTTTCCGCCCGATGCGTTCTTGTGGCCTCCTCCATTGAAAAATTTTGCCGCCATCTCGTTGCAGGGGAAGTCATCGACCGAGCGCAGCGACACAAGCACGTAGTTGTCGCGCTCGGTGTCTTCGCGCAGTGAAATGGACAGTTTCATGCCTTTTATCTGCAGCGGCATGTTGACCAGTCCCTCACTGTCGCCCTTGACATAGTGGAAGCGTTTGAGGTCGTCGCGTGTAAGTGTAAAGTAAGCGGCATTGCAGCCTTCCACCACATGCATCTTCTCGTATAGCACATAACCCTGAAGACGAAGACGGTACTCGCTGAACACGTTATATACGTTGCGGTAAATCTTGTCCTTGTCGATGCCTTTGGTCAGCAGTTGCCCGATGATGAAGAATATCTGCGGGTCGTTGCTGGCGAAGGTGAAACCGCCGGTATCGGTCATCATGCCACAATAGGTGGGTATGGCAAACTTGCGGTCGAGCTGGCTGAACAGGTCAAGCTGCCAAGCCAAGCGGAACACCATCTCGCTGGTTGAACTGAGATGAGGGCGCGAAATGGAAAGTACTGCATCAACCGACGGTTTGAGGTGGTGGTCGATGAGTATTTTCTGTGCCCTGGTGGCATTGAGGGCATTCTGCATGTCGTCAGTACGCGACAGTTCGTTGAAGTCGAGGCAGAAGATGAGGTCGGCATCGGCAATGAGGGCGTCGGCCTCGTCGGTATGCTTGTCGTAGCGCACTATGGTTTCGGTGCATGGAAGCCAACGCAGGAAGTCGGGATACTGGTCAGGAATGATTATAACTGGATTCTTGTCAAAATGGCGCAACACTTCAGCCCAGGCGAGCGACGAGCCTATGGCGTCGCCGTCAGGATTGACATGGCAGCAGACAACGATATTGTCTGCTGCCATGATGAGGCTGCGTAGCTTTTTCAGCTCATCGGCTGAAAGTAGTTCTATGTGCATTCGTTAAAAAAGTTTATTCGGATAAACGCCTTCGTCAACCAGCTTCTGAATGCGGTCAACAGTGTCCTGACGGTCGGCAGAATATGTCACGCCAAACCACTTGCTTGTGGTGTCGAGCACCTGCACTGTCGATGTGCCTTCGACAATGAGCTTGTTTACCATGAGTGGAATGAAAAATTCGGCCTTGAGGTTTTCCATTGTCTTTGGGTTGGCAAGGAACTCCTTGAAGTAGGCCTCGCTGTGCTCGAAGTAGTCGGGAGTGAAGCCCCACATGTTCATCGAAACAGGAGTGTTGTCTTCAACAGGCACCCACTTGCCCTCTTCGTCCTTGTAACAGATAGGTCCGTCAACGCGCATTATCTCTGTGCGCTCGACAACGGTGGTGAGGTTGCCCTTTTCGTCCTTAGAGCAGATGCCTCGTGCTACGGTACCGTTTTCCGACAAGGTGTTGCCTACACGGAAGCCCACCATGGCATAGGTATTGGTGCTGCCTTCAGGAAGGTCGGCAAGGAACTTGCCTATTACCTGGAATGCGTCGCGGTTGTAGAAGTCGTCGCAGTTGATTACGCAGAAAGGCTCGTTGATGACATTCTTGGCCATCAGTACGGCGTGGTTTGTACCCCAAGGCTTGACGCGGTCGGCAGGGCAAGTGAAGCCCTCGGGCAGTGCGTCGAGGCTCTGGAAGCAAAGCTCAACTGGCACGTGTCCTTCATACTTGCTGAGTATTTTCTCACGGAAGTCCTGCTCAAAGTCTTTGCGGATTACGAAAACGATTTTGCCGAAGCCAGCCTTGATGGCATCATAAATTGAATAGTCCATAATTGTCTCGCCGTTAGGGCCAAGACCATCAAGCTGTTTCAGACCGCCGTAACGGCTTCCCATTCCGGCAGCCAAGAGTAATAAAGTTGGTTTCATGTTGTTTTTATTTTTAAGTTATTGTTATGGTCATAATGACTTGACTG
This sequence comes from Prevotellaceae bacterium, assembly GCA_029218445.1. GTDB lineage: Bacteria > Bacteroidota > Bacteroidia > Bacteroidales > Bacteroidaceae > Prevotella. The sequence goes on along the minus strand of JAQXRI010000055.1, from coordinate 13,675 downwards.
CAAAAGTACTATTATTTTTTGAAACAACCGCATGTTTTTGCCATTTTTTTCAAAAATTCTCCATGTCCACCATCATCAGAACGGATAGCCGATTGCAAAATGCAGTGTTTGGTTGTCCTTGAAACTGTCGATGTTGTAGAATCCGCTCTTGCCGGTGTCGTAGGGCAGGTGGAGTCCAATGCCCCAGTCGAGGCGCAGCACCAGGAAGTCGAGGTCGTAGCGGATGCCGATGCCTGTGCCTACGGCCAGCTGGCGGAAGAAATTGTGGAACTTGAACGTCGATGGCTCGAAATACCAGTTGATTATGTCGTCCTCGTAGTCGTAGTTGTAGGTCCACACGTTGCCCACGTCGATGAAGGCTGCGGCAAAGAGGCTGCCGAACAGTCGGCGGCGGTATTCGAGGTTGCCCACGAGCTTGATGTCGCCGTTGCCCAGCACGAAGTTGAGCTCTTGGTCGCCCAAAGCTATCGATGCGCCAGGGCCTATGCCTCTGATGGGGTAAGCCCTGAGGCTGTTGGCACCTCCCACATAAAACTTCTCGGAGAATGGCGAATAGTCGCTGTTGCCGTAGTTGACTATCACGCCGGCGTTGACGTGGGCCACGAGCTGCGAGTTCATGTCGAGCGTCCATGTCTTGCGGAAGTCGGTCTCGAGCTTGAGGAACTGTGAGTATGGCGTTTTGAACAGTTCCTTGTCTTTCTCGCTCCAGCTCTTGCCAGCCAGGAGGAATCCCAGCGACACGAAGTTGCCTGCTTCCGACACGGTGGTTTCCCATCGTATGGGGTGAAGATACGACGCGGGGCTGCTGTAGGTGTAGGTGTAGCGCATCTGGGGGATGAACTGGTCGGCCATGGTCACCATGAGGTAGCCGTTGCTTTGTATTATCGAGTCGAGCTTGTCGGTGACGGATTTGGTATATTGGTATTTCACCGTGAGCGGCGAAAACTCGTGCTTGCTGTTGGGCGAAGTCTGCCACTTATAGGTCCATTCGCCCGACCTTACGTTCATCTTGTAGTAGTCGGGACGGTAGAGGGTGTTGGTTGACAGCTTTGCCGTGGTGTGGGCCGAGGGGAAGTATTTGCGGCGTATGGGCTTGCCGTTTTTGTCGCGCCGCGCCCTTGGCTCTTTATAGAAAGGTGCGATGATGCGCGGAAATTCGAGCGACACGTCGGCACCGTATTCGTAGTTGCTGTTCGACGTGCGCTTATGGGTGTCCCAAGCGTAAGAGCCGTGAATGTTGAGGTCTATTTTCTCGCCGCCGCGGAAGGCGTTGCGGCGCACTACGCCGGCTTTCAGCTCAGGACCTATGCGCCCTATGGTCTTTGTCTTGACGTTGCCTTCGAAATATACGTCGTAAGGGCGGTCGAGCACGCAGTCGAGCGTCAGGTCGAGGGTGTCGCAGGCAGCCGTGGTGTCGCGTGGCGTAAACTTGAAGTCGGTAGAGCTGAACAGTCCCATCGAGCTGAGTTTGGCCGCGGTTTCCTGATAGTCGGTGTAGCTGTACAGCTCGTTGTGTCGCATCTTCATGTTGCGCAATATCACCCTTGGTCGAAGCGGCGGTTTCTTTCCGTTGTAGTTTATCGAGAAGAAGCGGTAGCGCAGGCTGTCGGTAAGCGGCTCGGTATAAGTGCGCTGCATGTTGATGTGTATGTTGCCAATGTGCCACTTGTGAAGTGCCGCCTCGGGTATGTCGGATGCCATCTGCAGGCGCAGCTTGGCCTTGTAGGGAGCGGCCAAGGTGTCGGCCAGGTATGAGGCGTAGCCCGACTGGTAGAAGTAGTAGCCCTGGTCGCGGAACATGGTGTAGAGGCGCTGGCGTTCGTTGTCGAGATACGACACTCCTAATGGTGTGCCTTTCTTGACGTATGCCTCGGCCTTGGTGGCGTTGATGATGCTGTCGGCCTCATGTGGGAAGTTGACATATTCGAGCGTATCAACGGTAAACAGCTTGCCTACGTTTACGTTGTAGCCTATCTTTCCCTTTTTCGGATTCTTCTGCGTCACCTTTTCAAAGCTTACCTTCGAATGCAGGTAGCCGTTGTTGCGCAGTACGGTTTGTGCCACCGAGGCTCGCAGTTCCGGGTTGACCCAACTCATCAGCACCGGCTGCTTGCCGAAGCTCTTTACCATCCATTTCGAGAATCCGTCGTCCTTGCCCGTAAAGGCGTTCCATATCCATAGGCCGTAGGGAAACGGCGTGCGGTAGTAGGAACTGCCGAAGAGTGCCCCGTTGGGGGCTGTGGCGAGAGCGGCGTCCACTTCGGTTTGTGTGTTGATGAAATGGTCGTTCTCCTCGTAGTCCTTATAGTCTATTTTTGTCAGTCCTATAAAGAGCTGGTCGTCGTCAGGTATGTGGCTCGTGGTAGAGCAGCCGGCAAGTATCATTGCCGCCGCCACTGCCATTGCGATGTTGTTGTGCTTATTCATTTATTATGGCCTCCTTTCTTGGTGTTGCTGATGAATCGGGCATGGCCGTAAAGTCGTCTTTGCGGAACAGGTCCCTGAAGTTCTGAATGGTCTTTTTCCACACGAATCCCGCACCATATTCCTGGGTGTAGCCGTCGAGCCAGTCGTAGGCGTTGTTGTTGTAGAACAGTGTCACGTATTTGTTGGCCGTGTCGTCGAGGCGGTATTCAAACGTCACGTTGTCGAAGAACGACCTGTTCTGCTGGCTCTGCACCGACGCTCCCGTCGATACCTTTCCGCCGATGGATATCTTCAGCCTGTTGTTCCAGAAGCGTTTGGCAAACTGGAAGGAGTAGTCGGTGTGTATGCCTCCCTGCTCGTTGGTCGAGTTGTCGATGCCGAACGACAGGTCGAGGGTGCGCAGTGCGCTGCCCGTGATTTGGTTTATCTCGCTGTTGAGGAACGAGCTGAGGGCATTGTTCATCGAGAACGACTCGGTGTTACCGTCGGCAAGATACATGCCCGTGGTGAGCATCGTCACGGCCAGCTTGCCGCGCTGTTCGATGCTCATGTTCTGCAGCTCGTTGTGCAGAGTGAGGTCTTCGGGCGCGTCGAGGGTAAACTCGAGTCCCATGTTCTGCAGAGTGCGTGTTATCATTATGCCGCAAATGAACTTCACGCTTCGCCCCACTCCGTTGGTGCCGGTCACGGTGGCCTTCTTTTCTTCCTCGGCGGTGATGTTGAGCTGCGGGTTCATTACGTCGCCATGGAACTCAAGGTAGCTGCCGTCCTGAATGGTGAAGGTCTTCAGCGGTATGATGGGCAGCGAATACTTCATCTTGCCGTTGCTCAGCGTGTAGCGTCCGTTGAGCATGATGCCGTCCATCACGTTGTACTGCATGCGCAGGTTGCCGCCGCCCGTAAGGTCGATGTAGTTTGAGTGGTCGGCGTTGAGGTATGCCATGATGTGTGCGCCGTTTGACACGTTGAGCGACATGTCCATGGTGAAGCCGGTTATCTGCGGACGCTGTATGTTGGTGGTGGTAGTGTCGGTAAAGTCGCGGAACTTCACCAGCTCGTCGAGATGGTTGTCGGTAGTCAAAGGGCTGTCGCGCAGTATGTAGCCCATGTCGGTCTTGCCCAGCACGTCGAGCTTGCCTTTCATCACAAGGTTGTCGATGAGTCCCTTTATCGTTCCATCGACGTTGACGTATGCCTTGCCGTAGGCCACGCTCTTGTTGTTTTCCTTTTCGCCAATTATCTGGTAGTCGCGAGCCCTCATGCGGAGGTCCACCATTATGCGTTCGAGGTTGCTGAAATCAACCTGTCCCATAATGTTGAGCGGATTGTCGTTGTGGGCATATACCGTGAAGTTTTCAAGCAGCAGCTTGCTGCCTACAATGCGCACGGGGTCGTTGTCGAAGCGCAGCCTCATGCCGTAAGGCACGCTGACAAGATATGACGAGTTGAGGTATATCTCGCCGTTCACGTCGGGACGGCTCGTGGTGCCGGTGATTGAGAGCTTGCCTTCGGCAGTGCCTTCAAGGCCGAGCAGCTGGTCGGGCACGAATCCGTTGACAAGGTCAAGCGGCGTTTCCTTCATCTCGAAGGTGGCGTCGATGCGTGGCGTTTCGTCGTCGTAGTAGGTGCCGTTGAGCTGGCCTATCAGCTTGTCGTTCTGTGTGAACAGCGCTTCTACGCGGTGGGCCGACCCTTCGCCCTGCAGATACACAAACTCGCTGCCTATGTTGCCCATGGGCGAGTGTTCGTAGGTCATGTTCTGCACGCTCATGTCTGACACGAGCGACAGCTGCTGGTCTTTGTCGAGCATCACGTGGTAGTCGCCGTTCAGCAGTCCGCCTATGTGGGGCATGTAGGGAATGACGTCCGATAGGCGGCCAAGGTCGAGCTTGTTGAGGCTGACGGTGAGGTCCTGCAGCATGTCGGGGTCGCTGTCCTCCGAATACATCTTCAGGCCGGTGCCGTCGTCGGCTATCAGGTCGAGCTTCGAGCTTATCCGGTTGTTGCGGGCGAAGAACAGGAAGTTGTCGTCGTTGATGTTGAACGACTTGTAGCCAAGCAGCTGCTTGTAAGGCTCAAGGCGCACGCAGATGCCGCTGTCGCTCATCTCGGCCTTCACCGATGCGTCGATGCCGAGCTGCTCCTTGCCGTCGTAGAACTTTGCCGACAGTCCGGCCTTGTTGCCTTCGAGATAGCCGTTGAACAGCGTGCGGAACACGAGCTGCGGGTTGCGCTTGTTGTTTTGCACGCTGGCGGTGAAGTTGAGCCGCTGGTCGTCCTGGATTATGTCGTAGCGTATGGTGTCTATCCTCAAGCTGTCATATACCAACGAGTATATGTGGCCTTGGCTCTGCAGTCCCTCCGCAGGCGACGACTTGAGGTCGAGGCTCAGCTGCTTGAAGTCGATGCCGTTGAAGCGCAGGAAGTTCGACACGGGGTTGTCGTTGCCGCTGCGCAGGTGTACACTCATCACGGGCAGCAGTTCGCGCAGTCCGTTGCCGTCGATTATCAGTTCGTCCTGGTGTCTTGTCAGCTCGTCGGCTATCTTGCCTGCTTGGCTGACAAGGCTCTCATATCCGCCTTGCGCCGCAAAGTCGAGTTCGAGGTTGCCGCTGTAAATGTGTGCCCTTGTGGTGTCGCGGTTGGTCAGTATGTCCATCACGAGGTCTTCAGGCCTGTAGGTCTTTTTCGATGTGCGTATGGTGAGGTCGTTAAGCAGAGCCTCCAGTTTGTGGGCCTCCTTTAGGTTTGACGCCATGTCAACATGTGCGCACAGGCTCACCGCCAGTGGCTTTTCGCTTATGCGCATCATCTGCATGTCGGCCCATTTCAGGTCGGTGCTCAGGGTGGCCTGCAGTTTTTTTGTCGATACCAGCGCGTCGAAGCAAATCTCGCCGTCGAGCATTGCGTTTTCGCTTTCCAGCTTGGCATGTGCCACACCTTTCTCAAGCAGTGCCTTGAGGCTTATGTTGTCTATGTTCATGTGGCCATATCCAAACTTGCTCACTTTGGCGGTGGCTTCCATTCGCGTGCGGCTCGACAGCACGTCAAATCCGCGTCCGTTCAGTGCAACATTGCCGCTTATCAGCTTGAGCGAGTCGCGCGGCATGAAGTGGCGCAGGTCGATGTCTGTCACGCTCAGGTTGGCGCGGTAGGAGTCGTCGGGTGCGTTGTAGGTGCCCTTCAGCGTCACCTTTCCCTTGCCTTCGGCGAGTAGCAGGTCGGCGCCATATTTTTGTCCGTCGGCCGACAGTTGTCCTGTGAGGCTCATGGCCGGCAGGCGGTATGCCTTACGTGTCTTGGCTGGCAGCAGGCATGTCACGAAGTCGAGGTTGCCCGTCTGTGCCTTCAGGTTGGCCTTGGCCTTCATCCTTTCGGTTTCGAGCGGGTTGAAAGCATATCCCTTGGCCGTTACGGACAGTGCCTTGGGCAGGTTGAGGTCCATGCTTGTCAGTTCCACACGGCGCAGGTTGCCGTAGGCCGAGGCCTTTAGGGAGAGCGGCTGTTCGGGATAGCGCAGCACGAAGTCTTTGGGCATCGGGCCGGCAAAGAGCATCACGTCCTGCTTGCCTATCGTAGCGTCGAGGCCGATGCTTATTTTCCCGGGGTTGCGCTTGTCAAAGGCGTTGAGGTCCATGGTGCAGTTGGCCGTCAGCCTTGAGTGGTCGGTGCAAAGCAGCAGCTGCGGCACGTCTATCTTTGCCGAGTCGAGCTTCAGCGGCATTGTCATCTGCGTTATGGCGATGCCGCTTTTCTCTTTCATCGACAGCTTTTTCAGTATGAGTTGCGCGTTGGGGTCTTGATAGAACATCGAGTCGATTTCGATGTTTACGTCGTCAAGCGCCAGGTGGTTGTAGTCGAGTCCGTCGGCCTTGGGCTGTGTGGTGTCGTCGTATGTTATTGTGCTTTTGGCAATGGCCAAACGCTCCATTTCATACCGTGCATTCCCGAGGTCGATGTGTGTGTTGGTCAGGTCGAGTCCGCCCACCGCGGCCGCAATGTTCAGCGTGTCGCCAATGGTGCGCAGCGTCACCTTCGTGTCAGCTATCTTGGCCTTGCTTACGTTAATTATCCATTTCGCCTCGCTCTTGGTGGTGTCCTCAGGCAGTGTGTCGGGCAGCAGCTCAATGTCGAAGTCGCTGCCTTTCAGCAGCATGTCGTTCAGTTCCACCGTCTCTCTCTTCAGGTCGATGGCGCGGCTTTTCATCTTCAGTGTCTGTACATCGCCCTTCACCCTTACCGAGGCTATGAATCCGTCGGTGTCGAATTTGGCTTTGCTTATGCAGAACTCGTCAACCACTACCCTACCCTTCATCAGCGGCCAAAGCTCAACGTCGGCCACGAGGCTGTTTACGTCGGCAATGGTGTCGCGTTGCGACGTTAGGCTGTCGCGCTTCACAAATTTTGCCTCTTCTATGCTAAGGTCGAGTGGAAACTTCAGGGCCACATGTCCTACGCTCACTTCAGCTCCTGTGGCCTCTGACATGTAGGCGGCAACCTTCTGTACGATGAAATTCTGTACAGAAGGTATGTATAGAATCATTGTCAAGACCAGGAACAAAACCACCGGACTCAACAAGATGCAGGTTATCGACAAAAGAAACTTTTTCATCGGGGTCACATTTTTCTGCAAATGTAATCCTTTTTTCCGAAAAAACGTGCTGTAGGATACAAAAAAATATCAAATACAGCCCTTATTTAGTATTTTTTGCCATAAAACGTCCGATGGCAGTGGTGCGTCGAGCCTTATGGGCTGTTTGCTGACGGGGTGAACAAACTCCACGTGCCTTGACAGCAGCGAGATGCTTCCGTCGGGATTGCTGCGTGGCGCACCATATTTCAGGTCGCCCTTGATGGGGCAGCCCATGGCCGCCAGTTGGCAGCGTATTTGGTGGTGGCGTCCGGTAAGCAGGTTGATTTCGAGTATGTGGTAGTTGTCGCCCGAGGCCAACAGCCTGTAGTCGAGCACGGCCTTTTTCGAGTCTTTCACCTCGTGGTCGTAGGCATAGCTCTTGTTCTGCTTCTCGTTGCGCACTATCCAGTGGGTCAGCCGTCCTTCGTCGGCCTGCGGCCTGTTTTTCACTATGGCCCAATAGGTCTTGTGTACTTCTCCCTTCCTGAACATGTCGTTCAGTCGGCTCAGCGCCTTTGACGTACGGGCAAAAACCACAAGGCCACTGACCGGGCGGTCAAGGCGATGGGTTACACCGAGAAACACGTTTCCCGGCTTGGCATACTTCTCTTTTATATAGTCTTTCACATAATCAGAGAGCGGAGCGTCGCCAGTCTTGTCGCCCTGTACGATTTCTCCGCTTTCCTTGCTAATTACGATTATGTGGTTGTCCTCGTAAATTACCTTCAATTGTTCAGTCTTTCAGTGTTCTGCATTACATGTTCATACCACCGTCAATCTGGATTACCTGTCCTGACACATAGCTTGACATGTCAGAAGCGAGGAAGAGGCATACGTTGGCAATGTCCTCTACCTGTCCGCCGCGGCGCAGAGGAATCTTCTTCATCCAGTCCTTGCGTATCTCTTCAGGCAGCTGGGCTGTCATGGCTGTCTCGATGAAGCCCGGTGCTACGGCGTTGGCGCGCACTCCCTTTGGGCCGAGTTCCTGTGCTATTGACTTGGCAAGGCCTATCATGCCTGCCTTTGAAGCCGAGTAGTTGCACTGTCCGGCATTGCCGTGTACACCCACTACGCTCGACATGTTGATGATTGAGCCGCTGCGCTGGCGCAGCATGATGGGGGCGCAAGCGTGGATGAAGTTGAAAGCCGACTTGAGGTTGACGTTCAGCACGGCGTCCCACTGCTGCTCCGACATGCGCAGCATGAGTCCGTCCTTGGTTATGCCGGCGTTGTTCACCAGCACGTCAATGCTTCCGAAGTCTTCCTTGATTTTGTTTACCACAGCTTCCGTCTCGGCAAAGTCGGCGGCGTTGCCGGCATAAGCGTTGCACTTGACGCCAAGTGCCTCTATTTCCTTGCGTGTAGCCTCAAGTCCGGCGGCCATATCGTCGTTGAGTACGAGGTCTGTAAATGCAATGTTTGCGCCTTCCTGGGCAAACTTCATGGCAACAGCCTTACCGATGCCACGTGCTGCACCTGTAATGAGGGCAGTCTTACCTGTTAAAAGTCCCATTTCTTTTCTATTAATATTATTATTTATAACTAAAGTTTAGCGTTTGTATTCCCATTATTTTATCAGGCTCTTGCCCAACGCGCCATACACCACCTTTGCCACGAGCGGCTTGCTCGTCTCTTCGGTCATGCCGTGGCCAAGGCGTCCGTAGATGTAGGGCACCTCAAGTCCTTTGATGCAATAGTGGGTGATGTCGGCAACAAGCTCGATGTTGTCGATGTCAAACTCGCCCTCGGCCTTGCCCTCTGAGTAAACCTTTCTGAACAGCTCTATTTCGTCTTCGTCGAAGTTCTTCCTCACCTTTTCCACCATCCAGATGTTGCGGAAGAACTCGGCTCGCAGGTTGCCGTTGCGCACAACGGTTTCCTTTATCATGCTGAGGTGGGTGTAAATTAGTTCTATTATCTTGTCTTGCGGACGTATTTTTTTTGCGGCGACCTCGTCGAGCTTGTCTGAAAGTCGTTCAAGCTCCGACTCAATCACTGCATAATACACTTCTTCCTTACTTTTAAAATAGGTGTAAAGAGTACGGCGTCCTTTGCCCGACGACAATGCTATGTCGTTCATCGTCGTATTCTCCAAGCCGTTCTTTGCAAACAGCTGGCGGGCCACATCCACTAATTTCTGTCGAGTTTTTGAAATGGACATTTGTCGTTCCTCCTATTATTATTATATTTTCATTGTTGTGAAGTGCTTTACTAACAGAATTCTTCTCTTCTTTTATTGCACATGCATATTGTCGTGTGCAAAAGTACTTATTTTATTTGAATTGAGCAAATAAATAGCCAAAAAAGTACAAAAATACACCCATTTCGCAAAATATTTGCCTTTTTTCTTGCATATATGAAAAAAAAGTCGTACCTTTGCACCCGCAATTCAGAAATAACATCGCGGAGTGGAGCAGTTGGTAGCTCGCCAGGCTCATAACCTGGAGGTCGCATGTTCGAATCCTGCCTCCGCAACTAAGATGCCGCAACAAGCTGTCACTCAGCTTTGTTGCGGTTTTTCTTTTCCACAGCTTTCCACGACCGCTCATTCCACTCTTTTTCGACCCGTACGGTTGAAAGGTCACTCTTTTTTTGCGTTTATCGTGCTTTTTGGCTAAAATAAATTAACTTTTCTTTCGCTAAATCGATTTTTCGTATTACCTTTGTACCCAAATTATTGCAATAATGGAAAGACTTTTGAAGCTTTTTGGGCAATGGGCGGGAGGCGAGCCTGTCAACATTGTCAAAATGGCAGGGGCAGGAAGCAACCGCGAATACTATCGATTGACAGCCGCCGACGGGACGACGGTGGTGGGAGTCGTGGGCACAAGCCGCGACGAAAATCACGCCTTTGTCTATCTCAGCAACCATTTTACTTCACGCCGACTGCCTGTGCCACAGGTGCTTGCAGTAAGCGACGACGAGTTGTGCTATCTGCAGACCGACCTCGGCACCATGTCGTTGTTTGACGCTGTCAGTGGAGGCCGACAGGCCGGCGGACGTTACACCCTAAGAGAGAAGCAGCTGCTCGTGAAAACCATACGCGAGCTGCCCAACGTGCAGATAAGAGGTGCGCGCGGCCTCGACTTCTCCAACTGCTATCCGCAGCCGGAGTTTGACGTCAACAGCGTGCTCTTCGACCTCAACTACTTCAAATACTGCTTTCTAAAGCCCACCGACCTTGACTTCCACGAGCTGAAGCTCGAAGCCAACTTCCACCTCTTTGCCAAAGACCTCACGGCCGAAAAGTGCGACAGCTTCCTCTACCGCGACTTTCAGGCACGCAACGTGATGCTCGACGACAACGGCAATCCGTGGTTCATTGACTTCCAGGGCGGACGCAAGGGGCCATACTATTACGACCTGGCGTCGTTTCTATGGCAGGCTTCGGCAAAATATCCCAACAAGCTGCGCCGCGAGCTGGTTTACGAATACTACAACTCGCTGAAAAACTATACCGAGGTGCCCTCGTCGCGCCATTTTGTCGATCGCCTGAGCCTCTTTGTGCTGTTCCGTACCATGCAGGTGCTTGGAGCCTACGGCTTCCGTGGCTATTATGAGCAGAAGAAGCATTTCATCGACTCTATTCCACCGGCCATACAAAACCTGCGCGAACTGATAAGCACGGGCAACTTCCCCTACCCTTACATGATGGACGTGCTGCGCCGACTCACCGAACTGCCGCAGTTTGCACGCATAGAGCAACCCGCCGTGAACAGGGCCGACGGCTACAAGGTGGCCGACACCAATGTTTACAAGGCACATCCGCAAGACGGCCCCGCCACATTCTCAAAGTACGACGGCAAGGGGCCACTGGTGGTCAAGGTGTTCAGCTTCTCCTATCGCAAGGGCATTCCCGACGACGAGTCGGGCAATGGTGGAGGCTATGTGTTCGACTGCCGCAGCACCCACAACCCCGGACGCTACGAGCCTTACAAGAAACTGACAGGACTGGACGAGCCCGTCATACGCTTTCTTGAAGACGACGGCGAGATACTCACCTTCCTCGACAGCGTGTATAAGTTGGCCGACGCACATGTCAGCCGCTACATCCAGCGCGGCTTCACATCGCTCATGTTCTGCTTCGGCTGCACAGGAGGCCAGCACCGCAGCGTATATAGCGCACAGCATCTGGCACAGCACATACACGAGAAGTTTGGCATAGAGGTGCATGTAGTGCATCGCGAGCAGGGAATAAAGTTCAAGTTTTAAGCACGCAAAGAATAACCAACGAAGCGAGTGAATAAAACAAAGGCAGCGGCAACCGCCCCCCTTAATTTTTAATATTTTAATTCTTTAATTTCAAAATACCAAATTTTGACATGCGTCAGGCAATGATATTTGCGGCGGGACTCGGCACCCGCCTGCGTCCGTTGACAGACACCATGCCCAAGGCATTGGTAAAGGTGGCAGGGCAGCCTCTGCTCTGGCATACCATAATGAAACTCAAGGCGGCAGGCTTCGAGCGCATTGTCGTCAATGTGCATCATTTTGCCCAGCAGATAATCGACTACCTTGCCGCCAACGACAACTTCGGACTCGACATCCGCATCTCCGACGAAAGCCAAATGCTGCTCGACACCGGCGGCGGCATAAAGAAGGCGGCGCAGCTGTTCAGCACCAACGCTCCGATACTCATCCACAACGTTGACATACTGAGCAATGTCAACCTTGCCAGCTTCTACGACGAGGCCGACGGCCACGACGCCACGCTTCTCGTAAGCCGGCGCGACACCTCGCGCTACCTCATATTTGATGATGACATGAGGCTCACGGGATGGATAAATGTGAAGACTGGAGAAACGAAACCCCAGGCAAATCTCTCACCACTCACCTCTCACCCCTCACCCCAAAAATATGCCTTCTCCGGCATCCACGTCTTCTCGCCCCGCCTGTTCCCTCTTATGGCTGAATGGCCTGAGAAGTTTGGCATCATCGACTTCTACCTCAGTGCCTGCCAGACGGCCAATGTCAGCGGATTTCTCAAGTCCGACCTGGAGCTGCTCGACGTGGGCAAGCTCGACTCGCTCGACAAAGCGGAAAAATTTATAAAACAACAATAAAAACAAAAAAAAGAAACATGCAACAGAAGATTATTATCCTCGATTTCGGTTCGCAGACGACACAGCTTATCGGCCGCCGCGTACGTGAGCTGGACACCTTCTGCGAGATTCTTCCTTACAACAAGTTTCCGAAGGACGACCCCTCGGTCATTGGCGTCATCCTCAGCGGTTCGCCCTATTCCGTCCACGACCCTGAGGCCTTCAAGGTTGACCTCAGCGACTTTATCGGCCGTCTGCCGGTGCTGGGCATCTGCTACGGTGCGCAGTTCATTTCCCACACCCTCGGAGGCAAGGTGGAGAAGGCCGACTCGCGCGAGTATGGACGTGCCCATCTGAAGACCGTCGATACCGCCAACCGCCTGTTCAACGGCTTCGAGCAGAACTCACAGGTGTGGATGAGCCATGGGGACACCATCACCGCCATTCCCGAAGGCTTCAAATGCATCGCCTCGACTGACGACGTGCGGTTTGCCGCTTATGCATCAAGCACGGAGCCGGTATGGGCAGTGCAGTTCCATCCAGAGGTGTTCCACACCGTACAAGGCTCGCTGCTATTGAAAAATTTCGTAGTTGACATCTGCGGCTCCACACAGAGCTGGAGCGCCGCCTCGTTTGTCGATACCACCGTTGCCGAACTGAAGCAGCAGGTGGGCGACGACCGCGTCATACTCGGCCTCTCGGGCGGTGTCGATTCGTCGGTGGCAGCCGTACTGCTCAACCGTGCCATCGGCAGCAACCTCACCTGCATCTTCGTCGATCACGGAATGCTGCGCAAAAACGAGTTCCGCGACGTCATGCACGACTACGAGTGCCTCGGCCTCAACGTCATCGGCGTTGACGCCAGCGAGAAGTTCTTCACCGACCTCGCCGGAGTGACCGACCCCGAACAGAAGCGTAAAATCATTGGCCGCGACTTCGTTGAGGTGTTCAACGCCGAAGCGAAGAAAATTACAGGCGCCAAATGGCTTGCACAAGGCACCATCTACCCCGACCGCATCGAGAGCCTCAACATCACGGGCAAGGTAATCAAGAGCCACCACAACGTGGGCGGCCTGCCAAAGGAGATGCACCTGCAGCTCTGCGAACCGCTGAAGTGGCTGTTCAAGGACGAGGTGCGCCGTGTGGGCCGCCAGCTTGGCATGCCCGAACATCTCATCACACGCCACCCATTCCCCGGCCCAGGCCTTGCCGTACGCATCCTTGGCGACATCACCCCTGAGAAGGTGCGCATACTGCAGGATGCCGACGACATCTACATCCGTGGCCTCCGCGACTACAAGGTGCGCCTCTCAGGCGAGGAAGCCCGCAAGGTGCTTGCCGCTGGCGTTCCGGCCGCAATGACCGACGGCGAGATAGAAGTGTCGCTCTACGACCAGATTTGGCAGGCCGGCACCGTGCTGCTCTCCACCGTGCGCAGTGTAGGCGTGATGGGCGACGAACGCACCTACGAGCATCCCGTAGCCCTTCGTGCCGTGACCTCAACCGACGCCATGACCGCCGACTGGGCACATCTGCCCTACGACTTCATGGCCAAGGTATCCAACGAAATTAT
>JAQXRI010000054.1 GCA_029218445.1 Prevotellaceae bacterium | reverse complement strand
TTCTCGGAGTCGGCAGATGGTTATTGGAATAATGTGGGAACCTATAAATAGAAATGCGTGGAACCTAACTTTGCCTGTTCCACCCTTTGAGGTCCTGGTATACCTATCACAGTTGAACAGGCAACGCAGAACCCACGCAGTTGAGTTTATATAATTATCTATACCACATAATGGCAGACTTTATGAAAGTCCACTTTCTGTGTATAGAATCATGTATAAACTTCTACATGAGCATCTATCGTTGCAATGTCCCGACTGTGATTGAAATTTACCAGGTTTCAAAGGGTCAGAAACAAAGCGCATGATAAACGCTTTCCCATAAATAGAGACAAGTGCGGAGCCAATCGCTATCGGCTCAGTAAGTCAAACGAGTTGAGATACTTGCAGATGTCGGAGGCAAAAGTAAGAAATAAAAATGAAACTACCAAACTATTCTTCAACTTTTATTTCTCAGCATCATTTTTCCTTATCCAGCTCTTTAATTAATATTGTTCCACCGTTATGACTCCGATTAATAAATACAGTGTGATATTCAGTTGAAAGTATCCTCTATCATGAAAGAATTGCGTATTTTTGGATATTTTAGTCTAAAAGAATTGCGTATTTTTGGATATTTCCCATAAAAACATTTTGGTATGTGCATGAAACAAGGTATCTATATAACCGATTTCATGCCATACATGTCATGTCTGGCTATCAGTTTCTTGCTCTCGGCGGTGTCGAGCATGGCAAGTGCCTTGGCCGGGTCGGTCATGATTATTGTCCTGATGTTGTCAAGGGTGTATATGCTGTCATTGACGTACGAGCTTCTTTTATGTCCGTCATGTCCACATGACACGAAGAAGGTGCAGGCAGCCATATGGCATACGGTCATCAGCATGGCGAGGAGTGTTTTTTTCATAATACTTGTCTGTCATTGCTTGTTATGATGCAAATTTCCGAATAAATACCTTACTATGCAAGCAGCCGCCATAACTTTTATTGTTTCTTAACCATTACTCTCCATTTTGGGTAACATAAAAAAGCCCATTTTTGCTTACATAACCGTCATAATAGTGATGATGATACAAAATTGTAGTTATTTGCTACATATTTCAATGGCGGTGTGCTGAAAAATCAGTACCTTTGCAAACATTAAACCTATCGTTATATGAAAAGAACCATATTACTATGTACAATGGTGCTGATGCTGATGACCGCAACAGCACAAGACTTGAAACTCTGGTATTCACGGCCGGCACAAACGTGGACCGACGCATTGCCAGTGGGCAACTCGCGAATGGGAGCAATGGTGTTTGGCGGAGTGGAAACGGAGGAACTGCAGCTGAACGAAGAGACGTTCTGGGCTGGCGGCCCGCACAACAACCTCAACCCCAAGGGGCGTGAGGCCTTGGCCGACATCCGACAACTCGTGTTCAACGACAAATTCAGAGAGGCGCAGAAGATGATTGACGCCAACTTCAACACGCCGCAGAACGGCATGCGCTACCTTCCGCTCGGCTCGATGAAGCTGAAGTTTGCCTACGGCTCACTCGTCGCCTCACACCCCTCAACACAGAACTACCGCCGTGCGCTCAACCTCGGCGACGCTACGGCAACAGTAAATTATACGGTAGGCGACGTTGACTACAGCCGCACCGTATTCGCTTCGCTTGCCGACGATGTAATCGTGGTGCGCCTTGAAGCAAGCAAGCCAAAGGCTTTGTCGTTCAGCCTTGCCTACGACTGTCCAAAAGACCTTAATCCTGTGGTGACCGCCAAGGGACAACAGCTGACCATGCGCTGCCAAGGCGTTGAACAGGAAGGCATCAAGGCCGCACTGAACGCCGAATGCCGCATCGTGGTGAAAGCTGAAGGCGGAAAAACATCTGCCAAGGGAGAGACGATAAACGTGGAGCTGGCCAACGCGGCGACACTATATATAATAGGTGCGACAAACTTCGTAAACTATCACGACGTGTCGGGCAACGCATCGAAAAGATGCGAGGCAATGATGAAGCGCGCACTGAAGAAGACGTATGCACAGCTGCTGCCCGACCATGTTGCGAAATACCGCAGCCAATACGACCGCGTAAGGCTCGACATACCAATGACCAAGGCTTCGGAGGCCGAGACCGACGAGCGCGTGAAGAACTTCAACCAGACCGACGACCTCAACCTCGTGGCACTGCTCTACCAGTATGGCCGCTACCTGCTCATCTCGTCGTCGCAGCCAGGCGGACAGGCAGCCAACCTGCAGGGCGTGTGGAACGCCTCGATGGGTGCGCCTTGGGACAGCAAATACACCATAAACATCAATGCCGAAATGAACTACTGGCCCGCCGAGGTGGCAAACCTCAGCGAATGCCACGAGCCGCTGTTCTCGTTGGCGAGCGACCTCGCGACAACCGGCGCAGAGGCCGCACGCACGCTATACGGAGCAAAAGGTTGGGTGGCTCACCACAACACCGACATTTGGCGAATAGCCGGACCCGTCGATGGCGCATACTTCGGCATGTGGCCCAACGGCGGAGCATGGGTGGCGCAGCATCTTTGGCAGCACTATCTCTTCACCGGCGACAAGGACTTCCTGCGGAAATACTATCCTGTGCTGCGCGGTTCGGCCGACTTCTTCATGAGCCATTTGGTGAAGCATCCGCGCCACGGCTGGCTCGTGACGGCTCCTTCCATGTCGCCCGAACATGGACATAAGGGAGCAGGGACAACCATTACGGCCGGCTGCACCATGGACAACCAGATAGCCTTCGACGCTCTCTACTCGACGCTGTTGGCCACACGTGTCCTTGGTGGCAACAAGGCCTACGAAGACTCGCTCAGCCGCACCATCGACCAACTGCCGCCAATGCAGATAGGCCGACACAACCAGGTGCAGGAGTGGCTTGTGGATGCCGACGACCCGAAGGACGACCATCGCCACATATCACATTTGTATGGACTTTACCCCAGCAACCAGATTTCGCCAAACCTCAATCCACAGCTCTTCCAAGCCGCCCGCAACACTCTGCAGCAGCGTGGCGACATGGCTACGGGTTGGAGCATTGGCTGGAAGATAAACTTCTGGGCACGTATGCTCGACGGCGACCACGCCTTCAAGATTATCCGCAACATGCTCTGCTTGCTGCCAAGCGACGCAGTGTCGAAGGAATATCCCAACGGACGCACTTATCCAAACTTGTTCGATGCCCATCCGCCATTCCAGATTGACGGCAACTTCGGTTTCACCGCAGGTGTGTCGGAGATGCTCGTGCAGAGCCACGACGGTGCCGTCCATCTGCTGCCGGCACTGCCCGAAGAGTGGGGCAAAGGCAGTGTGAAAGGTCTCGTGGCACGTGGTGCCTTTGAGGTTGACGTGGATTGGGACGGCGGTCAGCTGCTTAAGGCTCGTATAGTTTCGCGACGTGGCGGCGCACTTCGCCTTCGCTCCTACGTTCCCCTGAAGGGCAAAGGCTTGAAGCCCGCCTCGGGCAAATGTGCCAACGAGCTGCTCGCTCCCGCAGCGGTGAAGCAGCCAAAGGTGTCGGAGGAGATAACTCCACAAAGCCCCATCATGCCGCGTGTGTATGAATATGATGTGGAAACGAAAGCTGGAGAAGAGATAATTGTAGGGAGAGGCTAAAAAATTACATTTATGAAAAAAACAACATTTACAGCATTGGCTCTTGCCGTAGCAATGACTGCGGGAGCCGAAACGAGAGAGATTACGAGTCCTAACGGAGGACTCAGAGTGACAGTGAGCGACGATGGCGGCAAGGCAGCCTACAGCGTGCAGCTCGACGGCAAGGCTTGTTTGGAGACTTCGCCTTTAGGCCTTGTGCTTAACTTCGCCGACTATTCGCAAGGCTTGACGATGGGCAAAGGCGATGGACAGACGACCATCGACGTTGACTACTCGCTGCCTAACATTAAGCGCAGCCACGTCAGCCACAAGGCAAGCGAGATGACCATTCCTTTCCTCAAGGACGGCAAGCCTGCCTTTGACCTTATTCTTCACGTGGCCGACAACGACGTGGCACTGCGCTACCGCATCCACCCCGTAGGCGAAACCGCCGTGGCGGTAGTGAAGGAAGAAAAAACTGGATTCGTGCTGCCCAGCGGAACCACCACGTTCCTTTGTCCGCAGAGTGCCCCGATGCAAGGCTTCGCCCGCACTTCGCCAAGCTACGAAACCAACTATACGCTTGACGACGAGATGGGAAAGAACGGCTGGGGCAACGGATATTCATTTCCGTGTTTGTTCAAGGCCCATCCCCTCCCTGGGGAGGGGAGCACTGGCAACCTGTGGGTGCTCATTTCTGAAACAGGTGTTGACGGCAGCTATTGTGCCGGTCGCCTTCTCGGCGCAGCTTCTCCCCTCCCCGGGGAGGGGGCGGGGGTGGGCCTCTACACCATAGGCCAACCACAACCCGGCGAGATGAACGGAGCCGGCGGCACGTCGCCCGCCATCGCCCTGCCTTACTCTACGCCTTGGCGCACCATTACCGTGGGCAACTCGTTGGCTCCCATCGTCGAAACGACAATACCTTTCGATGTCGTGGAGCGCAAATATGAGGCGAAGCAGAAGTTTGAGTATGGACGTGGCACGTGGAGCTGGATAATAAAGATGGATCCGAGCTGCAACTTCGACGAGCAGAAGCGCTACATCGACTTTGCGGCAGCCATGGGTTATGAGACAGTGCTGGTGGATGCCCTTTGGGACACGCAGATTGGCCGCGACAAAATAGAGGAACTGGCACGCTACGGCAAGACGAAGAATGTGGCACTCTACCTCTGGTACAACAGCAACGGCACATGGAACGACGCTCCGCAAGGCCCTCGCCATCTCATGGACAGGTCGCACGCACGCCGTCAGGAGATGGCTTGGATGAAGAGCATAGGCATACGAGGCATAAAGGTTGACTTCTTTGGCGGCGACAAGCAGCCTATGATGCAGCTCTACGAGGACATCTTGTCAGACGCCAACGACTACGGCCTGCTCGTCATTTTCCACGGCTGTACATTGCCGCGAGGATGGGAGCGCATGTTCCCTGCATACGCTGCCAGCGAGGCCGTCTTGGCCAGCGAAAACCTGCATTTCTCTCAGGGCATGTGCGATGCCGAGGCACAGAATGCCTGCATTCATCCGTTCATACGCAACACTGTCGGCTCGATGGACTTCGGCGGCTCTACGCTCAACAAGTTCTACAACGCCGACAACAAGAGCGGTTCGCAACGCCGCACCTCCGACGTGTTCGCCCTTGCCACGGCAGTGATGTTCCAAAGTCCTGTACAGCATTTCGCCTTGGCTCCCAACAACCTCGACGACGCTCCTGCATGGGCCATCGACTTCATGAAGCGGGTGCCGACAACATGGGACGAGGTGAAGTTCATCGACGGTTATCCCGGCAAATACTGCATCATGGCACGCCGCACAGGCAACAACTGGTACGTCGTTGGCATCAACGCCATGAAGGAAACCTTGAAGACAACCCTCTCGCTGCCAATGTTTGAGGCAGGTTCACAAATAAAGGTGTATGCCGACAACGAGAAGCTCGAAGGCGGCGTAAGCACAGTGAAAGTGAACAAAAAGCAGGAGTTGAAGATAACAATCCCTTGCAACGGCGGATTGCTGATTGAGTAAATTCGCAGGGTTGTTGTTGCTGTTTAACAAGGGTTCAAGGCACGCCCCAAAGGGGCGTGCTTTTATGACTTCAGTATCTGCTGAAGTTATTTTCTGACCATTACTTGTCTCCTTATTTCCTTTCCCCCGCCCCGAAGTAGCTGTAACGCGAGTTGTCGGGGTTGACAACTATCTGTTCTACCACCACTTCGGGGTCAATCATTACTATGCGCAACCTATGTATGCCGGGAGTGGCATCTACCTTTACGCCGAGCCATCGCAGATTGTCGAACACCTCGTCGCGGCGTGGCAGACGCTTGCCTTTGTGCCAGCCGCTGAGCAGCAGGCCGTTGGCCGAGGGCAGAGGCTTCAGCACTTTCGACATGGCAAGGTTCTGCGGCGTGTATTCGCCGAAGGTATCTACTATACCCTGACGAGCGTCAATTACCTGCATTGGCTGTCCGTCAATCTGCACGCCAAGCCGCAATCCGCGTTCCGGACGAATGTCCTGTGTGGGCAGTATGCCTATGGCCAACATGTTGCCCTTCAGGTCGATGTCGTATTCGAGTGCCGCACCGTTGCCTGAGAGGTCGGAAGCCGCCGTCACATTGTCAATGCCCATGCAGCCTTCGCCGCGTCCGAGGTCGGGCAGGAATATCCATCGGGCATCCTTGCCGTCCACCTTATTTATATATTTATAGGCAGGAATGGAGTATTCTGCCGTAGCCTTTGGCGCAAGGTTGTGGCTTACCTTCAGGTCGAGGGCCATGGGGTTATAGTTGTTGTCGGGCATCGACCACTTGGTGTAGCCAATATGGTTGTCGAGCATCATGCCGTCCCATTTGCCTCCGGCTATTGCCTTGTTGTAATGCTCAGTCAGTCGGCGGTCTTTCTCCATCAGTGCTTCTATGGCTATTGAGTCGCCCATGGTGGCATAGTTGTATATCTGAGCCACGCCGGCACTTCCCACCGCCGGGTAGTACACCAACTGATAGAAGGCATCCTGAGCTTCCTTTGGCAGTTTAGCCTTCAGGTTCTCACATCTTGTCACGAGCGACTGCCACATGGCATTTGTCTTCAGCATCTCCTCGTTGTTGAATATGCCGGGATACTGTGCCTCGGGCTTGCGCCAAAGGTTGTATTTGCTGTATTTTGCAATGATGTCGGCAATCTCTGCGGCGTGTTCCTTGCCGAAAATGCTTCGGGCAAAGTCTTCGAGATAGGCCTTCTCGTCGCCCGGCTGAATGGTGTCGGGATTCCATGCGTAGCGCATGATGAAGTCTATTGGCACCTCCTTTGGCTTGAGGTCGCCTACGTTGACAATCCAGATGCGGTCGATGCCCGACTTGTATGCTAAGTTGAACTGCTCGCGCAGCTTAGGTATGGTCGTGGTGTTCACCCATCGGTCGTTCCATGGGCCGCCGTTCATGTCGATGTGGTAATACATTCCCATGCCGCCATTGTGGTTTCGCTCGCGCTCACCACCCATACGACGGATATATCCCCAGTTGTTGTCGCAGAAGAGCAGGGTCACGTCGTCGGGCACGGTGAAGCCTGCGTCGTAGTAACGCTGCACTTCGGTGAATATGGCCCACATCTGCGGCACTTCGCTTGGCTTCTTTTTGTGCACCTTGCTTATGATGCGTCGCTGTGCGTCAATGACGTTCTTGAGTGTCTTCATGTTGTCGGCATCGTTGCCCGTTCCCATTGCCACGTCGCCGTCGCCACGCATACCTATTGTGATTATGTTCTCATAGTTTTTCGAGTTCTCAATGCCTTCGGTAAAGAACTTCTCAATGCCTTTTGGATTCTTTGCATAATCCCAAGGCCCCACTTCCTCACGTCTTCTGGTGTATTCCTTGTGGGCGCGCATCATAGGTTCGTGGTGCGATGTTCCCATCACGATGCCCATCTCGTCGGCCACCTTTGGGTTGAGCGGGTCGTCTTCGTTGAATGCACTTGCCCACATGGCAGGCCAGAAGTAGTTGGCCTTCAAGCGCAGCAGCAGTTCGAAGATGCGGCTGTAGGCCTTTGAGTTGACACCGCCAAACTGGTTGTTGCACCATGTGCCGAACGACGGCCATTCGTCATTAATAAAAATTCCACGGTATTTCACCTTTGGTTCTCCGTCGGTATAAACACCCGGTTTCACCCATACCTCGTCGTGCTTCTCTATAGGAGCATCGGCCATCCAGTACCACGGCGACACGCCGAGCTGGCGCGACAGTTCGTAGATGCCGTAGATGGTGCCGCGCTTGTCGGAGCCGAGGATGAGGATTTGTCTCTTCTCACCTCTCACCTCTATAATATACTGTTCCCACTTGCCTTTCAGCATCTTTGCATACTTTTCATACTGCTTCGCTATGGGACTTTTGCCCACCGTGGCCACCGTGATGCGGGCGCAGGGGCTGCCTGTCACGGCCTTTAGGTCGTTGCGCAGGTTGTTAACGGCCATGACAACGCCCTTCCACTCGTTACGGTCATAGACAATGGTGTCCGACGAGCCGGTTAGTTTGGTCATTCCCGCGCCTTTGGTAAACGACAAGAAGTCTTCCGCCGCTTGAATTGCAGTGGCGAGCAGAAGGAACGACATTAGAATCAATTGCTTTTTCATAATATTTTGGTCTATAATATAATAAGTTTCAAATTATGTCTGTTGTCACCTCTATTCTTTGCAACACCAATCCCGGCGTCAGCGGACGCAGGTTCAGTTCATACGTTCCGCCATTCGTCTTCTTGGCAGGCAGAGTCGTTTCAACCTCTATCACGCGGGCGGCACCGGCAGGATACATAAGGTCGTAGCAGTGCTGCCAGTTCATGTCCTTGTTGAGGTTGATGGTCTTGGGTGTGCAGTCGGTGAAGCCCAGTTCCACGTCGTGGCCTCCCTTCACAAACGGCATGACGGTTGAGAACACCACCTTCACCTTCATCTTCTCAGTGTCAGTAGAACTGCGGAAGCGATAGGCGAGCGACGCTCCTTCAACGGGGGCAAGCTGTGGCGTAAGGGTCAGTGCCGACGAGGTCTTGCCGAGATGAGGAATGACGTTCCATGCATAGCCGTCGGGTGCTGTTGCCGAGAAGTAGTGGCGTGCGTCGAAAGCCACTGTGCCACGGTTCATCTCGTGGACCACACCACCCGAAAATCTTTTGCCTGTGGCAATACGCTCCACCTTTGGCATCGTGTTGTATTGCGGCGCATGCCATGTGGTGTAGCCAATGTGGGTTTGGGTCATGATGCCGTCCCACTTGCCGTCCGACATCACCTTGTTATAATAATGAGTGAGCAGCGAGTCGCGCTCGAAGCATTGCTCCACGCGGTCGGCATAGTCGTTGGCCTCAGGGTCGCCCATTTTCGCCAGATGGCGGTTCATGGCTACAGAGTAATACATGTCGTAGAGGTTGGCGAGGGCTTGGATTGGAAAGAGGACGATTTGATAATATGAGGCCCACCCCTGACCCCTCCCTGGGGAGGGGGAGAGGCGGAGGGCTTCGGCTTCGAGAGCCATAAACTCGTCGCGATACTGCTTCAGCTCGGCAAGCGGATAGGTGTTTTCGTTGAGCATTTCGGCGGTGACGCGTGCGGCGTATTTGTTGTACAGGTTCAGCAGGCGCGCCACCTCTTTGGCATTGCCGTAGGCAAACTGTCGGCAGAAGTCCTCGGTGTAGGCCATGAGGTTGTTTTCGTTGAAGCGGTCGGGGTTCCACGCCATGTCCATAAAGAACTGGGTGACGAACTCAGCCGGCTTTATGTCGCCCACGTTGGTTATCCACACACGGTCGATGCCCGAACGATAGGCAATGTCCATCTGCTGCCACACATGCTGTATCTGCATCTGCTGCAACCACTTCATGGCACGTGGCGCGCCGTAGTAGCTGAAGTGGTAGTACATGCCGAATCCTCCCTTAGAGGTGAGGGGTGAGGGGCGAGAGGTGAGAGATTTGTTTGTAGGCAGGGGGGCTGGAATCTTCCTAATGTCGCCCCAATTGTCGTCACACAACATCACCGTAACGTCGTCGGGCACTTGGAATCCGTCTTCGTAGTAGTCGAGCATCTCGCTGTATAGCGTCCATACCAACGGCACGTCCTTTGCCTTTTTGCCCATCACGTCGTTGATTATTTTCTTTTGGTCGTTGAATATCTTTTTCAGCAGCCGCATGTTGGCCTCACGTCCGCCGGCATCAGCCATAGGGCGGTCTTCGTCGCCACGCAAGCCCACGGTAATCATGCTCTCGTAGTTCTTGGTGTTCTCAATGCCTTCGCGGAAAAACTTTTTCAGTCCTTCCTCGTTGGTCATGTAGTTCCACTCGCCGTTGCCGTAGTTCTGTTTTGTGCGCACCCATTCCTGCTGCGAACGCTGCATTGGCTCGTGGTGCGACGTGCCTACTACGATGCCCATCTCGTCGGCCAGGCGCGGATTCATCGGGTCGTCCCAGTTGAAGCAGTTGCCTTCGAGTGTGCCGTCGGGATTTTGGAATACGGGCACCATGGGCTTGTATTCCTTGAATGTGCCCCACATGCCCGGCCACATCAGGTTGGCCTTCATGCGCAGCAGCAGTTCATATACACGTCCGTACATCTTTGAGTTCATGCCGCCGAACTTCAGCCTTGCCCACTTCTGCATGCAAGGGTTTTCGTCGTTGATGAAGATGCCCCGATACTTCACCTTCGGCTCGCCGTCGGTATATACGCCGGGCTTTATCCATACCTCGTCGTGGCGCACGATGGGAATGTCAGCCCACCAGTACCATGGCGACACGCCGAGCTGTCGCGAGAGTTCGTAGATGCCGTAGATGGTGCCGCGCTTGTCGGAGCCGAGGATGAGGATTTCTCCCTTCTCACCTCTCACCACTATAATATACTGCTCCCACTTGCCTTTCAGCATCTTTGAATACTTTTCATACTGCTTCGCTATCGGGCTTTTGCCCACCGTGGCCACCGTGATGCGGGCGCAGGGGCTGCCTGTCACGGCCTTTAAGTCGTTGCGCAGGTTGTTTATGGCCATGATAACGCCCTTCCACTCGTTGCGGTCATAGACAATGGTGTCTGACGAGCCGGTTAGTTTGGTCATTCCCTCGCCTTTGGTAAACGACACGAAGTCTTCCGCCGCTTGAATTGCAGTGGCGAGCAAGAGTAACGACATTAGAATCAATTGCTTCTTCATAATAGTATAGGTTGAAATGTATTTATTTTAATATTCCTTTTGCCTCAATTTCATATAGCTTTAATCCCGGTTTGTTGAATGTCACGCGGATATAGCGGCATGTGGTGGGGATGGAGAGTATTATGCGATAGCCGTCGGAGGTCTTTTCCGTATTGTTCATGCAGCCGCTGAAGCATTCGTTGTCGTTTGACATTTCTATGCGGAAGTCGTTTGCGCCACAGTCGGTGGTCAAGATGACTTCGCGAAGGGAGATGCTGCGCTCGGTGTCGAGGGTTAGGGCCTCTCCCGTCCAATACGTGTCCTTCCTGCCGTCGGCTGCCATGCCGGCTGAATGTCCTTCAGCCGACGATGTGGCGAAGGTGGGATTGTCCTTGCCAAACGACTGGATGTTGGCGTCGGCTTCAGCCGCATATCTTTTATATGGACGGTCGGCAATGGCCATTGTCGGACGATATTTCTCGCCGCCTGTAAACGTCAGTTCCAAGCGTGCCGGCTTCAATCCTTTGGATGAGGCCTCGACCACCGCCTTGCCTTGCTGATAAGCACGCATGGCTATGGCCGCCTTTCCGTCGAGTATCTGTATGTCGCTCTCCCTGCTGAAAGTGATGCTGCGGCCGGTGGGCAGTTCGCCGGGGCCGCTGACGATGCTCAGCGTTACGTCGGGAGTGTTGCTCAGAGGCTTTCCGTCGGCATCCACCACGGTCACTATCAGCTGTACGTCTTCCGTTCCGTCGGTCTTTATGGTTGAGGCCTTGCCGCCGTTGGGCATTATGGCCTCAAGTTGCAGTGCGGCGGGAGTTCCTTCGGTAGGCCATTCGGGCGGAGCCACGTGGGCATACTCGTTCCGGTACCAATACCACGACCGCTTAGGCAGGCGGAAGTAATCCACAATGCCCATTCGTCCGAGGGCGTCGCCGAAGATGCTGCCATGGTCGAATCCGCACCAGATGGCCTGACCGCTGCGCCATGGTCTGCCCTTATAGCCTTCGTTGCGTGCGAGGTCGCCCCATCCCGGTACGTACTTTCCCGGGCGGACGGCGGTGGTGCTGCCATATTCCGACACTACGCTTGGCACGTCGGGCTGCTGGAAGTCGGCAATGTTGGCTCCGTCGCCGTTATATCCCGCCACGTCGCCGATGAGGTCGATGCGGTCGTTGCCCAGCGGACGTTGTGCGCCGCCCACGGCGGCCTTGCGTGTCGGGTCGAGCTGGTGAGCCTTGTCAACCATCAGCTTCAGCATTCGCTTCACTCCCTCCATCGTTCCCCATCCGGTGAAGAACGGTTCGTTGCTCATGCTCCATACGAAGATGGAAGGGTGGTTGCGGTGTATGCGTATCATCTCTTCGAGCTGTTGCAGTGCGCTCTTTTCAAAGTCGGCCTCGTGCTGCTTGTTGCCAGGATAGGCGCCTGCTGTCCACGAGCCGTCTTTCTTCTCGCCTCCTGTTCCCCAGAAAGGAGCCTCCTGCCAGAGCAGCATGCCTTGGCGGTCGCACTCGTCGGAGAAGGCGGGAGAGTGGGGATAGTGGCTGCCGCGAATCATGTCGAAGCCACATTCCTTCATCATCCTCACGTCGCGGCGCGAGGCCTCGTCGGTGACGCCGTCGCCCCAGCCTGCCTGGTCCTGATGGACGTTGGCGCCACGGAAGAAATGGTGCTTGCCGTTGATGAAGAAGCCGCGGTCCTTGGTCCAGGTGAACCAGCGGAAACCGAATGTCTCGGTCGTCTCGTCAATTGCCTTTTTGCCGTCGTAGAGGCGGGCGGTGAGGGTGTAGAGATGGGGCGTTGAGGGCGACCAGAGGGCGGGATTGGGGATGGCGGGGGATTCTATTGTGACAACGGACTGATGTCCGTTGCACGGGGGCTGAGGGGAGACGGGGGCGGAGCGGCGGGATATTGTTTCGCCATTGAGGGAGATGGTTATTTCTATGGTGTAGGGGCGGGCTTGGACGAGGCCTTCAAGCTCTATCTCTGCTTCCACGGTTGAGCTTTTGCCCTCGTTGGCTTCAAGCGTGGGGGTGGTGATGCGGGTGCCGTACCATGCTATGTGGGCTTTGTCCTTTTTTACAAGGCGTACGTTGCGGTAGATGCCGCCGCTGAAGGTGTGCTCGCCGCCGCGTGGCGCAACGGTGGCCTTCCAGAGGTTGTTCACCCTTACCTTTATCTCGTTGTCGCCTGCCTTGGCGTATGGTGTTATGTCGATTTCAAATCCTGTGTAGCCGCCGACGTGGGTGCCGGCCTTCTTGCCGTTGACGAACACCTCGGCTTCCTGGAACACGCCGTCGAACTCAAGGGCAACATATTGCGCAACGTCCTTCTTTGTCAGCCTTACGTTGTTGCGATACCAGCCATAGCCTACATAGAAATCCTTCGACATGAAATAGGGCAGGCTGAACGAGTGGGGCAGTCCTACCGACAGCCACCCCTCGCCAGCCGTTCCATCGTCGCCCAAGCGGAATTCCCACCCGGCATTGATGTTCTTCACTTCGCGTGCGACGCATGTCGCCGCAGTCATTATTATCATAGCAAATAATACACAGAATCTCTTCATTGTCCTTACTCGTTTTTTTTGGTTGCAAAGATACTGATTTATATATAAAGCGACAATATACATTTGTTTCTATTATTTTTAATTATGTTTCAACTGTTACAAAAAGGCAAGTGGCATCTGAGCTGACACACGTTGCAAAGCGTTTGATTTTGTATCGAATAGTTTGTGTTTTGTGTCATATCGCACTGCTGCAAAGAAAATGGTACGAAAAAAGTGGTGTATTAAAGATAAAAGATGTACTTTTGCAAATGGAAAACAATTACATCAGAGAACAATGAAGAAAACCTCCTTACTGCGCAACATCTGCCTCATGGGCATGGTTGCCGTTTGCCTCAGCGCTTTCGCCGCAAAGGCAAACAAGTCAGTCAACATCACAGTGGATGGCACCGTCCGCTCCTATTGGCTTTACGTGCCCGACAACTGCCAGAAGTCGGCGCCCGTTGTGTTTGCACTGCACGGCGCAAGCGGCCACAGCACCGACAAGAGTCCGCACTTCAACCCCATAGCTGACCGCGAAGGCTTCATCGTGGTTTATCCGCAGGGCGAGCCTATATTCTTTCCCGTCTTCGGCGGCACCGTGACGGGTTGGGACGCGACAGGCGAGGTGAACAAGGACGTGGCCTTCGTCAAGGCCATCATCGACGAGCTTGACAAGGCCTACACCATCGACCACAAGCGGCTCTACTGCTGCGGATTCTCCAACGGCGGCATGATGACCTACGCCATGAGCAACGCCTGCAGCGACATTTTCGCCGCCTTCGCCTCCATCAGCGGTTTCCCCTTAAACGAGTTCCACTTCCGCCATACGGGTGCCCGCCCCGTGCCCTTCCTGCACATACACGGCAAGAACGACGACTTCGTGAAATACTCGCTCATGCCCGTCATTCGCGACGAGATAGTGGCACGCAACGGCGCCAACCCCGTGGCAAAGAAGACCTCAGTGGCCGGAAAGTACGACAAGAGCGTATATGAGGCGGCCGACGGCAGCTTCCCCTACATCTACTACGAGATAGACGGCATGGGGCACAACGACTTCACGGCAAACACCGAAGACGGCAGCTCGTCGCAGACGATGTGGAACTTCTTCAAGCAATACACGCTCGACACTCCTTGCGACAAGACGCTGAAATGGGCGCCGCGCATAGAGCAGCCGGGCTTCGACCCTTCGCAACACGGCTGGACAACGAACTCGGGCAACACGCTGCTGCTCTTCGGCGACGAGCGTCAGGACGACGGCAACCACAACGTCTATCACTCGCTGCAGTTTGACAAAGGCCGCTACCGCCTCACGTTCAAGTCGGCCGGAACTGCGGGAAAGACCATAACGGTGAAGATACGCCGATGGTCGGACAACGCCAAGACGGTGCTCAGCAAGACGGTGACGACAGGCGAAGACGCCGCCTTCGACTTTGACATCGACGACGGCTGGGGACAATATCAAATCACGTTCCAGCGCACCTCGGCTACCGACAATATTACCATCACCGACATACGCATACATTCTCTCTCTTCCGACGAGTCGTCCGTAGGCAGACTTCCCTCTGCCGACGGGCGACCGTCAGTTGATGCCTATTACTCCCTTTCAGGCACCCGCATCGGCAAGCCTGCGAAGGGATTGGCGATTTGCCTAATGTCGGACGGCACGGTAAGGAAAATGCTTACAGACAATTGAATCAGAACCCCACTGCACGGTTTAGGGGATAATAAACCCTGTTTGCTTTTTGTTGATGGCAACCTTCTTCAGCTTACCCATGTCAGTTAGTGTCTGCAAGTCGTTGCGTGCAGTTCTTTCCGACACACCGAATCTGCTTGCAACTTCCTGAGGAAGAAGTATCTGTTTATCGGACTCAGCTTCTTTCTCAACATGTCCTTTGCAACCTTACGTGTGGTCGAGGCTTCTTCCATTTGACTTGACGCAATGGCTTCCTCAATGATGCTGCTTACAAGATATACCTGTTTGTCGTTATTTGGTATTATACCGTCAGCACTAAGACAAGCACACTTTCCTTGTCGTTGCTCATCAGCAAACGCTTATAGAGCATCGAATTGATTTGTCTCTCAGTCTCGCGAGCCGTCCAAGCGTTATTGACTGACTCCAGTTCATAATACTCACGCTTATCTGAATCTTCTATCTTTATAAGTGCTCGATATTGGCTCCAGTTCAATTGCGACCGCAGTGTGGTCGCAATTGGATATGTCCTGTAGAATTGCCTTGCCCGCTCCTATTGTCGCACTCCAAATCCGCTTCCATACTCAGGCTCCAGGCGCTTGGCAAGGGTCTTGATTAGATATAATCCATAATCGGCTCGTTCCTTGCCTTGTTGTTCTTCCTCGAATATGCGTCGCCCCAAATGCCAATATATTTGCACGCGGCAGAAATCGACACTACGCACAGCCTTACTGCGTGCAGTCTCAATGATTTGCCTGACATCACTATATAGTGTATCCAGTTGCTGTTCCGGTAATGAACTCTTATCTTGTTTCATACGCTTAATGTCTCATTGTCAATCTCAAAGACGTTATATATCCGCTGCAAAAATACGAAAAATAATCAATAACTCAAAGGAAATTATGATTTTTGTTCCGTTTCAAACATTCGTTCCGCCGAATTCGCTTTCCGAGTATGCGACATTGTAGAATGTCACTCGTGGTATCTCCAACAGCTTTGTTGTTTTATCTGGAGTTATACAGCCGATGAAGTGGATGAAGAGTCATTCAACCGAGGATTAAAACAGACACTGAACATCAACACCCCGATGTTCCAGAACGACACGGAGAATCTATCCCAAAGCCAAATCGAGATACTGAAAGCCATCAGCAACGGTGAGACCAAACTCTCGTCAGAGGACGTAAAGCGCAGATATTCCCTTGGCAATCCAAACACCATCACCAAGAACAAGCTCGCCCTTGTAAGGCGCGACATACTTGACAACGACAAGGGAGTGCTGACATTTGTTGACCCTCTCTACCGCATTTGGCTAAAGGGAGGTAATTAAGGAATAATGGCTGAGGGCTATCTGCCGAAGATATAATAAAAATGGAGCGAAACGCAAGTATTTCTCCCTTTTTTCTTTGTCCTTTCGGTTTTTATTTGTAACTTTGCATAATCAAAGCTGCATCTCGGCATTTGCTTTGCAGCAGATATATAAGAATAACAAGATGGAATTACAGAACTGCATAAAGACAATAAGGGAAAACAGTTCCAAAATCGTAAGTGATTTTGGAATTAGGACTTTGTGCATTTTCGGTTCTGTATCAAGAAACGAACAGACGGAAAAGAGCGATTTGGATGTGTGTGTGGAAACTCAAACTCCCAATCCGTTTCTCCTTGCCGCACTAAAAGATTATTTGGAGGGCATATTCAAATGTTCCGTAGATGTTGTACGAATGCATAAGAACATGAACCCATTGTTGAAATCAAGAATAGAGCGGGATGGAGTATATGCGATACGATAGGGAACTGGTTTTGAATATCCTTGAAAGGATACAAAGCTCAATAGAGCAAATTGTAGAGCGTTCAAGGAATTATCATTGTGGAGATGATTTTCTTTTGACACCCACAGGTGTGACTATTTTGGATTCCATTTGTATGCAGTTCATTGCAATAGGCGAAAGCCTTAAAGGATTGGACAAGATAACAAACGGCACACTCCTTGTTACTCATCCTGAGATTGATTGGAAACATGTCAAAGGACTGCGTGACATAATTGCTCATCATTATTTCGACATCGATGCCGACCAAATATGGTGGATTATTGAGAAAGAACTTCCTTCACTAAAGGAAGCTATTACCTCTATGAAAAAAGAAATATCATAAGGGAGCGAAAAGCAAGTTTTCTCCCTTTTTCTTTGTCCTTTCGTTTAAGGTATGCGGACTACTTGTCCGCATACCTTAAATGTGTTATCAACAAATCATTCCGAACAATTCTCCGATATAACCCTTGTCCATCTGGAAGATGATGTGGTTTTTCTTAAACACCGACTTGTCTTCTACGGGATTCCAGAAACTTACCTCTTCATACGGAGTATTGGATATGATAAAGCTGTCCAAGATGATGTCGGGGTCGCCCAACTTGGGTTCAATCTCTGTCTTCAACAATTTATACAACTGTATCTTTGGGTCATCAAATCCATGAAGGTTTCTTATTCCCTTCGGGTCAATAAACGACACTCGCTGCCTTTTTCCGTCATTCACCCAGAGAATGAAATCCGGATAGAAATTGTTTGCCTCAAAGAAACCTATTCCCTTGCGGCTCTCATTGCGCAGCAGATAAACTTCCTTGCCCGCAAACAGGTCGTCCTTATGCTTATCATAATACTCTCGGATATGAGCCACGAAAGTCTGTTCGCCTGCGTTCAGAGGCACTGGCGAGATCTTTATGAGCGGTTCGTTGGTGTTCTCATCCACCATTATCTTTTTCCCATGGGAATCCCTGTCCCTAAGGCAAAGCAACGGGAAATACAGATGACGGTCAAAGCGCAAGGCCTGAACCCACTGACCGTTGATTTGGAAATCGCTCTCCATATTGCCCGACAATATCTGTTCGCGCAATTCCTTCAGTTTCTCTATCCACTCCTCTTGGTCTTGTCTCACCTCCACGCTGTATTCCTCGAAGAAATTCGGGTCATTGGAATTCACATACACCGTCTCCATAAATTGTGCCTCCCACTTTCCCTTGCTTCGCTTGTATGCCCGGTCGATGTAAGCCCGGAGCAGCGAGATGGTGATGTTCTCCCATCGCTCCACGTCACGCCCGAAATCACGGAACTCCATGTCAGCCTCTTGGATAACCAACTCATACCACGACGCGTCTGCCATCAGCGTGCGCAGCATGTCCAAGGTCAGCGTCATGTTATACCAGTTTCGCTCGTTCTTCATTTGCTGAAGGGCAAAGAAAATCCTGTTCCAGTCGAGCAATGCGAGATGCTCGTCGGTCAGTTTGTCCTTATGTTCAGCCACCTCTGTGCGTATCTTCGTTCCACTGCTGTACATGGCCTCAACCCTTGGTGTCCAGTCGAGCTTGATTCTCGTGTCGCCTATCATGTCCAATGGATTCACCACAACTGATTTCTTGAAGTCGTAACCCTGTTTCAGCCTTATCACCTTGAGCTTAGCGTCGCCAAGCAGGTTGACCGTCGGAATGTCAATGGATATGTAGTTCTCTTCATTGGCAGGCAGTCCCTCGTCCTCCAAGTATTTTCGGAAGGCATCCATATAGTCGGCTCTCACGCCGAAGATGTTCAGCGTCTCGATGTCGCGCAATCCCCGGGGAATGGGGCCGGGATGAAAACTGCTGTCCAACTTGCTGCTTCGCTTCAGCGAATATTCGAATCCTTTCAGTCGTACACCACGTCCGAAGAGCTGGATAATCTCCGAACCCTCACTGCGTCCCACGTTCATCAGTCCCATCACCGACACGCGCCAGCTGCTCCATCCTTCGTTGAACTTCTTCGAGCCGATAAGGATGTTCACGGGCGATGATTCGTTGTTGATGTCGGCAAACAATGACATACGACCAAATTCCTTAGTCTCGCACAGTATGCCATTGTCCTCACACAGCGCAATGAGCTTGCTGCTGTCGCCCACGTTGATGACTCCGAAATAGTCGGCATTGCCAATACGAAGTCCTATCTCCTCGTCGCCACCCTTCTGTTTGTCAAGATGAAGCCTTGCGTTGGGCAGGTCACTGTGAAAGAGGGTCTTGATTACCTTATTATATGTATCGCGCGCGAACTTGTCTTCCTCTCCAAGTCTCATTCCCGATTTCGCCATCATGAAACTGTTGGCAAACAGCGAATATCCGTTCTTGTTCCT
>JAQXRI010000053.1 GCA_029218445.1 Prevotellaceae bacterium | reverse complement strand
AGGGGGCGTGTGAGGTGGGGAGGGGTGGGGACGGAAAAAATGGGAGGGTTTTGTGGTGAGGGTGCTTATGAAGGTTAACAAATTGTGAAGAAATGTTACAGCATGAGGAAATGTATTTACAGAAAAGTCTGAAAAGCCTTTGTTTCAAGGCCTTTCAGACTTGTAGGGCGTTGCCAAATGTTGACAAAAGTGCGGGTGAAGGTGGTTTTTGTTTACAAATTAACAGAATTGTTGATAGGATTATTGTTTCATCATGTCGCGGCGACTCTTGCTCGTTGTTACAAAACGGACGCCGAAGAATACGAGCAGTACGGCTATGGCATGGGTGACTTTGAATACGCCGAGGCCTGTAAGGACACTGACGATGACCGCCACCATTGGCTGGACATAGTTATATACGCTGACTACCGTCGGACGGAGTATCTGCTGGGCCTGCATGGTGAGTATGTAGCAGATGAAGGTGCAGACTACTACAACGAAAGTGGTTTCAAGCCATGTCTTTGCCGTAATCTCTGCAAATGGAATTGCAGCCACATGCGAGAAAGTGAATGGGGTGATGATGATGGCGGCAAAGGTGAACATCCATTTGTTGACGGTGAACACCGAGTAGCGCTTGATGAGCTTGTTGAACATTGACAGATAGAAGGCGAACGACAGTTGGGCAAACATGCACAGCAAGTCGCCTTTTATGTCGCCTATCTTCGAGTTGTCGGCTGTGGCACTGGTGAGTATCAGCATCAGTGCTCCACTAAATCCCATGAACACTCCGCCTGCCTTTTTGCCCGTGATGGGTTCTTTCAGTATGATGGCCGAAAGTACCATGGCGAATATTGGCATTGAGGTGGTTACGATGCTTGAGTTGATGGGTGATGTGATGCTAAGTCCAATGGTATAGCAACATTGGTTGAGAACGAGTCCGAACAGTCCTGCAAGTCCCAACAGCAAGATGTCTTTCACTGGCGGGTGTTCGCTCTTTACGAAGAAGGAGGCTATCCAAAACAGTATGGCGGCTCCAACGACACGGAATGTGACCATGTCGATGCCTGTCAATCCATGTGTCATGGCATCTTTGCCCACTGGTGCCATCAGTCCCCAGAATGCGCATGCCAAAAACATGCTTAAATGTGCTATTAGTGGCTTTTTGTTATCCATTTTTCTATTTATTCTTAAAAAACGGTGCAAAGTTATACAATTAATCTCTAAAATTACTATATTTGCATGAAAAATAAATCTTATGCAGAAATACGCCGACTATATTGAACAGATAGAGATTGACTCGCTGTGGAGTGGTACTCGACACATCGTGTGGAATCTTGATCCGCAAGTGAACATACTTAGCGGAGTGAATGGTGTGGGCAAGAGTACTATATTAAATAAGGTGGTGCGCGGACTTGTTCCCGGGGGCGAGTTTCCGAGCCATCTGCTTAAGGGTGTCCATATAAAGGTTTATCCGGCCGATGCGCGTTGGATTCGCTACGACCATATACGCAGTTTCGACCGTCCGTTGATGAGCAGCGACATGGTGAACAAGATTGTTGACGCTTCGGTAAGCACTGAGCTTGACTGGCAGATATATCAGCTGCAACGCAAGTATCTCGACTACCAGGTGAACATAGGCAACCGCATCATTGCCGTGCTGCAGAGCGGTGAGCCTGACGCTGCCGAGAAGGCACAGCAAATATCAGAGCCTAAACGAAAGTTTCAGGACATGATTGACAGCCTGTTTTCCGATACGGGAAAGCGCCTTGTGAGGACGCACAACGATATCGTGTTTTCACAGATAGGCGAGATATTGTCGCCCTATCAGTTGTCGAGCGGCGAGAAGCAGATGCTCGTCATACTGCTGACGGTGCTGATAGAGGACAATCAGCACTACGTATTGTTTATGGACGAACCTGAGGTGAGCCTGCATGTCGATTGGCAGCAGAGGCTCATCGACCTGATTCTCGAGCTTAATCCAAATGTACAGATAATCCTTACTACACATTCTCCCGCCGTGATAATGAACGGCTGGACTGACAGGGTGACTGAAGTAAGCGACATCATCATTTAAGTGTCGGGTATGGGAAAGAGGTTGAGAGACAGCATAACGTCGAGGTATGTTGAGGCTGCCAACAAGATGACGTCGAAAAAGGCTCGACGCAAGATTGTTGCTTACGTTGAGAGCTATGACGACATTTTGTTTTGGCGAACTGTGCTTGGACGTTTTGAGGACGAGACGCGCTTTTTTGAAGTGATGTTGCCGTCTAAACAGGTGCTGAGACGGGGCAAGAAGTCGGTGCTGATGAACTTCATTGGCGACCGTATGGGGCCTGACATGATAGCCTGTGTGGATGCCGATTATGACTACCTGCTGCAGGGCGTTACCGAAACGTCGCGTAAGATTCTGCAAAGTCCGTATGTTTTTCATACTTATGTGTATGCCATAGAAAATTATCAGTGTTTTGCCGAAGGATTGCACAATGTGGCTGTCATGGTTACCTTGAACGACCATGCCATTTTCGACTTCAAGACCTATATGCGCGAGTATTCCGAGGCGTGCTATCCGTTGTTTGTATGGTCAATATGGGCTTACAGGACAGGACGCTACATCGATTTTTCAATGTCTGACTTTGACAGGGTTGTCGAGGTTGGCGGTTTCAATCTGCAGACGCCTCATTATTCTATAGAGCATTTAAGGCACAAGGTGGAGCGAAAGGTCAACTACATGCAACACAACTATCAGAAGTATGT
The DNA here is from genome assembly GCA_029218445.1 of Prevotellaceae bacterium. Lineage (GTDB taxonomy): Bacteria > Bacteroidota > Bacteroidia > Bacteroidales > Bacteroidaceae > Prevotella. The sequence continues at coordinate 32,296 of JAQXRI010000053.1, read as the reverse complement.
GAAGGACGTGGAGAAACTCGACATGGAGTTGCGCCAACTGGGTGTAACGCCGCAAACCACCTATTTATATATACATGGCCATCACATATTCGATGCCATAGTGGCCCCGATTATGACCAAGGTGTGCAACAGGCTGAGAATGGAGCGCGAGGCTGAGATAAACAGGACAGCTGTCCACAAGACACAGATGTACAACGAGATTTCGTGCTATGAAAACAGTCTGGCCGACGTGAAGCTCATGCTGAAAAAGAACATGGGATATATGGCCTGTCCGCAGTTTCAGCGTCTGCAGGCCGATGTTGAGCAGTATCTCAACGCGTCAACGAGAACTTCATCGACAGACCAAAATCCTGAGTAGTGGTGGGATAGCTGCTGCTTGACAGCAACGGCGTATTGGTCTGGCGGTCGTAGTATGCACTGAGTGTGAGCAGGCGCGACAGTGTGTATTCGGCCATGAACGATAGCTTGAAGGCCGAGTTGCCGCTATTGGCCGAGCTTGTCATAGTGGCTATGTCGCGGGTAATTGACGCCTGCTTCCTGAACGACAAGTCAAGTCGGAGGTTGAGGTTGTGGCCCACTCCTGTTGTCGTCTGTTTTGTATTTGTTGCATTGTTGTCAGCCTTGTTTTTTCTGCCTTGCAGCTTCTTCACCTTTCTCGATGGCGTGCCGAAGAGGTTGAAGTTGTTTATCTTGTATGCCATGCCCACAACCCAGTCTTTGCTCAACGCTTCGTTTATCTGTATGCTGGTCATGCTCAGACTCAGCACTCGTGTCGTGCGGTATTCAAGTTTGCATGTCATGTTGTTCTGTAGTGTTACGTCGATGCCCAAGAGGGGGGCAAACGACTCGTTGATGCTCACGGTGCTGATGTTGTACATTGAGTTGGGTATGGGGTTGCCCGTAGTGGCATCGGTAATGAATCCCAGACCGTCCATATATTCCTGGAACGTGCTGAACGAGGCGTAGCTGCCTACGGCGAACACGCTTTTGTAGGCATGGCGTAGTGTTATGCTCTTGAAGTTGTCGCGCAGCCATGGCAGTCGTCCGAGTCCTGTATAGCGCAGCGACCAGTTGGGCAGCATCTTCTTCAGTGCTGGGAAGATGTCGAGCGAGCCTCCGCCACTTGACGTATATGCCGAGAGGAAGGCCGGAATGAGAACGTCGGCGCTGTATTGGCGTACTCCGCCTATTTCGGGGTTGAACTTCGAGCCTCCTATCATGGTTCCGTTTTGGTCGGTCATGTGCTGCGGATATGTAGCGTCGGCATATTGCGCCTCAACGCGGCTGCGGAACGACTCTATTGACGAGCAGAACTTTTCGAACGACTTTGAATGGTAGCCATTGTTGGCGTTGCCCATGCCCTCAAGTGCGCTTTTGAGGCTTATTGTTGTCATGTTGAACGAGCCGCTGTGTGTGGTGGGCTTTGCTTCATACATGTACTGAATGCTTTGTGCCTTGTTGGTCGTGCGGCTTGCGTTGAGGTCTATCTTCAGGTCGCGCATCGGCTCAAGCGTCATTCGCAGCTGAAGGTCTTCGGTGTTGCTGATGGTGGCTGGTGTTGCTACGCTGTCGGCGCACAGCAGCCAGCCGTTGTCGAGAGCCTTGTCGATGTATCCTTCGCCCACCATTCCGAATGCGAAGCCGAGTCCTGGAGCCATCACGTTGCCAGTGTGTTGTCCGAGCATGTCGCCAATGTTAGGTATGAATCCCGGAATGGTCATCGACTGCTGGTTGCGGTATGAGATGTTGAAGTTGCGTGCCATCATCAAGAGTCTGGTCAGCTGCTGTGTCGGTTCATACCACCATTCCTTGTCCAGTGGCTTTTTGGTTGTGACGCTCAGCTTTATGGTCACGGTGTCGTGGTTGGCCACAACTATGGTGTTGTCGTCCTTAACCTTGTATTTTATGTCGTAGGCCTTGCCGTCGATGGTTCTTGCCGTTACTGTCAGCCGTCGGCTTTTCTTGTTGTGCCTTATCGTTGTCACGGTGTCCTTCTTCAGCTTTACCTCCTTTTCAAATGCGTTTTTGTTCAGTGGCAGTTTGGCGTTCTGCCTTTCGTCGGCCTTGGTGTCCTTTATGCCGCCGGGCAGTTTGCCGTTGTCTTTTTTAGCAGTCAGTGCTGTCCTGCTGTTCCCTTTCTTTTTCGTTTGGTTTTGTGGCGCTTTCTTGAAACGGTCGTTCACTTTCTTAAGATATGGTACGAGGTTGTACAGCGACTCAAGATTGGCCGTTGACGTAATGTTAAGGTTGCGGTTGTTGCTGATGGTGTTGCCCAACGATGTTCCGTCGTCCATTTCCGAGCCTCGCACCCATGAATAACTGGCGTTGTATGTGGCATTGGCGTTGAGCCAGTTGAATATGGGCAGCTTGTTGATGGGCAGTTGGTAGGACGATGTGAACGACTGCTGATAGTCGAGTGGTGTGCCGAGGTTGCGCAGGCTGTGTCCCACCGAGTCTTTCCATATCTTGTAGTCGTCGGGATAGAGGTCTTTGTTGACAGCCATGTATGGCTCTTCCACTTCGGCATGTGTGGCGCTTTGGAACGAGGCGTGAAGGTTTTTCGTAAGGTCCCAGCGTATTGAGAACTCACGGTTCCACAGAAACTGTTGGCTGAACGTAAGCGGCAGTTTTGAGCCTGTGCCGCCTTCGAGGTCGCGCTCCTGCATCTCGTAGTAGTTGCGCAGTATTTCGCTGTTGAAGGTGACGTTTTGCGGCAGGTAGTTAAGGCCAATGGCTTTCGGGAACGCCAGCCATTTGCTCTTGCCCTTGAGGTTGCGGAAAGGCTCGAAGGTTTTATATACAGGCGAGTAGCTGTAGTTGAACATGCCTCGCCATTGGTCTTCGCGTTCCCATACGGTGGTCTCTCCGGTGTTGTAGCGGTGAGAATGGCTGTAGCTGAACGAGAAGTTGGCAGGGTCGTAGGGCATGGGGTGACGTTTGGTCTTTATGCCTACACGTACGTTTGACAGCGAGAAGTTGGTCGTTGTCGAGCGTGTTACGGCAATTGACTCTATCGAGTCGCGCTCGTGCTGGTCCAATGCCGATTCGAGCGCATCGTCGAGCATCATGTCGGTGTCGAGCGGGTTGTAGCGTGGCCGTGTCTCTTCTTTTGTCACTGAGTAATAGAGTGGGGCGGTGACCTTCGCCTTGTCGGGAAACAGCTTGCCCAGTTCGAGGTTGGTGGTGAAGCTGTAGGTCTTGTAGTCGTCGGTAGAGCGTTGCGACACTCCCTCCTCCAGTCCGCCAAAACCGTCGGTGGTGATGCGTCCCGTGAGGTTCACCGCACCGAAGTCCGACAGTTGCATGTTCAGCGCGCCTGAAGCAGCCCATCCGCCCTTGTTGTTGAATTCCAGCAGTCGCAGTTCGTTCACCCACACTTCGCCCGACTTCACTCCCGCCGACACGTTGCGCACGCCTATGAGCATGGTCTTCACCTCGCCTATCGACGGGTTGCCCATGATGGTCATGCGGTTGTTGGGCCGGTCGCTGTCGTATTCTGAGTATTCGCGTGTAAACGATGCCGTTCCTTGTGCCCTTGCCTTGTTGCGCGATTTTTTCAGTTGTATGAGTTTTGTCAGCTCAAGGTCGAGCATGTTGTCCTCTGGCCACACTTTTGCCCGGCTCTCGCCTGAGCGGTAGTCGTATTTTCCCTCTGGCGTAAGTTTCAGAGGTATTTCATATTCGTAATAGTTGTTGCGGTAGTCGCTTCCCAAGCGTATGAACAGTGCCAACTGGTCGTCCTGCAGCTGTGTCGTGTTGAGCTGCATGGCGTTGGCGTGAACAAACATCTGCAGGCGTTTGTACTGCCGCAAGTCGAGCGACGTAGTCTTATATACGGCCTTCGACTCGTTGTGCTGCAGGTTGTTTACTATCATGTTGAGTGCCTGCTCGTTGTTTTCCACAAGTTGAGGCTGCGATGGGTCGGTCACTCGGCTGATGCCCGGTGGCAGTACATAGTTCACGGGAGTCTTGTCGGTGTGCTCCTCAATGTTCACTGCGCTCGTTTCCAGTGTGCCGCTTGTTGACGAGGCTTGTGTTCCGAGGTCTTGTTCGTAAGTGCGCCATCCGCCTTTCACGAGGTCGAGGCTGCCGAATCGCAGTATTATGGGTTTTTGGAATCCGGTGAGGAACATGCGCATGAAGCGTATGCTTGTCAGGTCGCTTATTGAGCCTATCTGCTGTCGTTCGGCCGATGTCAGTGGTATTCTGAACTTATACCATTTCACTGTTTCCTTTTTCCCGTTGCGCAGCGGAGCCAGCGATTCGCGTATCTCCGTCAGGTAGTTCTGTCCTATGCGGCTCTCGGCGAAGTCTTCGGGGCGCAGGCTTATCTTGTACTGGTAATAGCGTTCGTATTCGTTCAGCGTATAGTCCTGGTTGATGTCCTCAACGTCGGGCGTGGTCTTGTACGACGTGTCGTAGCCTTCAGTCTGCGTGTCGTTGTCGGGCGAGTTGCCTTGTGGGTTGTTGATGCGCTTGTAGCGTTCCAGTATTGTGGCCTTGCGCTCGTCGAGGTCGCCTCCACGATAGTAGTGGTAGTTGTCGTTGGCAGGGTCGTTCTGCCAAGCCGCGCGTATGCTGTCGTTGGTGATGGTCTGTGTGAAGTTGCGGAATTCGGCATAGCTTTCAAATGTCTGTTCCTCCTCGTCGTTCAGTCCGTTGTAGCCCACGTCCTGCTTTTCCCTGGCACCTTTGGTAGTGGCGAAAGCGTATGTCTGGGTTGCCTGGACGGGTATTTTTCCCCACTGTGTTGTCGTGAAGCTGCTTGTTCCGTCAACAGGCATGCCGCTTTCGTAGAATTTCTTTCCGTCGAGCAGTATGTCTTCGCTCACTTCGCCGAGGTTGATGTAGAGGTCGCCGCCATAAAGTGCGGCGTCGGGTTGCTCGCGCGAGTAGATGAACGGGTCGAGCAGCCAGAACTCAACATATTCTATGTTTGCCGTCTCGAAGTCGTTGGTGTCGAGCTTGCGCATCATTCCCGCCCATTTGGTTTGCGGGTTTGCCAGTGTGCCGTCGGCATTCATCTGCGTTGAGAAGTTGTAGGGACCCCTTTCAGTGGGATAATAGGCAAGGTTGAGTATCGAGAGCGTTGAAGTGGCGCCGTTGTAGGTGCTTTGGTCGCGGTTGGGGTAAAGCTCGTTGACGTATATTTCGCGCACATAGTGGTTTGACAGCTGTTCAAGGTCGCCCTTGATGTGGGCAGGGGTCAGCGACGACGAGCGGTAGGTAAACAGCGGGTCGATGGTGTACCATGCCATTTGGGCACGGTTGAAGCCGCTGGTCAATCCCGTCTTGTCGTCGTGTTCAGGAAATAGTGTCGGCACGCTCGACAGAATCCACGACTTTGGTTCCGACACGTCGATGTATGTCTTTGTGTCTTCAAAGTCGTCAATGTACGACGCGTTGTCCTGCGTTCCGCTGGCTTGTCCTGCTATCAGCTGTGCAAATTCTCCGGTGAAAGAAATGTAGGAAGGCTTCGTCACGTGCAGCAGTGGCAGCTTGTCGAGCATGTCGGTCAGCCATTGGCTCTCGTGCTTCCAGTTGACGTTCAGTCCCCACAGGGTGTTGTTCAGCGGCTCTTGTCCCATGCTTACTTTCGATGTCAGGGTCTGCTCATACAAGCGTTGGAATGTACCGCCCAGTTGGAAGTCCTTAGAGAAGTCATATTCCCAGTTGAGTCCGTACATCGTTTTTCGCTGCATGCCGTATTGCGTGTCGCTTTCGAGCGAAACGTTCACCGACGTTCCTGCGTCGATGATGCTTTGGTTGAGTATGGTCACTTCGCCTGCCGAATAATCTACTGTATAGTCGCTGCCTTCGGTCAGCACCACGCCGCCTGCCGTCACCACTACCGAACCCCTTGGCACGTTGTATGCGCCGAGCGAGATGACATTGGCCGACGAGCCCTTGAACTGGCCAGTCAGCAGAAACTTGTTTTTGGTGGTCAGCTGCTTTGCCGTTGTCTTGGTGCTGTTGTAGAGTTCCCTAAAACTGTATTGCTCGGCCTTTACGCTGTCCATGCCCAAAGCCATCAGCTGTCCAAACAGGAATGTGCCGAATGGTTCTGTCTTAGGGAAAAACACCCTGCCGTTGCTCACGGTGTAGCCTTCAACATAGTCAAAATATCCGTTCGGATTTGGCTTGTCGTTGTTGTCAAGCCTGTCGGCGCCTATCAGTCGCAGCAGTGTAGTGTCCTTGGTGGCCTGGTCGGGAATGTAGTTCAGATACACTCCCGTGGTGTCGCTCTTGTATTTCACGTCGAGTCGGAACTGTTGCTTTTCCACTGTCGATGCCAGGTAGTACACGTTTTTCATCATCAGCTGCCAGTTGGGCGCAGCCGGACTGTTGTTGGTGTTTTTCAGGCTTTTTACAAACAGCGCCTCCGAGGCGTCTTGCCTGTCGGTTGAAAACTCTCCCACTTGGAATGTCCTTCCGCCAAGTGTATATTCATAAGCCACGGCAAGCACTTGGTCGGTTTGCAGCGTTGTCTTCAGCGATATGTATCCGAGGCTCGAGTTCAGCGTGTATTCTGATGTGTTGAGCAGGCGTGCGCTCTGCACCTTTTCGTAGTCAACGCCTCCTTCAAATCCCGGTATGGCATCGAGCACGGTTGACGTGCGGTCGATGTCGCGGGCTTCGGCGTATGTCGAGGTCATCTGCTGATATTCGGTGTTTGCCGTGTTTGAAGGCGACTGTGTGGCGTCGCCTCCCCACAGTGTGCTGTTGCTCACCTGCTTGCCTTCGCCAAGGTCGGTCAGTGCGATTATGTTTCTTGAGTTGCTCGTCGTTCCTGTCTTGTTGGTCACCCATATTTCCACTCTGGTTATCTTTACTCCAGTGGTCATATATGGCAGTTTGGCCATAGCCTTGTCGTAGTTTTCGCGGAAATGGTGGGCAAGGAAGAAGTGGCGGTTCTCTTCATAGTCGGCCACGTTAAGTTCAAAGGGTGTAAGCTGTGTGCCTCCTTTTGACGAAACGCTTTTCGACGACGACTTTTTCTGCGAGACCACAGTCTGCAGTTTCAGCTTTCCAAACTGCATGTCGGTGCGTATTCCGAACAGCGACGAGGCTCCTCTTATTAGTGACGAGTTGGATGGAAACGACACGTTGCCCGCTTCCACCAGCTTGATAATCTCGTCTTCCTTTCCCTCGTATTTCAGCTTTATGTTCTTTGCGTCGAAGTCGAATGTGGCGTCGGTGTTGTAGTTGAGGCTCATGTTGAGCTTGTCGCCCACCTTGCCGGTCATGTTGAGGTTGATTTTCTCGTCGAAGTCGATTGACTTCGTCTTGCGGTTTCTTATGGGCAGCGAGGGGTTGTCGATGCTTTTCAGTGTCGCGCCCAGCTTCAGCTCGGCCGTTCCTTGCGTCTTTATCCTCACGCCTCCAGGGCCGAATATCTTTTCGGCGGGTCCGAGGTCGAAGTGCATGTCGGCAAACGAGAATTTGTCCTTTCCTTTGTTGGCCACCTCCTCGTCGTTCTTCTGCTTGAAGAATCGTTGCATGGCTCGTTTTTCGCTCCACTGCCTATACTCTTCAGGCGTCATCAGCATGGGGGCGTTCAGATAGCTGTCGCCCATCTTCGCTCCTATGTAGTACATGCCAGTCGAGTCGTTGTATTCAGCACGTTGCGTAATGTTTTCGGGGTTTTTCAGGTCTATTGCCGTCGAGTCGAGGTCGTCGGTCGTCAAAGGTGCCGTTTTTCTCACTTTCCATCGTGCCTTGGCCTCGGCTGCGGCCACAACACTACTGTCGGCCGCAGCCTGGGCTTCAGCTTTGCTTTGCCCTTGCCGCGCCGTACGGTTGTCCTGCGGCGCGGCTAAGGCGCAAGCGCAGACCAACGATGCAAATATCAGTTTTATCTTATTCAATACATAAAATAAAACGTATGCACGTGGTCATTATTGCATTGGGTCAGCTTTTTTTTCAAAGTATCATGACAAAGCCGCCGTTGGGCTGCATTGTCACCTTCATCTTGGCGGGGGCTTTTATCTTCAGTTGCGAGCGTTGCGGAAGGTTGTCCTTGCCGTCGTAGTAGTAGTCGGCGGTGCCGCCCTTCTGTGCCATAGGCAGGCTGAGCGTGAGCTGCTTGGCAGCCTTTTCGGCGTTCACTCCGGCTATGTACCACTTGTCGCCGCTCTTTCGTGCCAGCACTACGTATTTGCCTGGATAGCCGTCGATGAAGCAGATGTCGTCCCATGTCGTGGGCACGGTCTTCATAAAGTCGAGGGCCGTCTGTGGTGCGTCGGTCAGGTTGTTCGGCGCAAGGGCGAAGTTCTGTATCGGGTTCTGGAACAGCACGGCAGTGGCCAGCTCAAACACGTCGGTGGTCATTCTCGTGGTGCCGCCGTCGTTGTTGCGGTTGAGTCGTTTGTTAAGAAAAGTTCCACCATATTCCATGCAGCCGATGGCGTTGCGCACAAAGGGGTGCAGGGCGGCACACCATGCCTCGGCATCGCAGAAACGCTGCTCGAAAATCAGGTTCTCAGAAGCCAGCACCGCCTCGCTGCCTACGTAGTTGGGATACATTCTCTCCCAACCTCTCGGAATGGTTGTGCCGTGGAATATTACGGTCAGTCCATATTCGTTGGCATCGCACAGAATGTCTTCATACAGTCGCATCGTCTCCTGCTTGTCGCCACCGAAGAAGTCAACCTTTATGCCCTTTACTCCCAAGCTCTTCATCCATTTCATCTCCTCCTTGCGTGCAAACGGGTCGCACATTTTGTTCAGTGGCGACTGCTCGATGTCGTTCCAGTAGCCGCTGGAGCTGTACCACAGTTGCACTCCCACATTCTTGCTTGCGGCATACTTGATGAGTCTTTCCATCTTCTCGCGCCCGATGTACTGGTCCCACCAGTTGTCGATGAGCACAAATTCGTAGCCCATGGCATTGGCCAGGTCGATGTATTTCACTTGGTCGTCGTAGTTTATCGACCCGTCCTGCCACAGAATCCAGCTCCACGTGCCTTTTCCCATTTGGTATTGCCTTGAAGGCTCGGCGCGTGGCTCCACCACGTCCCATGGTATTGTTGTTTCCACTATTGGCTTGAGGTTGTCGCCTACGGTTATGGTTCTCCAAGGTGTAGCCATAGGCAGTGCCACCGCCGGTGTTGCGCTGCCTATTCCATTGTTTTCTTCCGGCATTGGATATTCCACGGTCAGTGTTCCCTCGGCGTCGGCGTCGCTCAGTCGTGATGCGCAGTAGCGTCCATCCACTCCCGTTTCGCTCACAAGTGCCCAGCAGTCGCCCACGTGGAAGAGGCACGGGAAAGTGTAGCCATGGCCGTATTCCGACCTGCTGCCTATTGGCTCTTCCAGTCGGTACCATTCCTCGTAGCTCGGCTTTGTGCGTTTCCAGCCTATCATGGCGTCGCTCTGCGGTGTGAGGAAGGTGGTGGTGGTCGATGGGAAGTTGAATCCTGTGGCTTCGCGTTCCACTATCATGCTGCCCGTCTCGCCCTGCTTCTTCATTTCATAGCGGAAAGCGATGTCGTTGTTGCTCACTTGGAACGTAACTGTAAACTTATTTCCTTGACTGTTCTCCAGCGTCACGGCCAGCAGGTTGGCTTGGTAGTGGTTCTGTGTGCGCTTTATGCGGTCTTGCACATAGTCTTTCTTCACGTCGCTTGTTTCCGTCCCTACCCATTTTAGGCCGTTGGCATAGTCGCCTGTGTTGGCCTTGAATCCGAGTGGCGATTTCTCAAGCACCGTGTTCTGCTTGTAAGTCACGTTGTAGCAGGGTTGTCCTTGTTCTAAGGTTACATCTACTTTTAGGTTGTTGTCGGGCGAGGCCACCGTGGCCTTCTGTGCCGACGCGAGTACTGCCGTGCAGGCAAGTACGATGAATGTCATTGTTTTCTTCATTGTTAGGTATGTTTATTTCCAATAGTTTTGCCGAGATGCAGCTTTTCTTATGCAAAGATAGTACAAAAAAAGCAAACGAACGTACTAATGCTTACTAAAAAACAATAAAAAAACATTTGTTATATATGAACTTATGCCATTGTTTACTACCTTTACACTTCAAAAACAATATAAACGACAATATTATGGACATCAATTCAAGATTCAGCCAGGCTGCCGTTTTGGCCTTTGGCATCGCATTCGTCGGAATGTGCGTCAAGTCGGGCATTGACGACTTTGTAAATAAAGACCGCAACGTTACCGTCAAGGGACTGTCGGAAAAAGAGGTTGAGGCCGACAAGGTGACATGGCCCATTCCCACCAAGGAACTGGGCGACGACCTGCCGTCGCTTTATCAGCGCATCAATGTCACTACCGAGAAAGTAAAGGCTTTCTTGAAGCATCACGGCCTGAAGGACAGCGAGATAAGTGTCAACGCACCTGTCGTAATCGACATGAACGCCGACCAATACAACACCAATCTGCGTGGCTACCGATACAACATTACATCGACCATCACCGTCACCTCGCACAACGTAAAGCTCGTGCGCAGCATCATGGCGCGACAAGGCGAACTGCTGAAGCAGGGCGTGGCAGTGGTCGATGGCGGATATGACAACCGTACGACTTATGAATATGTGTCGTTTCAGAAAATGAAGCCCGAGATGATGCAGGAAGCCATAAAGAATGCCGAGACCACTGCACAGCAGTTTGCCGAGAACAGCAACAGCCGCCTCGACAAGATAATGCGTGCCGACCAGGGACAGTTTTCAATAGACGACCGCGACTCAAACACACCATATATTAAAAAGGTGAGGGTGGTGACGACGGTCACTTACTCGCTGAAAGACTGACCCGCCACATGCAAGCATCACAGCAAACGATGGCCCGGAGGCTGAAGGCATTCATGAGGCAGTTGCCCGTGGGCGACATTGTTGAGAAGGTGAACCTCTCGTTGGGCAACGTGCCGCGCCTTGTGGTCACGGCACCGCCCGGAGCCGGCAAGTCAACACTGCTTCCGTTGACCTTGCTCGACAGCATTGCCGACGGCAAGATACTGATGCTCGAACCACGACGCTTGGCCGCACGGCAGATAGCCGAGCGAATGGCTTCGATGCTGGGCGAGAGAGTGGGGCAGACGGTGGGCTACCGAGTGAGATTTGAAAGCAAGGTGTCGAGCCTGACGCGCATAGAGGTACTTACTGAGGGCATATTGGCCCGCATGATGGTTGACGACCCTACACTCGACGGCGTTGCGATGGTAGTGTTCGACGAGTTCCACGAGCGCAGCCTCGCCTCCGACCTTGCCCTTGCCTTGGTTAGGGAGGCGCAGCAACTGGTGCGTTCCGACATTCGCATTGTGATAATGTCGGCCACCATCGACGCTACCGCAATATGCCGTGCATTCGATGCCCCGCATATAGAGAGCAAGGGCAGGATGCACAACGTTGACATTCGCCATGCCGACGATACCGACGCCGCAAGGTGTGCCGCCGACGTGGCGTCGGCCGTGATGATGGCCCACAGGCAGCACCAGGGCGACATATTGGCGTTTCTGCCCGGACAAGCCGAGATAATGAAGTGTGGAGAACTGCTGCACGACAGGCTTGGCGAAACCACCGTTTGCCAGCTTTATGGCATGTTGCCGCCCGAAGAGCAGCGCAGGGCCATAATACCATTGGAGAACGGAGGGCGAAAGGTGGTGCTGGCCACGCCCATAGCCGAAACGTCGATAACGATAGAAGGCGTGAGGGTGGTGGTCGATTCGGGGTTGTGCCGCACACAGGTGTTCGACCCGCGCAATGCTCTCAGCAGGCTTGAAACGGTGAGGATAACGATGGACATGGCCAAGCAGCGCAGCGGACGCGCAGGACGTGTGGCTGAGGGAGTGTGCTACCGCCTGTGGACAAAAGCCACCGAGCTGAGGATGGACGACTGCCGCCGCCCCGAGATTGCCGACGCCGACCTCGCCCCACTGTTGCTCACCGTGGCCGCATGGGGCGAGGCCGACGTCTTTAGGTTGCCGTGGCTCACTCCGCCGCCAAAGGCAAGCGTTGCCATGGCCCGCCGACTGCTCGTGATGCTGAAGGCGTTTGATGAAGAAGGCAAGCTGAGCCGCCATGGCCGTCAACTGGCCGCACTGCCCTGCCATCCGCGCATAGCGCAAATGATGCTCAAGGCCACTACCGACCAACATAAGGCGTTGGCCGCCGACGTGGCAGCCCTTTTGGAAGAGAAAGACCCTATGGGGGCCGACAACGATGCCGACATAAACACACGTATCTCGCTCTTGCGCGACATGAGGCGCAGTCGCAAAACAGGACGCTGGAGCCGCATCGCCCTTGTGGCCGAACAATACCGGCGCATGGTGCATGTCGCAGAAGACAACTCGCAGCCCGACCCTTACGTCACAGGCCTCCTCATCGCCTCGGCCTATCCCGAACGCATAGCCATGGCCGCCGGACATGCACGTTACAAACTGGCGACTGGCGACACGGTCATGCTCGACGATGCCGACGAGCTGTCGGCGTGCCCATTGCTGGCCGTGGCCTCGTTGGACAAGCGCATATTCCTTGCCTCGCCATTGTCTATGGATTCATTGGCCGACATTGCCGAGTGGCGTGACAACATCACATGGGACTCACGTCAAGGCCGCATTACTGCCCAAAGGGAACTTAGGGTAGGGGCTTTGGTCATCGACGCCAAGCCTATCGACAATCTGCAGCGCGAGGCCGTGGTGGAGGTGATGTGCGAGGCGGCACAAAAGGACGCGTTGAGCATGTTCGACTTCAACGCCGACGTTCAGCGGCAGCAGCGGCGCATAGCCACGGTGGCGGCATGGCATCCCGACATGCTCCTGCCCGACGTCAGCACCAGTGGACTCATTGCCCGCGTTGGCGAGTGGCTTCCGTTGTATGCCGGCAAGGCCACCACGTCGGCCGAACTGAAGAAGATAAACCTTGCGGATGTGATATGGGGTCTTTTGTCATACGAACAGCAGACGGCTGTTGACCGTCTTGCCCCAACCCACATAGTCATGCCCAGTGGATGTCGTGCCAAGGTGGACTATCGTCAGGGGGCCGAGGCTCCTGTGGTAAGCGTGCGCCTTCAAGAATGCTTCGGACTCAACGACACCCCCTGCCTCGATGGCGGCTCGCGCCCGGTGCTTATGGAGTTGTTGTCGCCCGGCTTCAAGCCAGTGCAGCTTACGCAAGACCTCCGCAGCTTTTGGCAGAACACCTATCCCGAAGTGCGCAAGGAACTGCGTCGCCGCTATCCCAAGCACGACTGGCGCGACGTAAACTGACTTTGCTCCCGAATTATAAAGACAACATCTTATGTCAAGAAAACGTATCTTCCGATGCCAATCATGTGGCTATGAGGCCGATGTGTATGACGGCCGCGGACTGTTTCAGCAGCAGATAGTGCCGATGGAGTGTTGCGACTGCCATTCGTTGCAGAATGTGGTTGTGGGAGGCATCATAGGCGAGGTTGCCCCGTCGTTCAACAGCGAGGCCGGCCGCCTATGCCTACAGTGCAGCAGTCTGAACATCCGCCGATGGAATCTCCATACTTGTCCAAAGTGTGGAGGCGAGATGAGACCAACGGGCAAAGAAGAGTTTTGGACGTAAGTGAAACCATACATTTCGTGTGTATCATGAGTCCAATGCCCCGGCACATACTTTGCCATAGCCGTGGGTGAATGTTTGTCAGTATCTGTTGTAAATAGTTCCCCTCAGCTTGTTCATATTAGTCGGAAGCAGGCTTTCGTTTTATGTTCCGCAGTGGTGAACCTACATTCCGCAGTGGAGTAACTTGCTCTCCCCCTAAGGTAGGGGGAGTCCCCCTACGGGGGGAGGGAGTATGTACTGCCTCGATAGTAAATGTATGTACTGCCTCGGTAAATATTTCTTATGCGGCAGTTCATACGCCCCCGTCACTACGTGACACCCCCTCTATCTTAGAGGGGGAGTAAGTTACCGCACTGCATAGAAAAAGGTGGGAAAGTTCAGCTGATAATTAACAATCCCTATTGCTTCCATTCTCAAGGCTGACAGGACTGGTATTTTTGACCTCAATAAGCTTGCAATGTTTGAATTTGGTTTATAAGGGCAGTGGCAATAGAGGCTTGATTGAGAGCTGTTCGGGTGTAGGCATCATGGTTTTTCCATACGTCCGTATTTCATCTCGTCGCCATTGGCATCATACTGCTTGCGCTTTCCTACAGGAGGCTCCGTGAGCGTGATTCGTACGATGGTCGTACGAGACATGCTCCGCTCCACCGCAGCATCGAAGGCATCCATGTGATGGGGCAGGAAACGCTGGCAAATGGCCTGGAGCGCACGGCGCTTCTCGGTATCGTCGGTAACAATCTCAGCCTTGCCAAATGCTATGGCAGACTTGAACTCTAAGGTAAAACTGCCATCCTTGGGGCCTACTGTTGGCTTGCATTTGCTCACAGCACTTAGGCATACGCAAGGATTTGCTTGAATAATGTCAAGTTTCTTCCCCTCTGTAGCACAATGAAAATAAAAGGTCTGCTCATCTGTACGGGCCAAGGACAACGGTACTGAATAAGGCTTTCCGTTGATGTCGGTCATACCGACTGTTATATACGGTGCCTTGTCCATCACTTCAAGTGCCCAAGCGGCATTCATCTCTCTACTTTTCTTTCTCATAAATCACCTCCTGATACTGTATTTTATTGGCACGTCAATCATCTGTAAAATCCACCGCCCGGTTGATATAGTCGTTGAAAGGCTTTACGGTCTTGAACAGTTCTGCCACACGTTGCACGAGATTAGGCTGGAGAATGAAATCATTGTAGAGGTAAGTGACCAATGAGAAACTCTTCAGACGCATGAAGTCTGCGTATGGCGCATCGGCAGGATAATCCTTCGGCACTCGCTTCAGGGCACCGTCCATATCTACCATGAACGAAGGGTCGGCAACATCAAGAACCTCCGTCTTGAATTCCTCCCAACCGAAACTGATGTCCTCGCGAAGCATCTTGACCACGTGTGGGGCGAAGCAATAGTTTCCCGATGCTATCATGTGGCAATGGGGGTATTCATTTCCTGAGCCAGTGCCCACATGGAAGTAGTAGCCGGCGTGCATTGATTTCTTGCCGCCTTTTGACAGAAACACGCCGAAATGAGTCTTGTAGGGGCTTTTGTCAGCACTAAAGCGAGTGTCGCGATATATCCTATAAGTACAGTCCTTGACAGTCAGGCAGGCTATGTCCGGGTCAAATTGTCCGACTTCCCTTATGAGCTTCTCGCAAAACTCATGCCAACGCGACAATACCTTCTGATATCGTTGCTTGTTGGCAGTAAACCACTCCCTATTATTATTGCACGAAAGGTCGCGCAGAAAATCAATTATTTCTTTCATCTTTTTTATACTGTGACTTGCAAATCTTTTTTTATCTAACTGTTTCCTTGCCGGCATCTGTCCATCCTGTGATGCCGGTGTTGAGTTCTATTACTTTGTATCTTGTTCTATCAGTCATCTCGCGAAGCAGATGCCTAATGGCTGCAAGTGGATGCCGATGATTTCCTAATACTTTCATCGTTTAATGTTTTACTCCCGATAATAGGCTGCAAATATACTAATCTTTTAAGTATTATGCAAACTTTTACATGAAAAACATATCCTGAAATGGGTTTATTGTCTTTTTTCAAATTCCCTTTGCCTTTGCTGTGGTGAGGCAATCATTTTTGTATATGGAACCGTCAACACCGGCGGAAAACTCACAAACAGGGGTGTCCACCAACTGTGTCCAGTCATCAGCAATCATCAGCAATCAGTCATCAGTCAACAATTAAGCGTTATAATGTCATTTTATTGCGGTAAAAATAAAAATATTCCGTGTAAAATTGTACATATTTGAGTATAAGGATGTCACACTCAATGACAGTATCAAATTTTCCGTTCCTGTCATTATGGATTTTGACACCATAATAAAGTGCGGATACAGATTGAAGACGGGACAATTCCAGTTGCCTGAGATGTTAAGGAAGTACATACTGTATAACGAGGGCAATCTTTCTCTAAAGATTATACAAACGTTCTTAAAGGTGTTTGTTGTATAAATCATAATAATTGAATGAAGATACCGATTATTGATTGCTGTATGAAAATGTTTGTTTTTAGTGGTATTTGGGTATAAAAATGTTAAATCTGTGTGATATTTGATATAAAAATCAGAGAAAAACATTGTGTTTGGGGTTATTTTTGTATATTCGCAGTCGAAATTCAGGTGGAAAACCTCCTAAAAATCGAATACGATATGAATATCAACAGAGACATATATCTTAAAAGACTGATTGACAGCAGGCATAACCGTATGATAAAAGTTGTCACTGGAGTGCGGAGATGCGGTAAGTCATACTTGTTGTTTCATCTGTTCACCGATTGGCTTATTGCCGAGGGTGTAGCAGATGACCATATCATTACTGTCAACCTGGAAGACAGAAGGAACAAATCGCTTAGAGATCCCGACAACTTGCTTGAATATATAGATGGCAGGATGATGGACAAGGATATGTACTACATACTGCTTGATGAGATACAGATGGTGGATGAGTTTGAGGACGTCCTAAACTCTTACTTGAATGTTGTCAATGCCGATGTTTATGTTACTGGCTCGAACGCAAGGTTCTTGTCGAAAGATGTAATAACAGAGTTCCGGGGCCGTGGAGATGAAATCTACATGTTGCCATTGTCATTTGGAGAATTCTTTTCGGTATATGAGGGCGATTATAAAATGGCGTTGGACGAATATCTGACTTATGGTGGTCTGCCACAAATATTATCTTATAAAACGGAAAAACAAAAGGTGGATTATCTGAAGGGGCTGTTTGAGAAGACATACATCTCTGATATTGTTGGACGCTATCATGTGAAGAATGAGACGGAATTAGGGGAGATGGTTAATATTGTGGCGTCTGCAGTGGGCAGCTTGACTAATCCCACAAAGATTGTCAACACATTCGCAACAGTGAAGAACGTAAAGATTACCAATGACACGGTTAAGAAATGGCTCGACTATCTGTGTGACTCATTCCTCGTATCGCGGTCCATGCGTTACGATGTAAAGGGAAGACGCTACATTGACACACCATCAAAATATTATTTCTCAGACTTAGGACTAAGAAATGCCAGATTGAATTTCCGTCAGAACGAGAAGACGCATTTGATGGAGAACATGATATATAATGAATTGCTATATAGGGGATTCAATGTTGATGTCGGGGTTGTGGTTACAGAAACAACTTCCTCGGAAGGCAAGCGACAGAAGGTGCAACTGGAGATTGACTTCGTATGCAACCAAGGTTCAAGGAGGTATTATATCCAGTCTGCATACAAGATGGACACTGACGAGAAAAGAAGGCAGGAGTGCCTGTCTCTGTCAAAGGTGGATGACTCTTTTAAGAAAGTAGTCATTGTGGCAGATGACCAACTAGTTCACCATGACGACAAAGGTATCACTACAATATGCCTTAGGGATTTTCTGACCCGACCATCTGCACTGGATTTATAGACTTTCCACATAATTACTGTTTTTTGGGTAAATAACCATATAGGCTAAGGGCTGCGGCTCTTAGCCCTTTGTGGCATGGCCACAATTCTACGGTTTTTCAACACCTCCCACCGGGGGACAGGGGGAACATGCCTTATCTTTGGTGGTCATCGACGAAGCCCACCATGCTGTCGGGCTTTGGAAAATCAGGTGCTTGTATGTGGTTATTGCAGCGGTTTTGCCTCCGTTTTTCTGCATATTGTGAAACAAATGCCAACAAAAACCTGACAATTAACAAACTTTAGTCATTTTTTTTTTTTGTTCACAGCAAAGGCTGTACCTTTGCCTGCGAATCCCACGACCTCGTGCCGTGGCTTTCCGACTCACAGAAGGCACAGCCCATAGCTGTCATCCTCCTCTTTATCTGTCAATAGATAGGCTTTTATAGAGTAAGATTACTGACGCTCAGCATATTATCCCCTTCTTTTGTCGTTTCTTAACCAGGTTCTGTATAGGATAGGTTAAAATCATCAATATGGAATTGAAAAGTGCAGATATTGGTGACGCGCAACGCGACCCTGAGGGTGGGTCAACCCCTCCACGCACCGGGTTTGCCCCCGATGTCCTCCCCGAAGTTCAACCGTCAACACCGGCGGAAAACTCACAAACAGGGGTGTCCACCAACTATGTCCAGCCCACAAGTAAGCCGCTTCATTGGTACGTCCTCCGCGCCACCTACGGTCGGGTCAAAACGTCCTACGAATACCTCGCCCAACATGGCGTTGAGGTTTACCATCCCACCATCAAGGTCTATCGCATGGTCAACGGCAAGCGCAAGAAGGTTGAGGAGTCACGCCTTCCCAACATCTTTTTTGCCCAAAGCACCGAAGAAATCCTCAAGACCTTCGTCTATGACAATGCCAATCTCCCCCATCTCCGCTTCTATTACCGCCATGTCGGTCTCGGCGACGAAAGAAAAAAGGAGCCGCTCATAGTCCCCGACCGCCAGATGGAGTCGCTAAAGATTATCTGCGGGCAGCAGGAAGCCGACAACATCGTCGTGCCCAACAACAAGCATCAGTTTGAGAAGGGCGAGACCGTCATAGTCACCGGTGGCGACTTCAAGGGTGTCATCGGCAAGGTGGCGCGCTATTGCAAGCAGCTCCGTGTGGCAGTCATCATCGACGGTCTGCTCACCATCGCCACCGCCTACATCCCCCGTGGTTATCTGAAGCCCTATACACCGACGGACAAATCATAAATCATTAATCGAAAGTTAATCGATAATCATTAATCACGTCAAACCCCGGACAACACGGTTTCTTAGGGTCCAAATCACAATGACCCACTATCAACGCCTTCGGATATCGCTTATGCAAATCCGCTAACAACATTCTCAACGCACGCTTCTGTGCCTCAGTGCGTGTGTC
The DNA here is from genome assembly GCA_029218445.1 of Prevotellaceae bacterium. Classification (GTDB taxonomy): domain Bacteria; phylum Bacteroidota; class Bacteroidia; order Bacteroidales; family Bacteroidaceae; genus Prevotella. The sequence goes on along the minus strand of JAQXRI010000053.1, from coordinate 13,438 downwards.
CTTTGGGGTCTTGCCGTCGGCAGCCAAGCCGCCGACATAGCAAACGCCAATGCTGTGGCTATTGTGGTTCTTGCAGTGGGCACCCACCTTCTCTTCGGGACGGCCAGCCTCAATGCTTCCGTCCGTTGGAATGACATAATGATACCCGCATCCGTTCCAACCAAGCGACCGATGATACCTGTCAATGTCCGCCATGCGGACAGCACTCCCCGCCCTGTTGGCGGAGCAGTGCACGATAATTAAAGATATTTTCCTCATAACTTCAAAGTTTTGGGTTTTGAACAGCAATTTTCAGCAATATAACAGCAATTAAAAGAAAATATTTTTGCCAATTGCTGACCAATTGCTGATAATTGCTGTTTACAGAAAAATCCACTTGTGGATAAAATAATCTGCATTTTGGAATAATATTTTTTTGTTTATGCCGTTTTATACTATAAATGTTAATATAGATAATATAATGGAATACAAGAAATATAAAATGAAGCACTCACCATGGAACTGACTGATAACGGATTACAGGCAGAACCAGAACAGGAGGTATTCTGCTATTACAAAGGCAGAAAAATGGAAAAAACATACCGTATGGATATTCTTGTTGAAAATGACATAGTTTTAGAACTGAAATCAACAGAGGAAATCTGTCCTGAACATCGTTTCCAACTCTTCAACTACCTTCGATTAACGAAGAAACCCATTGGTCTCCTGATTAACTTTGGAAGTGAGAGCCTTTATGGTGAACGTTATGGATACAATCCTCAAACCAACGAATGTATTTTGCTTTCAAAAGAAATGATCCCATATTACAGGGATTAACAAAAGCACAGCTCTGTTTTTTTTGGGGGAACAGCAATTACCTGCAATTATTCAGCAATTTTATCAGCAATTAAAAAAAATATTTTTGATAATTGCCGTTATATTGCTGGCAATTGCTGTTCACAAAAGCACAGCTCTGTTTTTTTGGGGAACAGCAATTACCTGCAATTATTCAGCAATTTTATCAGCAATTATCAAAAATAATTTTCTTTAAATTGCTGGTACATTGCTGGCAATTGCTGTTCACAAAAGCACAGCTCTGTTTTTTGGGGGAACAGCAATTACCTGCAATTATTCAGCAATTTTATCAGCAATTATCAAAAATAATTTTCTTTAAATTGCTGGTACATTGCTGATAATTGCTGTTGACAAAAAAAGAGATTAGAGTTGCGTCATGGCACCGCCAGCGGCACCAGTTATCACAAGCTCAACGATGCGCAGTATGTACAGCGCGATTTGCTTCCAATTAACTTTCATACTCGATGTTTTAAGATAAATGAACATAATAAACTTCATAAACTTTGGCATTTCTATTTACCCAATAAATCCCCCCTCCCCAGGGAGGGGAAGGGGGTGGGCCTTATTCGCCTATTTCGCCCCCATTCTCTTCACCGTCGGTTACTGGAGGCACGTCCTCGCCGCCGCCATTGTCGGGGTCAGTCGGCTCGGTCGGCTCAGTCGTAGAGCCGTTGCCCTTGTTCTTGGCGGCAGCCAAGTCAACGGTGTTCTCGCCCTTCTTCTCAGCCTTCAGCGTAGCAGACTGGGCGACACGACTCGCCACGAGGTTGAACTCGGCACGGTTGATGAGGTTCTGAAAGTCTTCGCCGGGGGTGAATACGATGTTCACTCCAGTGATGTTCTTCGACGTGAACGTATCCAGACTCTCAGCTCCATTGCTGGTCAGCGTAATCCAGAAGTCGCCAAACTCGTCAAGCAGAATCTTCTTGCCCTCAAGCAACTGTTCCACAAGGCAGCTGCACATGTCGGAGAGTACGCCCTTCACCTGTCCGCGCTTGTGTCCACCGTGGTCGGCAATGTGGTCAACAAACTGGCGGAATGCCATCACCTCCTTCGCCTGTGCCCTGGCGTAGGCCTTCGGGGCCTCGTCCTTGTTCATCTGGTTGGGAAGGAGAAAAACGGAATAATTGATCATAAAATCGCCCATCGCCGGTATGGGACTTGGTATTTACACAGACCGTCAATGTGCCTGTGCCCGGCAGGGGTTAAACAATAAATTAAGATAAAAATATGTTTTTGTTTGAACAGCAAGTGTTTCTTTTTGTTTGAACAGACACTGCGAAGCTGATGAGCTTGCGAATAATTTCCAGCAATGTACCAGCAATTAACAAAAAATTTTTTTTCAATTGCTGTCCAATTGCCGACAATTGCTGTTCACAAAAAAATATCAATTGCTGTTCACAAAAAAACATCAGTTGCTGTTCACAAAAAAACAAGTTGTTCAGCGTTGTCAATGTTGTCGTCAGTAAGTCAAAGACCTCATGTCATCAGGTGGTTGTTTCCTTTTGACGATGCAAAGTTACTACATTCGGCAAGGGCATTGTCCGTTTCGGGCCGTTTACGTCCAGTAAGTGCGTCATTTGGCCGAATAAGTCCGTTTCCGTCCCTTTGCAGCTACAGGTCGATGCCATACTGCTCGGCAATATACCTCACCGCCACTGGTGGCAGCAGCTTGTCGCGGGGTCTTACGCCGAGTATGGCGAGTTCTTCACTATGGCGCGAAAGCCATCTTTGTAGGGTTTTCATTGATACGCCCGCCGCTTGGGCAAGCTCACTTTTGGTCATGGATTTCATGATTCGATATTTAATGTTTATATATTGGGAGTTATAATGGGGAGTCATAACATCCTCTCATAACTTCCCTCATAAACGCAGGTATCTGCGTTTGCCATTGCAGTTATCTGCGTTGGGCTTCGCAGGTATCTGCGATGAGGGTCGCAGTCGAGAGAGGGTGACAGGTTGACACTTATATATATAAAAAAGTCGTGAGAGAGGAAATTAACGAACTATATAGTAAGCGAATTTCCCGTTTTAGGGATTTCCTATATAATATAGTGTCAACCTGTCACCCCGGAGCCTCAGAAAGGCATGTCCGTTTCATTTTTTTCGCTATGGTCAATATCTGGAATACTGCTGTCGATATCGCATTGTGGCCGCTCCGCCACCTTCCAGAAGCGTCCGGTCTTGCGGCGTATCTGCTCGAAACCCAGCTCCGCCATTGCCAGCCCTATCTTCGTGGGACTCACCTTGAGATAAGGCGCAAACCTCGCCGCAATCTTCGTGGCAGTGAGATACTTCGTCTCCGCCTCGGTGCGTGGGTGCATGTAGTAGGTGACGATAAACTCGGTGGCAGGGTCGGGGGCCATGAAGCTGCGGTTATGCTCGTTCAGACTTCGGATGTCGGCGTCGTCGAGCCAGTAACGCTCGCCGCCCCGGATGAGGGCGAGAGCCTGGGCATACATGCCCTCGTAGGGTATGTCGGCAGTCCAGGGATTGTCGATGCTATCGACATGGAACGGCAGCCAACGGCGGTTGCCCGTCTGGTCGGTGAGGAAGGTGAGGTTGTTGCCCGTGGCTGTGAGCGAAGCCACCCGGGGCATGACCATCGTGTTGTGGCCGTAGGGAGGTCGCTCGTTGACCAGGGGCAGCGTGGTGAACGCTTTCAGCTGGTTGATTTCCTTGGGAGCCATGGAGTCAATCTCCTCAAGCGATATGACGATGTTCTGCGCGAGCATCAGCCGGTCGTCCTTGGTCAGCTGGAACGAGTTGCTCTTCGTAGAGAAGAACGCCCTCAGATGGGGCGGCAGGATATGGAGCATGAAGGTGGATTTATACGTGCCCTGACGGCCTATGAAGGTGAGGATGCAGTGGTTCACCACATCGTCGTACATCACCGACGCCACCATCGCCAAAAACCAGCAGCGGGTATATCTGAAGAACTCCTCTTCGGAAATGTCCAGACAGTGCACCATGGAAAAGAACTGACGTATATAGTCGGTCTTCCCGTCCCATGCGGGCAGACCCTCAATCCACGACTTGAACGGATGGTAAGCCTCCACGAAGTCGGACCCGAGGATGTTGAACACCGTCTGCAGGTCGGCGTTCAAGCCTGCCAGCTGCATCTGTCGCCAGAGCGACTTGACAAAGCGGTCATCTACTATATTGAAGGTTGCAGATTGAATATTGAATTGCTGCGCCGTGGGTATTTCAACATTCAACTTTTCAACATTCAACTTACACTGTTCCAATTTCATGCTCAGCAGATTAAGCCTGATGCTATATCTCGCTGCGATGAACTTCTCCATCTCGCGTATGCTCGCCTTGCGGTTGGACGTGTTGGCGGCGAGGGTGGCATGTTCCTCACTATGATTCTGATATACATTGCGCACCATCGTCTCGATGGCCTTGGGATGCCTTTCGGCATAGTCGTCGAACTCGCCGAGAGCCCACGAGGTGCAGTCGTCGAGTGTTACACCATAGCGGTTCATGAGATAGATGCAGCGCGACACGTAGTCGTTGTGGCATCCGTCGGCATACACGGCACCGTCGGCCTCCACCATCCGCCTCACCCTCTCGCCGAGGTTGGCGGCCTTGGCAGGCCGTCCGGCACCCTTGCCCCGGCGAGCCCTCTTCGGGTCGAGCGAGAGGTTCACCTTGATGCGCTTTGCCACGGGATGGTACTCAGCCTTGGAGTCCCACGCCAGTCCGCATAGTCGGGTGACGTTGCTGCACTGAGTGTCGTAGTCGAGACCCGTGACGCGCTTGAAATGCTCGTTCGCCGAGAGCCACGCCGCACGGAAGTTCTCCTCCGTCACCTTGCCGTCCACACGGGCAATGACGCGAAAACCACGTCCCGAGATGGTGGTATAGACGATAAACGTGCAGGGGTCGGCCTTCACCTTGGCGAGGGCTTCGTTGAGCCTGTCGGCGGGCACATGGTCGAAGTCGGCCATCATGTAGGCCGTATAGCCACGTATGCAGGTCTTGTCCTTGCCGCCTTCGAGCTCTGCCTGGCACACTATGGCAGGACACTCCATCTTGACCCTCTTCATCTCGGCCTTGAGGCAGTCGATGGCGTTCTTGTCGCCTGAGGCCTCTGCCTTGTCGAGCTGCGAGAGCAGAGTCCTGTACTTCAAAGTCTTCTCTCTGAGAAAGTCGCTTCGCAACACCTCCGTCATCTTCTCCCAAGAGATGCTCTCCGGATTGGTGGCGGTGAGGGAGCTGAAATAAGGAACGTACTTCATAAATTGAAAATTGAAAGATTAAAAATACGCTGCAAAGATACGGGAAAAAGCTTATTGTAGAGCGTCTGCGTTGGATTCGCTATAATCCCACGAAATTTGAGAAAATTTGCATTGTTTATAGTCTGTTAGCTTGGCATCGGGCAAAGAATAGAGTGCTCCTGTCAGCTACAGATGACGACAGCAAGCAACTCTCAGCTCCCCTTATGGCTGACCATAGCAGCCGAGGAGATTCAGGCGATCATGAAATGCTGGGGATGCAGGACTCTGTCATCTCTCCACAAGAACGGCATTGTTGACTACAAGACGCTCAGGAAACTCGACCCCGACCATCTCGACCCCACACTGACGGCTTCCGCCACGCAGAGGATGCTTGTAAAGCTTTATCTCGTGGCCGGCGAAATGCTTGAAGGCGAGAGGCGTGAACGCACCCAGGCGCAGATTACGCAGTCGCTCATGCGTGTGGCCGCCACTGCCCGAGGACTCACCGCCGAAGAGAAGGAAAGGATAGACGACCGAAAGCGCATAAACAGCCACCAACTCTGAGGCCAGGGTAACCACAATCCTCCGGCCAGTATGAAAAAGCAATTCCCGAGTGAGGGATCCACCGCCCATGTGGAGGGCGGCCCCTCCTTTAATTCTTTAATCTTTTAATTCTTTAATCTTTAATCTTTAATCTTTAAAGCCATGTCCTTACATCTTAACGCAGAACAGAAAAACCTACGAAGACTCTGGAGCGAATACGACACCTTCGTCATACCGCCCTACCAGCGGCCCTACAGCTGGAACGTGACAGAGTGTCGCCAGCTCTACGACGACCTCATCGACGCCTTCAACCGCCCCTACGACAACGACTATTTCATGGGCACCATCATACTTGCCGTGGCTGACAACCAGAGGGACGAGTTCCCGCGCATCGTTGATGGGCAACAGCGCATGACCACCTTCTGGCTAATGTTCAAGTCGCTTTCGGTGCTGCTGCCCGAGGTGACGTCGCTGCTCGACATGCTCTATTCGCGCAACTGGGACGGACAGGGCGAGCAGATTCGCATAAAGTCGCTCGTAAACGACGCCAACGACATGGAGATTATGAACGACATCTACTCGTGGAAGCTGAGCCACTACGAGCAGCGTTATGAAAAACTGAAGGAAGACAGCCGAAACTTCGACTTTGTTGACATAGAGGACATCATCGACGAAGATGACAACAACATGAAGGTGGCTACGATGTACTTCTACTATCGTTTCCGCGAGTTCAAGCAGAACGACATTACCGGGCTGCGCAGCTTCGCCAAGTTCCTCATGATGTCGGTGCTGATTATCCCCATCGAGATGCACGCCCCCGGCATCAGAGACGCCGAGGACAAGGCGCTCGTCATCTTCGAGACCATCAACAACCGCGGCGTCGAACTGTCAGACTCCGACATCTTCAAGGCACGCCTCTACTCAAAGGCAATCTCGCCCAATGAAAAGGACGAGTTCGTCACGCTTTGGGACTCCGTGGTGGACTACTGCAAGCGGCTCCGCATCGACATCGACACACTCTTCACCATATACATGAACCTGAAGACAGCATCCGAAGGCTTGAGCACTTACCCGCCGAGCATACGTGAGTTCTTCGACGGGCGCAACGGCGAACTGTCACGCCATAGCTACAAGAGCATCATGGACAGGCTGATTGAAATAGCCGACATACTGCAGAAGTACAAGACGCTGGAACTCGGCACGTCGAAGATTGCAGGGTGGGCACAGCTGCTGTCAGTGTGCGGCAGGGCAACCACATGTAACGACTCCATACTCGTGGCATGGGCAATGAAAAAGGGCTTTGAGGAAAAGACCCTCGAACCCTTCCTGCAGCGCATGGTAAGGTACTTGATGCTCACGGGAAGGACATGGAGCGAGATGCGCTCGCTCGAGATTATGGAGGACATCATGAACCACGGCGACTCAAAGCGACTGCACGTCAACGGCGAGTTGGTGAGCTATTTCTTCCATTCCTACCGCTCGTTGGAATTTGCGAAGCTGGCACTCATCCTCGAAATGGGAGGCGGACTGCTCGACCACCAAATAGTCAACATCGTGCAACGCAAGAAGCACACGTATATGCTGCAGAACGGCGAGCTGGTACGTGAGAAATATTTTGACGAGAGCATAGGCAACATTGCCTTCGTGCCGACAGAAAAGGCAAGGCGGACCAAGGGCTTCGAGGAGTATATGCAACGTATGGAGCAGGCCGACCCCGAGTGTGCCGCCATAGCCAACAAGACGGGGCAGAAATTCCTCCTCTCGCACGTCAACGAGCGCAGCAAGCGCAAGACAAGCGTGCTCGACGAATTCTTCAAGCGCAGCAAGTGATGAAAGAATTGGAAATAGCCCACTTCAAGGCTTTCGACAAGCCTTTCGTGCTGTCTCCCGACAACCGCAATATGCTTATATACGGCGAGAATGGAGCCGGCAAAAGCTCTATAGCCGAAGCTCTCAGGATGGTTTTCTTTTATGACCGCTTGTTTGGCAGATTCGCCCGAAGGGGCGTGAACCGCGACAAGGAAGAAAGACGGTTTTTAGCGTCATACGCCTACAAGGGAGACATGTCGGAGGGAGAGCCGGAGATAGTGTTCGACGGCACGCCATTCCAGCAGCTCGACAAAAACAATCTACACTGCGCCGTCATCACCCGCGACACGATACTCGCCGACAGGCGCACATACTCCGACATGCTGGAATACAAGCCCGACACCATCAACTTCCGACAGGTCACCACGTCGGCCGACTACGCATTCTGGCCTGACAACGAGGACATAAAGACCATTGAATACCTGCAAGAGGTGGTGGACGAGGTGAACCGCCTGCTTGAGACCCGCTTTTTCGAGACCCTTCGCATCGACATCGAGAACCAGGACATGTATGTCTGTCTGATGGACGGTAATACGGGACTGTTTGCCTCAGAGGACCTCCACCGCTACTTCAACGAGGCAAAGATAAACCTCGTCTCCCTGCTGCTGTTGCTTGTCACCATAAAGAAGGAGTACGCCCGCCATGCCTCAGAGGGCGGCAGGATGATGCTCGTTATGGACGACGTGGTGACGAGCCTCGACGCCTGCAACCGTTCGTTCCTGGCAGAATACCTGCTCGACGAGTTTTCCGGCTACCAACTCATATTGCTTACCCACAACTTGGGGTTCAACAACACCTTCATAAAGATGGTGGAGCTGAGGAATATTGCCCCTCAGTGGCACACCGTTACCCTCTACACGCGACACGACGGCCCGCAGGCCTACGAATACAATGCCTTGCGCAGCAGTGCCGACATGCTGAAGGACTTTGACCATAATACGTCCGACAAGGCATCCCTCGCCATCGAGGCAAGGCGCCGTTTTGAGGCTGTGCTCATAGAGTTCGCCAAATTCACACTGCTCGACGCCCGTGAGCGTGCCAACTTCCACCTGAAGCGACTTCAGAGCGACGGCAATCCTTTCTTCCTTCGCATGCGTAATGGCAAGATAATGTATGCCGACGACCTCTTGTCCGATATTCTTGCCGTGGTGAATGCCGAAGGCAAGCCGGCAACCGCCAAGCTGAAAGACATCGGCAGCAAGCTCGCCGCCTTCACCCCGTCAGCCGAGATGCGGAAAGCCGTATCCCTCATACGTCGCCTGAACATGTACGAGAAGCTCTTCGTCCACAGTGTCACCCACGGTGGCAAGCCCCTCACCCAAATCCATGACAAGGAGCTTCGGGCAGTGATAGTGCTGCTCGGCGAACTGGAGCATAGCGTACAGTATTTGAGGCATGAGGTGGGGTGAACAGGCAGCATCTCTTGTTCCATATTCCATCGTCCATAGGGCTACATGTCCCTGTGACCCGAAACAAAACAGTCCCACCTTGCCGCACAATTCGATAATTACTCCACACATAAACAAATAAAAGTGTGGCAGGGTTGGGACTTTAAGAATAATCGTCAGTAAGCACTCAGTTGCATTTTATGTAATACCAAATATATTCGATAATTGCTGATCACAAAAATAACACCGCCTGCGGACACAAAGTTGTTCATGTTGTTCTTGTTGTCGTCAGTCATCAATCTGGTTATAATCCGCAGGACTTCAGCTATTTTCACCGCGGGTGGAAAATTAGTACAACAGATACACTCCAAGATTGCTTGCCGTACTGACAGGCAATAGGAATTAGGTCGTTCGACGATGAACAATGCGACCGAATCCGCTCAACAATTGATTGTTGATTAATCCCAAGTTCCTGATTGCTGATGATTGATTACCGATTATATGCGGAAAAACTCAGAAAAGTTTGGTGGTTTCATTTTTTATTCTTAATTTTGCGGCGTAATTACATAAATAATTGAAGATATGAATACATTGACTATTGATCAGACAATATATGATGGAGCTGTAATGTATGCTAAAAGACATAACATTAGTCTTCAGTCCATGGTGGAGGAAATGCTGAAAAGTGTCATTTCTTCTAACCCTTCTAAGGAACCTTCTGCTTTGCCTGCCAAATGGGAAAAGTTGTGCGGTATTCTTAGAGGTGTGGCTGATGAGAATGACGAACGGTTTAATTACATTATCAATAAGTAGAGTTGTGAGAAAGGTTTTTCTTGACACAAATGTTTTGCTTGATTTCTTCCTTAGCAGGGAAGGAGTTGACCATGCCAGAAGTATTTTACTTATGGGCTATGGTGAAACATGTGAACTTTATGTTTCTTCGTTGGCGTTTTCTCACTTGGCATACATTATGAGAAAGGTTGCAAAGGGCAATGCTCTTTATGACATTCTCGACACGTTGATGGAGATGGTGAGAGTCGTATCTGTTGACAGAAACGTTATTGCTGACTCTGTAGCTCTTAGGGCAAATGATTTTGAAGATGCTATTCAGTATTATTCGGCAAAGAAGATTGGAGCTGATTATATTGTTACTAACAACATCAAGGATTTTGGATTCTCAGATATAGATGTAGTTAAACCCATTGATTTTCTTAGGATTCATTAGATATGTACAACACGTTGCCTTCCATCCTGCGCGGCATAGCCTCTTTCCGCAACGACAGGTCAACCCATAGGCTCGCTGCCGTATGTGTAGTTGCAGGCGGCTATGGTGGAGATATGCCAGAAGATCAGTTCGAGGAGCTGCTTGACGACATGGACTTCTATCATAATAGGGTGAAATGCGGAAAGATAGAGCGACTCGTGCCTACACTCAACAAACTCTCCCAATTACCACTAAGGACGTAGAGTCACGTCTTGTCACCATAAGAGGACAACATGTCCTTCTCGACCGTGACGTGGCAGAACTATATGGTGTAGAGACCAAACGCATTAACGAGGCAGTGAAAAACAATCCCGACAAGTTTCCGCCCCGTTGCATCATCTACCTTGATGAAGAAGAGTCCGCAGTTCTAAGGTCGAAATTTTCGACCTTAGAACCATCGCAAGGCAAAGGCCACCATTCCAAATACAATTTCAAGGCCTTCACTGAGCGTGGATTATATATGCTTGCTACAGTCCTAAAATCCCCTCGTGCCACCCAAACCACTCTCGCCATTATCGACACCTTCGTTGAAGTGCGGGAGATGGCACGCACCATGGAAGCCCTTCAGGACGTCACCGACGGCGGCACCGAACAGAAGTCGCTCCTCCAGAAGACAGGCCAGCTTCTCGCCACCGTAGTAGGCAATAACCTCTCCACCGCCTCAACAGAGACGGAAATCGAGCTTAACTTTGCCGTGGTCAAGAGTAAGCACAAGTTCATCCGCAAAGATGAAGACAATAAACAATGATTCATCAGTAAGCAGCCATTTTAGGCCGTCTTGCGTGCTTTAAAAAATATACGTACCTTTGTCCCGAATTATAAATTTTGGACAAAGATGAACATAAATGAAGAAGGCAAGTACTGTAACCACAATTTGGATCCAGTAGAGTATCTTTGCGATGTCTTCCGCAGGATAAAGAATACGGCTAATGACAAACTCGTCGAACTGCTTGCCCACAGATGGCAGCCGGCAACGGCATCTGCATTGGTATAATCACATCTCGGATTCCTTAATAAAAAATAAAAATTTCATTTTAATCTTGATTAACGGGTCTAAAATGACCGCTTACAATTGAGTGCTTACATTACAGTCCGCTTACGCATAAAGATAAATAACGTGATATTAAATACAGCAAAACTGAAATAAAGTCGTAATAATGAAACTAAAAGAATATATAAACAATAACGAGTTATTATCAAAAATTGTTTTTGCATTTGGAGAAGTAATTCCAGATCCATTAATCTTCCTTTCAGAAGAAGTTACAGATATAGAAGTGAAGGATTTAGATACGATTGAATCTTGTAAAGATTGCCTAAAATGCATATCGGAATTTTTACAAACAAAAGATCTTTCGAAACGAGCATTATGGCAGTATGAAAACGTACTATCAATATTCTCAAAGTTTCTTACGACACTTCCAGACCAACAATTTCCGAATAAAATAATTGAAAAGAGTTGGATCGTTCGTTTTTTTGATTTATGTAAGGAATGTGATAATGATAATTTACAGGATATCTGGGCAAAACTTCTAGGCAAAGAGTTATTACTAGAAGGTCATGTATTCAAAAGGACACTGGCAGTATTGGATAATATGGAGAAATTTGAATATGATTGGTTTGTCGAATTTTGCAGGTTCACGATAGATAACGGCTACGTATTCGAATATATCCTTTATGACAATAAGTATTATCCATTTAATAAATTTCAGACCCTTATTGATTGTGGACTTCTTAATTCGACACAGGGTGTAGTGCATTTTGATAAAAGTGAAACAATAAAGGCCAAAGGTTATACTCTTAATCTTTCAATAAATAGTGACGGTTATCAAGGTAATATATATACGTTAACAGACGCAGGTACTCAATTGTGTGAATTAATAGAAGTCAAAGCATCTATAGATTATCTATATCAACTAAAAGATAATATAGCAAATTCGAAGAAGGCAACATTGGAAATAATTGAAGATTAAAAGCTCTACTATGGCAACGAAAGGTTCAAAAACCATAAATATAAGATCCGAAGTTAATAAGAGTTTAACTACACATACGAATCTTAATCAACATATACTTGTTATTAGTGAAGATAAGGTGCGTTTGGCGATGATAAAATACGATAAGCAGTATGAAAAAAATCATGATTGGATTTCTCCTCTTTCAATTGCGATAACAATACTTATTGCAATATTTACGGCAGATTTCAAAACAACACTGTTTATTGATGCTAAAGTTCTGGAAGCGGCTGCATATCTATTATGTATTGTTTTTGCTTACAAAACAATAAAAAATGGTTATTACACATATAGGGACAGAAAAAATAGAATAACTCATGATCAGATGATTGAAAGCCTGCGTGAGAATTCTGAAAATATTGTTGATAAGGATTCATAATAATTTAGGGTTTGTATTTTAACAACATAGAATATGGCAATGGAAAATAATATTAAATCCGAGCTGATGTATCGGCTCTCAGATTATATAGGGACATTCGCAACGCTGGATGCTCTGCGCCCTGGAATGATTCTCCCTGGCCATGTCAAATCATTCTTGGACATGGAAAACAGACTCATTGAAGTTATTGATGAAGCCAAGTGTCAATATGACTCTGGCGGCAAGACCGACAAGAATCTCTATGGCTTGATAGTCGGAGCAGAAGCAGCCATCGTGTCTGCCAATGATACAATAAAGGCTGATGGCAAAGGTTATTGCTATTCTCTGGTATGATTTGAAAGAAAATTAAAATAATATTCTTTGATAATTGCTGTCAAATTCATGATAATTGCTGTTCACAAAACATAAGTCCGCTTGCGGACACACAATAAGTTAAGACATACTTCTATGGAAATAATACAAACAAATATCTCCGGCGTGCTCATCCTTGAGCCACGTGTCTTCAAAGACTCCCGAGGCTATTTCTTCGAGAGCTTCTCTCAGCGAGAGTTTGACGAGAAAGTAACCCCTATACTTGGGCATAGTATCAACTTTGTTCAAGACAATGAATCCATGTCATCATACGGAGTAATGCGAGGTCTGCACTATCAGCGTATGCCATATACACAGAGCAAACTGGTGCGCTGCGTCAAAGGTGCAGTACTCGATGTTGCCGTTGACATCCGTAAGGGTTCACCTACCTTCGGCCAACACGTCTCCTGTCTCTTGACAGGTCGTGATGAAGAAGGAATGAAGATTGCAGAGCAATGGGAAAAGGAAAATCCTTCAACCTTCAATTTTCAACCTTCAACTTTCAATGGTCTTCAATTCTTCGTCCCCCGAGGCTTTGCCCATGGCTTTGCCGTCCTCTCAGAAACCGCAGTGTTCCA
>JAQXRI010000052.1 GCA_029218445.1 Prevotellaceae bacterium | reverse complement strand
GAGGTGAGTGTATATTTCGGTGGTGCTGATGTGCTCGTGGCCCAACAGCGACTGTATGACGCGCAGGTCGGCGCCGCCTTTCAGCAGTACGGTGGCAAACGAGTGGCGCAGGGTGTGGGGACTGATGGTCTTGGTTATTCCGGCCTCCACGGCCTGGCGTTTTATCATTATCAGTATCATGGTGCGCGTTAGTTGGCCGCCACGGCGGTTGAGAAACACTATGTCCTTGCTGTCGGGCTTAATCTTCATCAGGTTGCGGTCGATAAACCAGTAGTTTAGCTCCTTGATGGCCTTTTCCGAAATAGGCACGAGGCGTTCCTTCGAGCCTTTGCCCATGACGCGAATGAACTGCTCGTCGAGATAAAGGTTTGACAACTTGAGGTTTACCAGCTCGCTCACCCGCAGCCCGCACGAGAAGAGCACCTCGATGATGGCGCGGTTGCGCTGCCCCTCCCATTTCGACAGGTCGATGGAGTTCTCCAGCATGTCAACCTCCTCGGTTGACAGCACTTCGGGCAGATGCTCGCCCATTTGTGGCGATTCGAGCAGTTCGGTGGGGTCGTCCTCTCGGAATCCGTCGAGCTGCATAAACCTGAACAGCGACCTTACTCCGCACAGCACGCGGCACTGCGACACCGCCCCGATGCCAATGTCGTGGAGCGAGGCCGCAAACTGCTGCAGATGGTCGAGCTTCAGGGTGAGTATGTCGAGGCCGTTGTCGGCGCAATATACGAGCAGTTTGTCAACGTCGTTGGAGTAGGCCTCAAGGGTGTTTTGCGAGAAATTACGCTCCAACTTGAGGTATCTTTTATAACGTTTAAGGATATTTGCCGTGGTTTTCTTGCTCATTTCTATATTATTTTGTACTTTTGCGCTGCAAATATAACCATTTTTTTTCGATTTTATGAAAATACAAATAATAAATGGCCCAAATCTTAATTTATTGGGCACAAGAGAGCCTGGCATTTATGGTTCAAACACCATGGAGTCGTATCTTCAGAAGCTGCGCGCCGAATATCCCGACGTGGAGATCGACTACTATCAAAGCAACATCGAGGGCGAACTGATAAACAAGCTGCAGGAAGTGGGATTCAGCTGCGACGGCATAGTGCTGAACGCCGGTGCCTACACCCACACCAGCATTGCTCTGCAGGACTGCATACGCTCGCTGAAGGCTCCGGTGGTGGAGGTCCACATATCAAATGTTCACAAGCGCGAGGAGTTTCGCCACCATTCGTTCATATCATGCGCCTGCATTGGCGTGATATGCGGATTCGGCATGGACTCTTATAGGCTGGCCATTGAAGGACTGATGAAGCTGTAAGCGGGGATATGGACGAAGAACTGGAAAAATATGTGCTTCAGCACATCGATGCGGAGGGCGACTATCTTTACAGGCTCTACCGCGCCACTAATATACAGCTGCTTCACGGCCGAATGGCCAGTGGGCATCTGCAGGGCCGACTGCTGAAAATGCTTGTGAGGATGATTAGGCCAAAGCGGATTCTCGAAGTTGGAACGTTTAGCGGCTACAGCGCCATCTGCCTGGCCGAGGGGCTCGACGAGGGAGGAAAGGTATATACCTTCGAGATTAACGACGAGCAGGAGGATTTTACGCGGCCGTGGATAGAAGGCTCGGCCGTGGCCGACAAGATAGAGTTCATCATTGGCGACGCCATTACCGAGGCGCCTCGCCTTGGCGTGACGTTCGACATGGTCTTCATCGACGGCGACAAGCGCACCTACATCGAGACCTACGAAATGGCCTTGTCGGTGGTGCGCAAGGGAGGATTCATCATTGCCGACAACACGCTGTGGGACGGCCACGTGGTGGACCCCGCCTACGACCGCGACCAGCAGACGCAGGGCATACGCCGGTTTAACGACTACATTGCTGCCGACACGAGGGTGGAGAAGGTGATATTGCCGCTGCGCGACGGATTGACGATACTTTATATAAGTTGACGAGTTGACGAGTTGACGAGTTGACAAGTTGTTTGCGAGTTGACTCAGTTAATTTATCACAAAAAGCAGATGGGGGAGGCACCTTTTTTTCTTGCTTTTACGTATTAATTAATAGATATAAACTAAAAATAAAAACATAAGAATGAAACTGAAGAAACTGTTAGTCTTAGTATTGGCGCTGATAGCTGTCTCGACATCGTTTGCACAGCAAATACCGCCAATTCCATTGGACACCGACGTGCGTATTGGCAAGCTGCCCAATGGCCTTACCTACTACATCCGTTACAACAACTGGCCCGAAAATCGCGCCGAGTTCTACATTGCACAGCGTGTGGGCTCAATACAGGAGAGCGACGAGCAGCGCGGACTTGCACACTTTCTCGAACACATGTGCTTCAACGGCACCAAGCACTTCCCCGGCAACGGCATCGTGAGCTACTGCGAATCCATTGGCGTGAAGTTTGGAGCCGACCTCAATGCCTATACCAGCATCGACGAAACGGTGTATAACATAAGCAACGTGCCCACCAAGACGGCGGGTGCCGTCGATTCGTGTCTGCTGATACTCAGCGACTGGGCCGACGGACTGCTGCTCGAAACCGAAGAGATTGACAAGGAGCGTGGCGTGATACACGAAGAGTGGCGTATGCGCACCTCGGCCATGAACCGTATGCTGGAGCGCAACCTTCCGAAAATATACCAAGGCAGCAAATACGGACAGCGCATGCCCATTGGCGTGATGAGCGTCATCGACTACTTTAAGCCCCAGGTGCTGCGCGACTACTACGAAAAGTGGTATCGTCCCGACAACCAGGGCATAATAGTAGTGGGCGACATCGACGTTGACTATATAGAAAAGAAGATAAAGGAACTGTTTGGCGGCATAAAGATGCCCGACAACCCTGCCCCCGTCGTGGCCGAGCAAGTGCCCGACAACGACACCCCCATCGTTGTCATCGACAAGGACAAGGAACAGAACAACACCATGCTGACGATGATGTTCAAGCACAACGCAGTGCCCAACGAGGCCAAGGGCAATGTCGATTACCTCGTCAACAGCTACATCAAGAGCACTGCCATACGTATGCTCAACACCCGCCTGGCCGAATATTCACAAAAGGCTGAAAGCCCATTTGTGGCTGCACAGAGCAGCGACGGCAACTTCCTGTTCTCGCGTACAAAGGGAGCCTTCGAGCTGAGTGCCACACCTAAGGACGGACAGATTGAGGCCTCGCTGGCTGCCGTGTATCGTGAGGCGCTGCGTGCGGCCGAGTACGGATTTACCGCAACAGAATACTCGCGCATAAAAGCCAACATGCTGAGTGCGCTCGACAAGATGTACACCAACAAGGACAAACGCTACAGCGGACAGTTCTGCAAGGAATGCCAGCAACACTTCCTCAACAACGAGCCGATGCCTTCCATCGACTTCTACTACGAGACGATGAAGCAGATAGTGCCAATGGTGCCGCTTGAAGAGATAAACAAGGCAATAAAGAGCCTTGTGCCGACAAACGACAAGAACCTCGTGGTGATATGCTTCCAGAACGAGAAGGAAGGCAACGTCTATCCCACCGAACAGGGCTTGCTGAAGGCCATCGGCGACGTGCGTGGCGAAAAGTTGGAGGCTTATGTTGACAACGTGAAGAACGAACCGCTGATTACCACTCTGCCTAAGAAAGGCTCGATAAAGAAGGAAACCGAGAACACAGCATTGGGCTACAAGGAACTGACACTGTCCAACGGTGCAAAGGTGATACTGAAAAAGACCGACTTCAAGAAAGACCAGGTGATACTGAGCGCCGAGGCTCCTGGAGGCGGCTCGATATACGACGCCAAGGACTTCACCAACGCTAAGGTGTTCGACGACGTAATAGAGTCGAGCGGATTGGGCAACTTCTCATCTACCGAGCTGCCGAAGGCATTGGCCGGAAAGATGGTGGGAGTGTCGCTCTCCATGACCAACCTGCGAGCCAACGTTAGCGCATCGTCAACTCCCAACGACATCGAGACGATGATGCAGCTCGTATATCTGCAGTTTACAAGCATAAAGAAAGACCAGGAGTCGTTTGACAACCTCATCAAGCAGTATGAGATAGGACTGAAGAACAAGTCCATATCGACCGACGCCGCTTTCAAAGACTCTGTCAACGTCACCGCTACCTGCCACAACCCACGCTTCGCATCGCTCACGGTGGACGACCTTGCCGACATCAACTACGACCGCATACTTGAGATGGCGCGCCAGCAGACCGAAAACGCAGGAGCATTCACCTTCTACATACTGGGCAACTACGACGAGGCCACCCTGCGTCCGCTTATCGAGCAGTACATAGCATCGCTGCCCACCAAGAAGCAGACCACAGCGGCCCGCAACGTAAGCACCAACTTCAAGGGAGTGGTGGTCAACAACTTCAAGCGCAAGATGGAGACTCCAAAGGCCAACTCGGTGATAACATGGCGTTGCGACGGCATGCCTTACACTCTTGAAAACAAGATAAGGGCAAGCATTGCATCGCAGATACTCAACATGATTTACATAAAGAAAATCAGGGAAGAGGCGAGTGCGGCCTACAGCTGTGGCGCAAGCGCCAGCATCTACTACAACGACTTCGGCTCGGCCGCCAGCATCAGCGTCTATTGCCCAGTGAAGCCCGAAAAGGCCGACATGGCTCTCGGCATCATGCGCGACGAGATGAACAAGATGGCCAAGACATGCGACGCCGAACTCCTGGCCAACGTGAAGGAGTATATGCTGAAGAGCTACGACGACGCCGTAAAGACCAACTCCTACTGGTTCAGCGTGATAAGGGACTGTGTCAACATCAATGCCGACATGCACACACAATACAAGGCAGTAGTTGAGGCTCAGACCCCACAAACCATCTCGGCATACGTAGCCGAACTGCTCAAGCAGGGCAACATGGCCGAAGTGGTGATGCTTCCGGAAGAATAAAATAAGGAAACGACTACAATTTAAAGTGAGTCTGACGAATTTCGCCAGACTCACTTTTTCGTTATAAAAACCGACGACAGGCTCATCAGACGTATGTAAAGCGGTTGACAATTATGCAGCAGCCAAAGTCGGAAAAGCTGTTTTGCATTCAGCCTGCTTTTGTCAACAACCTCTTCGCTTACTGGCTCAAACACTCTCCTTATCGCTTCCCTTCTTTTGCTGTAAGGGGCGGCAATGCGGGCAATGTCCTTTGTCGTCTTTATTATGTTTTTCATATAGACGGCATTCACCTCATCCCTTTGGTCGTGAAGCAGGCCATTGTCTTCAATGAAAGTCTTACGCTCGTCGATGGCTTTGTGGAAACACAGTTTCTGCTCTATGTCGGCATTGTGAAGTATGCTGTCAGGATTCATCCGATAGTGGTACAGTGGTTTGCTGACGAGCAGCATAGTATTGGCGTGAGATGCCCATTTAAAGAATACGGCATGGTCTTCAAAAGCCCGTAGGTCGGGTATTTCCTCAACAAGTAAGCTGCGCTTGAATAGTTTTGTCCAAAGATAGCTCGACACTTCGTCGCTCAATATCTTCATCAGCGCCTCGTTGCGACTGTACAACTTGGTTGCGCCGTTGGCCAATCCGCGCGTTACGGTTCGGTTGGGTTGCTCTTCAAAGTATTCCGACACAACAATGTCGGCTCCCGTCTTTTTCATCATTCCATACATCACCTCCAGCATGTCAGGTTCGAGCCAGTCGTCGCTGTCGGCAAAATACACTGCTTCGCCTTTGCATCTTTTCAGTGCGTTGTTGCGGGCTGTTGCTGGTCCTTGGTTTTTCTGATGCAGGGCTATAATCCTTTCATCTACAGCGGCATAGCGGTCGCACAGAACAGCAGAGTCATCGGAGCTGCCGTCATCAACCAGCCATAGTTCCCAGTCGGCAAATGTTTGTGAAATGATTGAATCAACACTTTTCCCCAAGTATTTCTCCGCTTGGTAAATGGGCATTATAATGCTTATCATGTGCTCTTTGTTGAGTTATATAATCTTTCTGAACAGGTTCTCGAATTTGTCGAAGCTGATGTCGTCGTCGGGCGACATAATCCAATAAAGAGGACGGTCGTTGTACATCGACGCTACGAGCGAGAAAGTGCTTGGAGCTCCCATTATATAGTCGCATTCAGACAGCATGCAGAGGTCTTCTGCGGGTGTACCCTCACTGACCACCACGTTGGCCGACTCGTCGTTGATGGCGTTGGCCATTGATGCCAACTTAGGGTCATTGCCGCATACAAACACGTCGATGGTCTCGTCTGGATGCTGCTGGGCAAACTTCTTGACAACGGCGGCATACTGTTCATCTGAGTAGTAATATTGGCCGTTGTGCCAAGTCTTGTAGTCGCCTCGCCTCACGTGCAGTCCAAGACTTATGCGTCCTCGTCTTTTGCCCGACATCATGCTTCTTACCTTGTCCATTACACAGTTGTCGAAGGCGAATAGACTAACAATGTCTTTTCGGTACTTGAGAAACAAGTCATAATATCTCACCTCCCATCCTTCCACCACGAGGTTTCTGCGGCTTTCGAGCAGCTGTTGCGCCTCGGGGTTTCCCTCGACGTTGTGGAATCCAGCCACAGGCAGCAAGCCCGCCTTTGCCGCATATTTCACAGCGGCGTAGGTCAAGAAGTTGTGCCACGGAGTGTGGCAGATGTGGAAATACTGGTATTTGTAAGCAAAGCGCATCGACACGGCCTTTCGTCCGTGTTCCTTTGCCCAGGCATATACATGGGCAAACTGCAGAATGTTGTTGCACATTCTTCCCTTGTCTCTAACGAATATCATTCTTGCGTTCCTCCTCCTCCATTATTTTGGCTATTGTGATGAATTTGTAGAGTCCGTCGAGCACTGCGTTAATCATTCCTGCCGCTCCGTTTCCTATTCCACCCTTGAAGAAGTAGCGTCGTAGGGTTCGCCACAGAGGCTTCATTATCAGGTCGAATGTTGTGTAGCGCTTTCCGATGCGCTTCTTCACTTCATTGTCGGTGTAGGTGTTGAGTTTTTTCAGTCTTAGGCTGATGGTGTCGTCGGCCAAATGAATGAAAGCCAGCTCTTTGCGCTTGGCGGGGAGCCGTCTTGTCGGGCCGTTCACCGTTGGTCGAGAGTGAATGGTGGGAGGCCAGTGGCAGCCCTCTTTCTTCAGAAATCGCAGCTGATAGTCGGGGTAGTCGTAAAGGCGCCCCATGAAGTAGTTGCGGCGCGGAATGAGTATGCCGGCGGCACAGTCGGCCTTGCTTATACTGTTGTACAGCTCCTCTCGCAGTTCGTCGGTCACCAGCTCGTCGGCATCCACCACGAGCACCCATTCGTTGGTTGCGCTGTCGATGGCAAACTGCCTTGCCGGCTCGACGATGGTGTAGTTTTTCTTTTGGAAAGTCACCACCTTGCATCCCCATTCCCGGGCGATGTCGAGTGTAGAGTCGGTGCTCTCCATGTCGCATACCACTATTTCGTCGAAGCCCTTCACCGACTGCAACACGCGTTTCAAATGCCTTTCGGCGTTGTATGTGTTTATAACTACCGATATCTTCTGCTTCTTGTCCATGCTTTCCTTTTGTACATTATCAGTCAGCAAAGTTACCTCTTTTTATTGTAATGACAAAGAAAAAAGCTGTTTTTCTGTTAAAAAACCGCTTATTCCATTTGCGGAACGTTGTTTTTTGGGGGTGTGGGCGGCGGGCGGACACATGGGTCCGCCCCTACTGACGGCGATTTGTCGGGTCAAGTCAATTCGTCGAACTCACTTTAGTTTAACAGAAGTTCTGCATGTATTCCGTTGGAGTGACTTTCATGTACTTCTTGAAGAGGTTGCGGAACGTCTTCGGGTCGCTGATGCCGCATCGTTCGGCCACCTGCTTCACGCTTGTCTCGCCGGCGACAAACAGTTGTGTGGCCTTGTATATTCGGTAGTCGTTGATGAACTCGATGAGCGACATGCCCGTCAGCTGCTTCACCTTCTTGTACAGTGCTGAATGGCTCATGGCCATCTTGTCGGTGAAGACGTCGATGTTGAAGTCGGGATTGCAGATGTTCTCGTCAACTATGTTTCGGCACTTTATGATGAAGTGCTGCTCTTCCTTGCTGTATCGTCGTGCGGCGTTGTCGGTAGTGAAGCTGCCGTCGGCGATGCTGAACTCTACGGTGCCTCCATTCTTGGTGTATTTGAAGGCGTTGGTCATGAGGTTTGAAATGATGAGCTCGAGCTTCAGGCGGTCGAAGTCGAGCATTATCTCGTCGTCCGACGTGGTGAACGTGTATTTTATGTCCTTCTGTGCAAACATGTCGCTGTAGTTGTCGTTCTGCGCCTTGCAGAAGCCTACGACGTCCTGGCGTTTCAGTTTGAGCTTGAGGTTTTCGGCCCCTACTTTGCGGAAATCTACTATTCGGCTTATCAGCTTGTTCAGACGGTTGGCGTTGCGCTGCATGTCGGCAATGTAAAGTCGTGGAGTCTTGATGGGGTCTTTGCCTTCTTCCAGCATTTCCTCTATCTGTGCCATGAGGAGGAAGACGGGGGTGCGCAGTTCGTGTACGATGCTTGTGTAGAAGTCCATCTTTGCCTCGTTGAGCCTTTTCTCCGATTGCTTCTCCACCTCGGCCATCTCCATTTTGTGCTTCACCGACAGCGTGTGCAGATAAGCACGCACAATAATAAATATAATGTATATGGCAAGGGCAAAAGCCAAAAGTTTTGCCCACCAGCTGAGATACCATGGCGGCGTGACTACAATGTCGAGACATTTCACCTTCGACCAGTTAATGCCGTCGCTTGTCGATTTTACCATGAGTTTGTATCTTCCCGGCGGCACTTTAGTGTATTCTATTGCTCCATGGCTTGCCTCGCGCCACTGTGTCTCAAATCCTTCCAGACGGCAGGAATAGGCTATGCGGTTTGACGACACGAAGTCGGGAGAGGAGAATTTCACCATGAAGAAGTTTTCGTCGTGGTTGAGATGGACGGTCTCGTTTGTCGATGTGTAAAGATTGAGTGTGCGGCGGTCGTTGAGCAGTTCCATCGAATAGAAGAACACCTCGTCGCTGCTTTCGGGAAAGTGTATCTTTGAAACGTCGAAATATATCAGTCCCTTTGTCGTACCGAAAAACGTGGTGTTGTCGAGCGTCGCAGTGCTGTTGTAGGTAAACTCCGACACTTCGTCGTCAACGTTCAGCCGGGCGAACTTCTCGGTTCCTGCCGCCATGAGATATAGTCCGTCGAATGTGCCTACGACCACGTTTCCGCGTCCGTCTTCGCTCATCGACGTCACATTGGCGTCGTCAAGTCCTTGTTTTGTTCCGTAGCTTACGAGTTGTCGCCTCTTCTCGTCCATTCTGTAGAAGGCCGAGTATTCGCAGCTGAACCAGATGCTGCCGTCGAGTGCAAGATAGAGGAAGCACACCTTGTTGTTGGGCAGTGTGATGTCTGTTGAGGCCGTAGAATATCTCTTTATTGTCTTTCTGCTCTTGCGGTCGATTTTCATCAGTCCTTGGTAGCGGCATCCCACCCACACCACGTCTTTGTCGATGGCAAGCCCCATGCAATAAGCCTCGTCGATGTCCACTCTCTCTATCGTTTCGGTTTGTTTGTTGAAGACAAACACGTCGGGGCCGCCCAGCCAGATGTTTCCGTGGCCGTCGTCCTTCATTGTCCAAAGGTTCTGCGAGTCGTACCTTGTGGTAGGCATGGCAAAGGTTTTGAACGTGTGGGTCGTCTTTGAATATCTTACCAAGCCTTTTGTGTATATCGTCAGCCAGATGTATTCGCCGTCGTCGAGCATCGACGTTATGTTGTTGCCGGGCAGTGCGCTGTTGGCGGTGGTGAACAGTGTGCGTTGTCCGCTTTTCCTGTCGTATATTTCCAGGCCACCGCCGTCGAGTCCTATGTACAGCAGGTCGGCGGTGGGTATTATTGCGGTCACGATATTATACGAAAGCTGACGGTTGGAATGGTTCAGAATGCTGAACCACCTGAAACGTTCGGTATGCAGGTTGAGGCCCATGCGGTAGGTGCCAATCCAAAGGTTCTCCTGCCTATCGACAAACAGCGAATAAATGGCATCGCCGCTGATGTTGCTGTTGTAGGGAGTATATGTGTTCACGGTTGTGCCGTTGTCTATCACCACGCCTCCGCCGTCGGAGGCAAACACGGTGTTGTCGCCATAGTCGGTGGTTGCCATGAGTCCTGCCGGCACCGGCTCGTGGCTTGTCTTCAGTCTGTTGTCGTCTATCTTGAAGGCATAGCCTTTGTAGCCTATGCCGTAGCCTACAAACAGGCTGCGCTTGTTTTTGCTGTAGTAGATGTTGACGAGCGAATAGCTGGCTGCCTTCATTGGCAAATGGTCGATTACGCTCTCGCCGTCGGCCGAAAGCAGCCAGATGCCTTCGGGGCCTGCCGCCGCCAGGAGCTTGTCGTGGACAATGGTCACGGCATCGTATTTCCTGCCTTGCTGTTTGACCTTGCTGAACGTAAGTGCTCCCTTGCTGCTTCTGAACATCTCGCCTGAGTTGGTTACGGCAATGATGTGGTTGGCAGTGTGGAGAATATGGTTGAACCTCTCGTCGATGGGTTGACTGCTGCCGTCGGCTGTAGTGGTCGTGGCATGGTGGAACTGCCCGTCGGCCATGGAGTAGAAGTCGAGTCCATGGTCGGTGCCTATCCATAGTCCGTCATCTACGGGCAGCAACGCCCTCACGACGTTGCACGACAGCGACAGCGGATTGTGGTCGTCGTGGAAGAAAGAGGTGAACACCTCGCCGTCAAAGCGGCTCAGTCCGTTCAGCGTGCCTATCCACAGGAATCCGTTGGCGTCCTGGTTGACGCAGCAGACGCTGTTGTCGCATAGTCCGTCGAATTTGTTGTATGAACGAAAATACTTTTGTGCCGACGCCGCAAGGGGCATCAGCACAAAAGCCAGTATGATTGCCTGCAATCGCAGTCGTAGTAGAGGTTTGGGTGTCATTGTGGGCGTTGTCTGTCTTTTCGTTTGCTAAGGTAATCATTTTTCCCGAAAGTTCAGTCCATTTCGGCAAAAAACTTTTCTATCAGCTCCTTATTGACGAAATGGCACTCGGCTCCGCACGTCGTCCTCTTGTCCATCAGCCGCTCCAAAGCCTTGAATCCCATGGGGTCGGCATCCACAATGCGGCTCTGATATGTAGTGCTCGACTTGCGTGCTTGGGAGTCGGCGGGCAAGTTGGCGTAAAGGCCTAAGTACCAGTTGCCCTGGAAGTCGTTGTGGGTGGAGGCGTTCATGTCGAAACGGCTTGGCTCCGACGTGTAGAAGATGTTTTCCTTGAACGTGGTGCGGTCGGCGAAGCCGTCCCACGAGTCGCTGCACACCATGGTGCGGTCGGCGTCGGCCGTGGTCTTCGTGTTGGAGTGTATGATGTTGCGCTCCACTGTCGTGTCCTCAACACGTCCTGCAATGTGTATGTTTGGCGAGAACATGCCTTGGCGCGTGGCCTTTGGCCGCTGTCCGTCGCCGATGCTGATGTTGTAGCGCACCCGGCTGCCCTTGTTGCCCAAGCTGTAGTTGCGCTCGTTGCCCGAGTCGCATATGAGCACCATGCCGCCATAGTTGTCGTGGCTGTAGTTGTACTGTATCAGCGTGTTGCGGCAGTTGTAGTCGCAGTCGTAGCCCTGTGCGTCCCAGGGAGCCTTGTGTCCCGACACCTCGTTGAACTGAATGACGGTGTTGTCGCAGCTCCACGGCCAGATGCCGGCGGCGGCTTCGGTCATGGGCAGCATGTCGGGGCAGTCGCGCATTACGTTGTATTCTATCAGCGTTCCGTCGCAGCCTATAGGCACAATGCCGTCGCCCGGCACTCCCTCTATCAGGTTGCCCCTGACCACGACGTTGGTGCTTGGCAGCCAGTCGCGGCGGTCGTAATGGCCGCTCCATATCATGGCGTTGCGTGCGCAGTCCTTTATGTGGCAGTTTTCTATTGTGAGGCTGTCGAAGCGTGAGGCCACGCTCTTGCCGTGGTTGACGATGAGTATGGCCGAACCGCCTCCCTGTTCTTTCACGAGCGAGCCGTTGACATCGTGTATGAACAGGTTGCTGACGCTGATTGAGCGCGACACGCCGTAGTCGAGGCATTCCACTTTCAGTCCCGTACGTCCCGCCTTGCGCTGGCTTCCCGTGTTGACTATTTCCAGTCCGCTTATCGTAAGGTACTCCGAGTTGAGAATCCTTACGGCATAGTCGGCATTGTCGTGGCCAACTATCTTCGGCGCGTTGCCTTCGCCGTAGCGTCCCACTTCTATGCGCTTGTTGCTGCTGCCTTTGCCGCACAGCTCCAACACGCCATTGAACACGGTTCCCGCCTTCAGCAGCATGCGGTCGCCTGCCTTCAGCTTGACTTGGCTTGCCTTGTCGAGCGTCTGCCATGGCGACGTTTCGGTCAGGCCGTCGTTTGCGTCGCTGCCTGCTGAAGCGTCGATGTAGTATGTCGCCGCCTCTGACGCAGTGCTGGGTGCCGCAGGCGCGGACGACGAGATGTCGGAGCCGGCCTGCGAACACGATGCGATGAGTAATGATGTCAATACGAAAAATGCTTTCTTCATCTACTTATCAAAATATACGAACTAACACACATGATTTTTAAAAACAAACCCTTATTTCCACAAAGCATTCTGTTCCAATGCCTTGTTGCTGTCAAGCTCGCCTAATGGAATGGGCCATACATAGTCGCGCTCGCCGTTGTAGATGCGCTTCTCGTAGGCAAGGCCGTAGGTGGTGCGCTCGTTCTCCACTCTCTGCACGGCCTTGTCAAGCTCGTGCCAGCGGTAGAGGTCAAACAGGCGCAGGCCCTCGAAGGCAAGCTCTACGCGGCGTTCGTGCTTGATGATTTGAAGCAGGGCGTCCTTCGACAGTCCGCTGCCTTCAACGTCCTCAACGCGAGGCATTCCTGCACGCTGTCTTACCTGATCGACCAGCTTTAGCACTTCCTTTTCGTCGTAGCTGCCCTTCTGCACCATTGCCTCGGCAAGCGAGAGCAGCACTTCGGCATAGCGCACCACGTAGAAGTCCTGGCCGTTGTCCCAACAGTTGCCTGTGTCGGTGGGGTCGAAATACTTCATTACATAGACTGTGGATATTGATGCCGCTGCACCGCCGTACCATGCACTCTCGCCGCCCTTGCCGTTCCAATACATGC
This sequence comes from Prevotellaceae bacterium, assembly GCA_029218445.1. GTDB lineage: Bacteria > Bacteroidota > Bacteroidia > Bacteroidales > Bacteroidaceae > Prevotella. Next base: position 4,279 of record JAQXRI010000052.1, on the reverse strand, counting down.
CGGGCACGAAGAGTGTGGCATAGAGGCGTGGGTCGCGGCCTTCCCAGTGGGCGGCGTTTGGCTGCCATTGGTCGAGTTTGCCATCGGCCATTACGCCGTAGTTCTTGTCGTCGTTTCGGGTTCCGTCGAGGTTGTAGTACTCGTCGGCAAGGTTCAGTGTGCCGTTCATCGCCTCAAGCGGAGTGTTCCAGTGGGCGTTGAAGCATGCGCCCTCGCTGAGGCCAGGACCCTCAAACCTTACTGAGAACACAATCTCGGGCGAAGTCTGGCCTGCCTGTGTGAACAGTCGGGCATAGTCAGGTTCGAGCGAGTAGCCTAAGCCCTGCACCACCTTGTAGGCTGCAATGGCTTCGTCCCACTTCTCGTTGTAGAGGGCCAGTCGGCCAAGTATGGAGTAGCAGGCTCCACGCGTGATGCGTCCAAGGTCGGCTGTTGCGGGCAGGCTGTTGGCACACTGCTTCAGTGTGGCCATTTCGCTTTCTACTATTTCGGCGCGCTTGGTGCTGCCCATCTCGGCGTTCTCAAGGGTAAGAGGTTCGGTAAGGTATGGCACGTCGTTGTAGGTCATCGTGAGGTTGGTGTACATCAGTGCCCTTATGGTCTGTGCCTCAGCCTTGTAGCGTGCCCTTAGGCTCTCGTCCATGCTGACTCGGTCGATGTTGGCTATCAGGAGGTTGCAACGCTTTATCACCTCGTAGTTGTCGTTCCAGTAGGAGCCTACCGCCCACGACGAAGAGTTGTGAGTTCCGTTGGCAATGTCGTAGCCCTCCATCCAGCCGCTCCAGTTGAAGTGGCCTCCATTGTCGGTCATGCAGTCGAAGTTGAGTGGTCCCATGTTCCATGGGCCGCCGTTGTAGAGCTGCTCGGTTTGCATGCCGTCGTAGCATGCCACGAGTCCCATCATGGCATCGTCGGGTGTCTGCCAGAATGTTTCGGAAGACGATTCGGTGAGCGAGTCTTCCTGCAACCAACTGTCAGAGCAGCTTGTCACTGCGAATGCTCCCGACAGTAGGAATGAACTGATATATAGTTTTGAAAGTTTCATAATGCTGATGTTGTTTGTTTAGAATTTCACATTTATTCCAAATGAATACGACCTTACGTTCGGGTGTACGTCGTTGCGTGTGTCGCTGCCGCTCTTCTCAGGGTCGTAGTCGTCGAGCGAGGTGAAGGTCAGCAGGTTGGAGCCTGCGAGGTAGAGGCGAAGGCTTTGTACGCCAATCTTTGCCAGTGCGGCGTTCTTGCGGAAGGTGTAGCCCAGCTCAAGGCTCTTCAGGCGCAGGTAGTCGCCGGAGGTGAGCCAGAACGACGAGTAGGTGTTGTTGTAGTCGCCGCCCATGCGTGGCATTGAGGCGTTGACGTTGTCGGCCGAGTAGCGGTCGAGCCAGCGGCTTGTCTTGTTTCCGCCGTTGGAGATGGTGGTCTCGTCCCAGTTGAAGCGGTCGAGTCCCGATACGCCCTGCCAGAATGTCGTAAGGTCGATGTTTTTCCACGATGCGCCGAGGGTGAACGAGAACTGAAGTTCAGGGAACGGATTGCCTATTATCTGGCGGTCGGCGTCGTTGATGTTTCCGTCGTCGTTGAAGTCTTCATACATGATGTCGCCCAGCACCGGAGCCTGTCCGTTCTGCGTTATCACTTTGCCCTCGCTGTTGGTGCGCTTCAGGTCGGCCTCTGTACGGTAGAGTCCAATTGCCTTCAGGGCATAGTAGGAGCCGATGGCGTAGCCCTCGCGGTTGATGGTCGAGCCGCTTATGCTCTCCTGGCCGTTCATGTCGATGATTTCGTTGTCAACGCCTGCCAATGAGAATCCTGCCTGCCACTGCCAGTCGCCGCGGCGGTCCTGATAGTTGCCGGCCAGTTCCCAACCGCGGTTTCTCACCTTGCCTGCATTCTGGTAAGGAGCCGACAGCGAGCCGAGGAAGATGCCTGGCATTGGCAACTGGAGCAGAATGTCGCTCGTCACCTTGTTGTACCAGTCGAACACTACCGAGACGCGGCCGCCCCAGAACGAAGCGTCAAAGCCGAAGTCGGTGATGGTGGTCGTCTCCCACTTGATGTTTTCGTTGGCTATCTTCGAGGTCTTCATTCCTATGTATTTGCTGTCGCCAAAAAAGTAGCTGCCCTGTGCTGATAGTGTCTCAGAGTAGGCGTAGTTGCCTATTTCCTGGTTGCCTAACTTACCCCAGCTGCCGCGCAGCTTCAATGCGCTGAGCCACTTGATGTTCTGCATGAAGGCCTCGTTGGATATTATCCATGCTGCCGAGAACGACGGGAAGGTGGCGTAGCGGTTGGCGCTTGGCAAACGTGAGCTACCGTCGCGGCGTATGTTGAATTCGGCCAAGTAGCGGTCGCCGTAGTTGTAGTTGACGCGTCCGAAGAACGACTGCAGGCGTGTCTCCTCGGCCGAGCCTGACACATGGTCGTTCTGCGAGCCGCCGTCAAGCTCGTAGATGTTGTCGGTGGGGAAGCCCTGCTTGCTCATGGTGTGCGAGTCCCAACGGTTCTCCTGCACCGAGTGGCCCAGCAGGAGGTTGACGCTATGCTCGCCCCATTTGTTGTTGTAGGTGAGGATGTTCTCGTTGATGTAGCTCTTCTCTATCCAGCTGTAGTCGGTCAGCGTGTTCTGCGTGCCGGCCGGGTTAAGTATCTCGCCTTCGGCGCTGTACTTGGCCTCAGTGCGTGGACTGTAGGTAGAGGTCTCGTTGTTGTAGTATTTGTATGCGAGGCTGCTCCTGAACTTCAGTCCCTTCACGATGTCAACCTCGGCGAATATCTGTCCGTCGAACCTCTGGTGCTGGTTGGTCTTGCGGCCATAGTAGAGGTCTTGAATGGGGTTTTTGAACACCGATGCTCCTATGTTGCTGTTGCCATCTACACAGCCCCAGTTGCCGTTGGAATACTGTACGGGCACGGTAGGGCGCGTGTACCATGTAAGATAGCGCATCAGACCCTCGCCCGTTACGCTTGTCACCGGCTCCTGAATGTCCTGGCGGCTTCCCGAGAGGTTGAGTCCGAGCTTCACGATGCCTAACTTCGAGTCGATGTTTGAGCGGAAGTTGTAGCGGCGGTTGTTGGTGTTCTTCATTATGCCGTCCTGGTCCATATACTGTGCCGACAGCATGTAGTGGGTGTTCTGCGAGCCGCCGCTCACCGAGAGGTGGTGCTGGTGCATCACCGCCGTGCGGAACATTTCCTCGGCCCAGTTGGTGTTGGCGAAGTGGTCGGGGTCGCTGCCGTCCTTCAGCTTCTGTAGCTGCTCCTGGGTGTATGCCTTTCCCGGCTGGCATTCGTTGTACATCTTTGCCCACTCGTATGAGTTTACGAAGTCGGGCAGCACGGTGGCCTGCTGCAGTGCTATGCTTCCCGAATAGGTTATGGTGGGCTTTTGCTCAGCGCCGCGCTTTGTAGTTACGAGAATGACGCCGTTGGCGGCACGCACGCCGTAGATGGCAGCCGAGGCGGCATCCTTCAGCACCGATACGCTCTCTATGTCCTCAGCGGCCAGTTCCGACATCTGCGATATGCTGCTCTCTATTCCGTCGATAAGCACCATCGGGTTGTTCTTCGAGCCACTGCCAAGTGTTCCCACGCCACGCACTCTTATTTCGGGGTCGTCGTGTCCTGCCTGTGCGCCGTTGGTTTGCAGCACCACGCCGGGCAGTCGTCCCTGCAGCATGGTCGAGGTGTTGGCAACCGGAATGTTTGCCACGTCGTCAAAGTTTACTGCGGCCACCGAACCGGTCAGGTTTGCCTTTTTCTGTGTGCCGTAGCCTACTACGACCACCTCTTCCAGTGCCTTCGAGTCTTCTACGAGGGCAATGGTAAGTGTCTGTCCGCTTCTGAACTCCACCTCTTTATTAATGTAGCCGATATAAGTAATCAGAAGTGTTCCGCGGCTAACATTGTTTAGGGTGAAGTTTCCGTCGATGTCAGTAACAGTAGCGTTGCTTGAGTTTTTTACCTTGATTGTTGCACCGATGATGGGTTCTCCGTATGAGTCGGTCACTTTACCTTTCACTACACCTTGTTGTTGCGTAGCTTCCGAGAGTCCGACACCTGCTGGAACTGCCCCGACAGGGCAGGACATTGCCAACAGAGAAACCGTGAACGACGTAAGCACCACGTGCTTAGTTCGTAGTTGAAAACGTTTATCCATTTGTCTCTTATTTAATTGTTAGAATATTTTTAAAAATAGGTTTCAGTTTGCTTAGATGGTGCAAAATTACTTTAAAATATCCAATAATAGAGGGGTGAAATTCGTATCTATGGGGTAAAA
>JAQXRI010000051.1 GCA_029218445.1 Prevotellaceae bacterium | reverse complement strand
ATATGCATATAGGAAAGTTCGTTTTTGCACAGATAACACAATTCCTCCCACAGAGGTATTTCAATCGCGTTGTCGCCAAGTACAACGACAGGACCAGAGGTTGGTCGATGTCTCATTGGAACCATCTGCTGGTTCTCATGTTCGGTCAGCTCATGGGTTGTGGAAGCCTCAGGGAACTCACAGATATTACTATCGCCCATGCTAAGAAGTCTAAGCACCTCGGCTTTGGCAACCAGCCTGTCAACAGGCAGATGCTGTCGAAGGCCAATACCCTCAGGGACCATCGTATCTTTGAGGAGTTCGCCTTTCACATGGTTACAATTGCTCAATCCAAGCGTATCACAAAGGAATTTGAGTTGCACGGCAGGTTCTATGCCATCGACTCCACAACTATCGACCTCTGCATGTCCATTTTCAGATGGGCAGAGTTCAGAAGCACCAAGTCGGGCATCAGAATCCATACGCAGATTGACATCGCCACAGAGATTCCTGTATTTTACAGAATCACTAATGCAAAGGTTCATGATGTTAACTCTATGGACTGGTTCACATACGAGTCTTTGGCCTGCTATGTGTTTGACAGAGGCTATTTTGACCTCGCCAGGCTCTATCAGATACATGTCCTCGGCGCCTTCTTCATTATCAGGGAAAAAGGCAAGCCTGATTATGAGATTGTCGATGGCGAGAGTCTGCTTGAAGGTACGGACAACGTACTCAAAGACCAGAGTATTCGTTTCAAGAAGAAGGAGAATCAGAAGAAGTATCCGGGCATTGTCAGAAGGATTGTCTACTATGCGCCTGACCTGCATCGTACCTTCACTTACTACACAAACAATTTCTACCTCAGTGCAAAGGACATTGCCCTGCTTTACAAATACCGTTGGCAGGTGGAACTGTTCTTCAAATGGATCAAGCAACACCTTCAAGTCAAACGATTTTGGGGGGATTCTGAGAATGCTGTACGAATACAGATTCACGTTGCCATTATTAGCTATTGTCTCATTGCCATCATTGAGCATGACCTCAAAATCGGCAGACCCGTACTCGAGATCATGCGTATCCTTGGTAAGTCTGCACTCACCATGGACAGCATCAGAGACCTCCTTATGCCTATCAAAGAGACTGCAAATACAGTTGATAGGCAACTCTATTTTGACTTCAAATTCGATTAACATATATTAAGAGACACTAGTGTTATTCTATAAGATTCTGTGGAATTATGAGTTGTAGTCAAATTACATTTACGCTATTTTTTCATAAAGTGTGATTTTATAGTATGTATTTGTATATCAGTGTATTAAAACTAAGTATTTTTTTAAGTAAAAATTCTTAAAAAAAGTTTGCATAGATTTTGTCAGATGTAAGGAAGTATTTCCTTTGCACCGTCAATCAGACAAAGGCGTTTGCCGACGCTATGAGTCGATACAGGTTGACGGAGATATTTGACAAGGCTGATACATTCAATTGTAAAACAAGAATAATTGCTGTTTGCGGCTGCGTGCGGACGAGGACGCCTGCACCCCCAGTCGCATAGGCATAAAATAATAATAAGAATATGCAAGAAGAGAATAAAAAAGATAGCCACGGCGGGGAGCTGAAATGTCAGCTCACGCCGAAGGCTGAAAAGAAGATGGAGGCGATAGCCCCACTTCTTAGTGAAAGTCTTGCCAACGACATCAGGTGCTTCATCGGTTGCCTGAGGCCGGAGCTGCAGGACGATGAGGCTCGTTCATTGGCGTATATGACGGAGGCCTTCCGACTTATACCACAAGAAATGAGCTTTGTGAAAACAACGATGTTTGGCTTTTATTTGAGGATAAAAGAACAAGTAATCGACAATGCAGTGGAATGAAGGGGGGGGGGGGACACCTCCCCCCCATAATGATTTGCGTCGGCGGGCGGACACATGGGTCCGCCCCTACATCGGCGGGAAAGTTGGAGAATAAAAAAAATAAGGTTCAGTTGCGGTTGATGTTTACGTTAGTTCGACGAAATACAACAATAGGCGATTTTTCGAGAGGTGACTATTCGTTGAAATCACGGTAACCTTGATACACGGCAGATTACAATGTGATTGTAAAGGGTGGAGATGTGGTGTTGAGAATGTGTGAAACTGTTTAATTATTAATTAATAAATTTTTACAAAAAATGAGAAAGAACAGAAAGGGTTCGGCTGCCCCCAACAAAAAGCAGCAGACATTTGAGGAAGGGCTGGAGTGCTACTCTGTCAAGAGCATGCCGCAGAACGTGAAAGAGCGAAGCAATGGACTCGTGAACTGCGAAAAGGACATAACAAAGGCGGTGACGACGCTGATGGAGGGAGAGACAGTGGGAAATGCTACTTGGTGTAAAAACCGAATGGACACGCTGTCGGGGGTGGCCTTCGTGGTGGAGAGCGAGATATTCGTCAACTACGACAAGATGAAGTTGATGGAGAAGCTGCTGGGCGGCGAAGTGGCGTTGAGGGCCATTGGCAACGACCTGTGGCTTGTGACGGTGTTCTGGCTGGATTGACGAAGATGGAGTTGACAAAGAATTTCAGTCTTGAGGAGATGCTCAGGTCGGACACCGCTAAAAGGTGTGGCATAACGAACAAGCCCAAGGCTGAGGAGGAAACGGAGGTGGTGGAGAATCTCAAGGCTCTGTGCGTTGAGGTTCTCCAGCCGCTGAGGGACTTCCTTGGGAAGCCTGTGGTTGTCTCGTCGGGATACCGCTGCAGGGAGCTGAACGAAAAGGTGGGCGGGGTTAGCAACTCGCAACATCTGACGGGAGAGGCGGCCGACATCAGGGTGAAGGACCGACATGAACTGATTGAAATAATGAGGTTCATAATGGACGAAACCGTGTTTGACCAGCTGATAAGGGAGAAGTCGGCCACGGGCGAATGGGTGCATGTGAGCTATAAGAGAAACGGCAACAATAGGCAACAGGTGTTCAAGTTGACGAGATGACTTTTGGGTATGCGGCAGTTTCATACGCCCCTGTCACTACGTGACACCCCCTCTATCTTAGGGGGGGGGGAGTAAGTTACTGAACTGCATAGATTTAGCCTTAATACATACATGTAGCAAGGTGATTATTAAGGGAGGTAAAGTTCAATGATTAAATAATAAAAAAATAATGGAAAAACTAAAAGTTAAGAAAATTATGCCTCTACAGACGGGAGTGTCGGAGAGGGGCGAGTGGAAGTCGAGAGAGGTTATACTGGAGGAGATTGACGAGAGGGTGCAATATCCCAACCAGTACTTGGTGCGCTTCTCGGGCGACCGCGTCAACCAGTTGGACTCGATTAAGGAGGGCGACACCGTGTCGTGCCACTGGTCGAGCCGTGTAAGGGAATTTCGCACCAAAGACGGACGCGAAATGGCTTCGCAGGAGAACAATGGATGGGGGGTGAGGTCAGAGGTCAGAGCTGTAGGCTCTGACGATTAAAGAATTAAAAATGTATGTACTGCCTCGCAAGGTAATATTACTTATGCGGCAGTTCATACGCCCCCGTCACTCTGTGACACCCTCTCTATCTTAGAGGGGGAGCAAGTTACCGCACTGTATAGAGAAAAAGGGTGGAAAACTTCAAAAATAATAATTTTTAAAGATCATGAAAAGAATATTTAAAAATGTTACGCTGAGTCTGCTCACAAATGAGACGACCGAGCTGCAGGAGAGAGTGAGCTACGACGGCTCGCTCACAGTGAAAAACAATTGTTTGGAGGTGGCCTTCGCTGAGTCGGCTCCAAAACGTCCTAAGGCGCGAAACACACGGGTGTTTGACGGCGACATGCTGACAACGGTGGTGAAACCCGACGGCTCGTATCAGCTGCACACGAAAAACATTAACCCGCTGAAAGTGGAGGGCTTCCCTGAGAGACTCTACATCGAGGCATGCGCTCTGATGAACAAAATAAACGGAAAGGCATAGGCCTATGGAAGAAAAGGAAAAACTAAGGTATGGTGACCTCGAATACGAGGTCATCATAGACAAATGGGACGAGATGAACTACAACTCGCAGAAAGCTACTGCCAACGATGCCAGGACCAGAACATACGAACTGGCAAAGGCGCTGAGGAACATTACGAACAACGACTGCGAGCTGTTGAAAAAAATCATACCCACATACGACGGTATGACCGACGCTTTGAAGGCGGCGCAGATAGCGAAGGCGGTGAACGCACCGGTGACGCAGATGCCGCAAAGGCTAAAGGACGTGCTCAACGCTCTGAAAAACGACTACGCCAACAACGAGAAGGTGGAGAAGACCATAAGCGACATCATGAAGGAGGACGAACTGCTTTACTTCAGACTGCTGCCGCAGAAGGCGCTGGCCATGGGCTACAGGGAGTCGGCAATGAAAGTGGGCGAGAAAAACATCATGCCCATGGTGGTGTGCATTGGGACGGTGCTGGGCGGCATTGCCACGGGGGTGAGGCTGAAGGTTGACGGCACATTCAACTGGCTGAACCTGCTGGCCTACTGCGCGGGGGCGCCGGGGTCGAACAAGTCGGACATAAAGGAACTGTGCGACCTGTGGCTCACCGACGTGCTGGAAGACGACAAGGCCATACTGGAGAAGGAGGCTGAATGGCGAAAGCTGTACAAGAAGAAACGCAACGACAAAAACCTTCCGCCAGAGCCTGAGCTGCCGCTGAGATGCATTCCGCTGAACAACACGTTGGCTAACGTGGTGGAGCGAATGAATAATCTTGACGAAAGGCATGCGGTGTCGGTGACGGAAGAGTCGGACGAGATTTCGGCAAAGTGGTCGGCGAAGGAGCTGGTGGAGTTTTCGGTGTATCTAAGGAAGGCATGGGACTCGGAAAGACTGCTCAGGGAGGCAAAGTCGGTGGATGCGGCAAGGTGCTACAAGGAGCATCTGAAATGGAACGTGGTGCTGCTGGGCACCGACGACGCGCTCTACAGATTTGTAAGGAACTACAACGACGGTTTGCAAAGCCGAATGTGCTTCGGACGGATGTTTGACAATACGTTTGCCAAAAAAACTTACAAGACGATGCTCACGGAAAGGCAAAAGCAGAACATTCGCGACGTGGCCCACCTGCTGGGAGTGATGAAGGGCGACATCGTGCTGACGAAACTGCAGCAGCGCGACGACACGTGGACGGAGAGGATAAGGCTGTCGGCACTGAAATGTGACGACGAGGTGCTGGCCAACTGCCGCAAGCGCAACCACACCTCGGCACAACGTATAGTGTGCACGATGATGCTGTGCAGCGTGGCGGAGAAACTGCTGAAGAAATACGGACCGCAGAAGGCTGAGGAACTGATAAAGGACAACGGCGAACTGCTGCAGAGAATGATGGTGAGGGAGCAGACGGAGGAGATGCTGACGGCATACGACGTGATAGCCGACTACCTGATAGACAACGACCTCTACTTCTTCAGAAGCAAACTGACGAAGGCCTACGAGCAGAACCGCAACGAGAGGGGCGGCGACGACCAGAAGAGAACGAGGCGCGGAAAGAACGACACCATATTTGACCAGCTGCCGCAAAACTTCTCGAAGAGCGACGCCATGAAGATAGCGGCAAGGGTGAAGGGTGACAACGTGACCGACAACACCATAGCAAAAATGCTTTACAACTGGAAGAACAGCGGACTCGTGGTTATGGAAGGGGGACTGTTTAGAAAAATTAAAAATTAAAAAATTAAAAATTAAAGAAACGAAGTTCGACGAAGTCAATTAAAAATTAAAAATTAAAAATTAAAGAAACGAAGTTCGACGAAGTCAATTAAAAATTAAAGGAGTTACCTCCCTTAATTCATGCCATTATGCCAGCTATTATGCCATTAAGAAAAAAAAAGTATGCACGACATTGAAAAACTGAGGCACGTTCCGATAGAGGACGTGGCAAGAAAATTAGGGATGAATGTTGGACGGAGGCATATTGCACTCTGTCCCTTTCATGCCGACAAAGTGGCAAGCCTACATTTCGGTAAGGACAAACGACACTGGAAATGTTATGCTTGCGGAAAATCAGGCGACCAAATATCTCTCGTGGCCGAATATCTTGCATTGCCTTTTATGAAGGCGTGCGAATGGCTGGAAAGGGAGATGATGGTAGCGGAATGCCAAACGGAACAAACGTGGGGCAACAACCTACAGAGAGGACTGCCGAAGCAGTGCGAGGTGGACAAGGAATATCTTGAGTGGATAACACAAGAGCCTTGGCTGAACGAGGAGGCAAGGCATTTTCTGTTTGAACAGAGGAAACTGGACCCGAAGGTGGTGGCAAGCCTTGGCATAACGTCAATAGACAAGCCCCTACCCTGCTCACGTTGCGGCCGAAACTTCTACGACGCGCCAAGTCTGCTGATTCCGTATAGGGACAGACAGGGGAGGCTGATGACGGTGCAAGGGAGGAGGTTGGCCCCCCTGACTGCACCCCGCTTCCGCTTTCCTCCCGGGTCTCACTGCCCAGTGTATAACTTGCCTATGCTTGACTGCCTCGGCGAGGGCGAGGAACTGTGGATAGCTGAGGGATGTTCTGACTGCTGGGCACTGCTCTCGTCGGGCAGGAAGGCAATAGCCATTCCGTCGGCCACGCTGCTGATGGAGCGTGACATTGAGCCGCTGAGGGCACTGAACCTGCACATGGCTCCCGACAACGACGATGCCGGCCGCCGACTGTTTAGCCAAATCAAACAACTGCTTCCACAAACCGTGCTGCACGAGTTGCCCGAAGGTGTGAAGGATTTTGGGGAATTTTATGTTCAAAAAATTTATCGGGGAACGTGAGTACGGCGCATTGTCTTAACCCGTCATACCGCCGTAGGGGCGGTTTGACGGGTTACAGTGCAGTCAAACAAAAAAATTGCTGCGCAATATAACCATGCGCAGCAATTCAATTTTCAATTTTCAACGTTCAATTTTCAACGTTCAATCTTCAACGTTCAATCTTCAACCTGAACTGGTATCTTCTCAACACGACGCTGGTGACGTCCACCTTCGAACGTGGTTTTGAAGAACTCGTCCATGATGGCGGCTGCCGTCTTGTTGTCGATGAAACGGCCTGGCATAACCAGTACGTTGGCATCGTTGTGCTGACGACAGAGATGGGCTATCTCAGGTATCCAAGCCAAGCCGGCACGAACACCCTGATGCTTGTTGAGCGTGATGCTGATGCCCTCGCCACTGCCACAGACGGCAATGCCGGGATAAACCTCGCCACTCTCGATGCCCTGGCCAAGTGCATGGCCAAAGTCGGGATAGTCGCAGCTGAGGTCACTATATGTGCCGTAGTCCTTGTAGGCATATCCATGCTCCTCCAAGTACTGAAGCACAAACTTCTTCAATGCGAAGCCTGCATGGTCGCAGGCCACTCCTACTGTCTTTACTTCCATAACTACTACAACATTGCCTTTACCTGCTCATAAACGTTCTGGCCAGTGTAGCCGAGCTTCTCGTCGAGCACCTTGTAAGGAGCAGAGAAGCCGAAGCTCTCAAGACCCCATACCTTTGACTCTGGGGCAGCACCAATGAGGAAGCCCTGGAGGTTGACTGGCAGACCGGCGGTCATACCAAACACCTTGGCACCAGCAGGAACAACACTCTGCTGATACTCCTTGCTCTGGGTGCGGAACAGACCCTCAGAAGGAACGCTGACGATGCGAACCTTTACGCCGTCCTTGCGCAGCAGCTCGGCACCGCTGACGAGGGTAGAAACCTCTGAACCGGTGGCTACGAGAACTACGTCGGGATTTTCGTCAGAACCAGCCACTACATAGCCACCCTTGCGAGCCTGCTCGTAGTCGTTGCCCTCAGGCAGATTGTTGATGTTCTGACGGCTGAAGATGAGAGCCGTCGGGGTGTCGGTGTTCTCCATTGCCATAGCCCAAGCTACGGTTGTCTCCTTGGCGTCGGCTGGACGGAGCACGAGGCAAGAGTTCTTGCCGGCGTGGTTCTTCAGCTTCTCCATCAAGCGAATCTGTGCCTCCTGCTCAACAGGCTCGTGGGTAGGACCATCCTCGCCTACGCGGAATGCGTCGTGAGTCCAGATGAACTTGACAGGCAGCTGCATGAGGGCGGCCATACGTACGGCTGGCTTCATGTAGTCGGAGAATACGAAGAATGTACCGCAAGCTGGGATGACACCACCGTGGAGAGCCATACCGATGCAGCAGCAAGCCATGGTGAGCTCGGCAACGCCTGCCTGGAAGAAGGCACCGCTGAAGTCGCCCTTGACGAGAGCCTTGGTCTGCTTGAGGAAGCCGTCGGTCTTGTCGGAGTTGGAGAGGTCGGCAGAAGCGCAAATCATGTTAGGTACCTGCTGTGCAAGCACGCTCAGGCAGGCAGCCGATGCGCTACGTGTAGCGTCGTTGTCCTTCTGTTGACACTTGCTCCAGTCAATCTCAGGAGCCTTGCCGCTGAACCAGTCGGCCTGCTGTGCAGCCTTCTCGGGGTTGGCGTCGGCCCAAGCCTTCTCCTCAGCATAACGCTCGGCGCAGATGCCCTTGAGCTCTTCGGCACGCTTGGCGTAGAGTTCCTGCACTTCGGGGAAAATCTGGAATGGATTCTCAGGATCGCCACCGAGGTTCTTGATGGTGTTGACGAATGCGTCGCCGCCGAGAGGAGCGCCGTGGGTCTTGCAGTTGGCCTCGTAAGAAGAGCCGTCGGCCTTGAGGGCGCCCTTACCCATGATGCACTTGCCGATGATGAGGGCGGGCTTGCCTTCTACCTGCTTTGCCTTGTCGAGAGCCTCGCGAATCTGGTCAACGTCGTTGCCGTTGATTTCGAATACCTCCCAACCCAATGCGCGATACTTGGCGGCAGTGTCCTCGTTCATAACCTCCTTAGTCTCAGTAGAGAGCTGGATGTCGTTGCAGTCGTAGAACATGATGAGGTTGTCAAGACCGAGTACAGAAGCTATGCGCGCTGCACCCTGGGATATTTCCTCCTGGATGCCACCGTCGGAAATGTATGCGTAGATGGTTTCCTTGCTGAATGTGGGGTTGCCAGTGTGGGCGGCCAGGAACTTGGCGGCGATGGCAGCACCAACGGCAAACACGTGGCCCTGGCCAAGAGGACCAGAGGTGTTTTCGATGCCACGGGCAATCTCGAACTCAGGGTGCCCAGTTGTAGGAGAGCCCCACTGGCGCAGCTGAGCCAGTTCGTCGAGTGTGAATTTGCCGATAAGGGTGAGCTGAGAATAGAGCATTGGAGCCATGTGGCCCGGGTCGAGGTAGAAGCGGTCGCGGCCTACCCACTCAGGATTCTGTGGGTCGTACTTCAGATACTCGCTATAGAGCACGTTGATAAAGTCGGCACCGCCCATGGCGCCACCGGGGTGACCACTCTTAGCTTTTTCTACAGCTGATGCAGCGAGAATACGAATGTTGTCCGCTGCCTTGTTCATAAGATTCTTGTCGTTCATAATCTATGTTTGTTGTGATAAAAATAAGTATTATTTTAATTGGTTCAAATTTCTGATTACTTTACGTCGAGGACGACGATGGAGCGTGCAGGCACCTTAACCTTGAGCACGTTCTTTGCCAACTTGGCGTCCTTGAAAGCCACCGGCTGGACGCGGTTAGGATGATCGAAGTCATTGTAGTCGGCAATGTTGTTGCAGGTAAGGATGCGGCCTGAAACGGCCTTGGCATTGGCACCTGCAATGTTTACTTCTACTTCCTGTGGCTCGTCGAGGCTGACGTTGGTAAGCGAGAGGATGATGCCGCCGTCGGCCTTCTTGGCTGCCGATGTCTGGAGCATCTGCACCTTGCGGCCGTCACGGGCGTGGTCGTCGCCGCGCACTTCCTTCGTCGTGCAGTAAACATCGAGAGGCAGATAAGTGGCTTCCTGGAAGCCCTTGTACATCTCAAACACGTGGTAGGTGGGGGTGAGCACCATGTGACCCGTGCCAACCTGGTCGGTGAGTATCATCGACTGGAGAACGTTGACTACCTGGGCGATGTTGGCCATGCGAACGCGGTCGCAATGACGATGGAACACGTTGAGCGAAAGGGCTGCCACCATGGCGTCGCGCATGGCGTTCTGCTGGTAGAGGTGGCCGCGGATGGTGCCAGGCTCCTCGTCCCACCATGTGCCCCACTCGTCAACGAGCAGTCCGATGTGCTTCTTAGGGTCCTTCTTGTCCATGATGTCGGCATGCTTCTTTACAACGTCTTCTATTTCAAGGCATTTGCCAAGAGTCCAATAGTAATCGTCGTCGTTGAAGTTGATGGCAGAGCCCTTGCTGCCCGACCAGCCCGTCACGGTATAGTAGTGGAGCGAAACTCCATCCATGCGATGGCCTACGCGGTCCATCAGCACTTCAGTCCAGTTCCAGTCGTAGTCGCTTGCTCCACTGGCAATCTTGTAAAGGCGGTTGCCGTCGTAGTTGCGGCAATACACCGAGTAGCGGCGATAGAGGTCGGCATAGTATTCAGGGCGCATGTTGCCACCGCAACCCCAGCTTTCGTTGCCTACGCCGAGGAACTTCACCTTCCATGCCTTGTCGCGTCCGTTTTGGCGGCGCAGCTTGGCCATTGGCGTGTCGCCGTCACTGGTCATGTATTCAACCCACTTGGCCAGCTCTTCCACTGTACCGCTGCCAACGTTGCCGCTGATATAAGGCTCGCAACCCAGCATTTCGCAGAGGTTGAGGAACTCGTGGGTACCGAAAGAGTTGTCCTCGATGGTGCCGCCCCAGTTGTTGTTCTGCATCTTGGGGCGGTTGGCCTTCGGGCCAATGCCGTCCATCCAGTGGTATTCGTCGGCAAAGCAGCCGCCCGGCCAGCGAAGCACCGGAATCTGAAGGGCCTTCAAGGCGTCGAAGACGTCCTTGCGATAGCCATTGACGTTAGGGATTTGAGATTGTTCACCAACCCACAGTCCGCCATAGATGCAAGAACCGAGGTGCTCAGCAAACTGTCCATAGATTTCCTTATGGATTTTCTGGGTGCCTTGGTCAGCGTGTATTGTAACCTTGGCGTTGTCGGCCATTGCCGATGCTGAGAAAGCAGCGGCGACGGCGAATACTGTGAATATTCTTTTCATACGTTCAAACGAACTTTAAATACTTTAATTTTTAAATTCTTTAATTTCAACAACAAGGCTCTATTTAAGCCTTGCTGTTGACAGCTGCCTGCTCGATGGCGAGGCCACGCTTGTAGTTCTCAATCCACTTGTTGAATCCTGCAACGTCGTCGGCTGTAGGAGCGATTTCCTCGCCCGTGTTGCCTGCAAAGACGCTGTCCTCAAGCCAGCCGGCGAGAGTCTTCGACTCAGGATTGTTGACAAGATAAGAACCGAGAAGTGCGATGCCCCAAGCTCCACCTTCGCCTGCCGTCTCCATTACAGAGATGGGCGAGTTGATGGCGGCTGCAAGCACGCGCTGACCCACGCCCTTGGTCTTGAACAGACCACCGTGGCCAGTGATGCGGTCAACCTTCACGTGCTCCTCATTGAAGAGGATGTCGTTGCCAATCTTCAGTACGCCTACCGAGGCGTAGAGGTTGGCGCGCATGAAGTTGGCAAGGTTGAACTTGTCGTTGGCTGAACGCACGAATAGTGGACGGCCTTCGGCCAAACCTGTTACAGGCTCGCCTGAGATGTAGTTGTAGGCAATGAGTCCGCCGCAGTCGGCGTCGCCGGTGAGGGCGTTGTTGTAGAGCTTGCCAAACACTTCGTTCATATCTACCGGAACGCCAAGGAGTTGCTGATATTCCTTAAAGAGATTTACCCAGGCGTTGAGGTCGCTGGTACAGTTGTTGCAGTGTACCATGGCCACGAGCGAGCCGTCGGGAGTGGTCACCATGTCAATCATCTCGTAAGGCTTTGACAGGTCTTTTTCAAGAACTATCATCGAGAACGAAGACGTACCGGCCGAAACGTTACCCGTGCGCTGCTTTACGGCATTGGTGGCAACCATGCCCGTGCCTGCGTCGCCCTCAGGAGGACATACTGGTATGCCAGCCTTGAGATGGCCAGAGATGTCGAGTTTCTTGGCACCTTCGGCTGTGAGGAATCCGGCATTCTCGCCTGCGAGCAGCACCTTTGGCAGGATGTCGAGCAGCTTCCACGAGAAGCCCTTTGGCTCGACGAGCTTGTCAAACTTGCTTACCATTTCGGCTGAATAGTCGCGTGTGGTAGGGTCGATGGGGAGCATGCCCGATGCGTCGCCGATGCCCAGCACCTTCTCGCCTGTCACCTGCCAGTGGATGTAGCCGGCAAGAGTGGTGATGAAGTCGATGTCGGCAACGTGCTCCTCGTTGTCGAGGATGCACTGGTAGAGGTGGGAAATGCTCCAGCGCAGAGGAATGTTGTAAACGAAAAGTTCTGACAATTCGGCTGCTGCCTTTGCCGTATTGGTGTTGCGCCAAGTGCGGAATGGCACGAGGATGTTCTGGTCCTTGTTGAAGGCCATGTAGCCGTGCATCATGGCTGAGAAGCCGATGGCGGCAAGTATTTCTATTTCGCAGTCATACTTGGCCAGCACTTCCTTGCGGAGGTTGGCATAACAGTCCTGCAAGCCATACCAAATGGCCTCGACGCTGTATGTCCACAGTCCGTCAACAAGCTGGTTTTCCCATTCGTGGCTACCTTGTGCTATAGGCTTGTTCTCCTGGTCGATGAGGACTGCCTTGATGCGGGTTGAGCCAAACTCGATGCCGAGAATGGCCTTACCCTGTTGTATAGTTTCTTTTGCGGTCATAATTCTTTATTTTGTAGGGGAGGTATTTTGGGGAGTTATGAAGGGGAGTTATGAAGGGGAGTTATGAAGAGCCAAATGTCATTCTATAGAACATACGGCCCATTATAACTTCCCATTATAACTTCCAATTGTAACTTCCAATTACAACTTCCAATTTAAACTTCCAATTATAACTTCCAATTATAACTTCCAATTATAACTCCCCATTATAACTCCTTATTATAACTCCCCAAATTAAATTATCTCAACGCCTTGTTCAACATGTAGTAAACCTCATTGTTGCGGAGCTGGTTCTTGAAGCCAGTGATGGTGGTGTCCTTGTCGATGTTGACATACTCGATGCCCACAATCTCGGCGAAGTCTTCCCAGTACTCGGCTGTAACGTCGTAAGAGAAGGCGCTGTGGTGAGTACCACCGGCAAGAATCCATGCTCCGGCACCAATCTCGAAGGTTGGCTGTGGAACCCAGAGTGCAGAGGCTACAGGGAGCTTTGGCATTGGCTTTGGCTCGATGCACTCTACCTCGCTGGTGATGAGGCGGAAGCGGTTGCCAAGGTCAACAACGGTGGCCTTGATGCCCTTGCCTGTCTTTGATGTGAACACGAGACGGGCTGTCTGCTCCTTACGGATACCGATGCCGAGGAAGTGAACCTCAAGGGTTGGCTTGTCAACAGAGATGAGAGGACAAACCTCAAGCATGTGGCTCTGGAGAGATGATGTGCAGTCGGCGGCAAAGTTGAGAGTGTAGTCCTCAAGGAATGAGCATCCCTTTGGCAGACCCTGGTTCATTACCCAAAGTGTGCGATAAAGGCAGGCTGTCTTCCAGTCGCCCTCGGCACCGAAACCGATACCCTCGGCCATGAGACGCTGAGAAGCGAGGCCTGGAATCTGGTCGAAGCCAATGAAGTTCGGGTCGTTGATGTCTGCCTCGCCAAGGTCGTCGAAGTTGGTGGTGAAGGCTGTGGCACCCTCTTCCTTGAGCACGCGGCGCAGAGCCACCTCTGCCTTTGCTGCGTGACGTACCTTCTCCCAATAAACCTCTTCGCCCGACTCGTCAATCTTGATGGTGTAGGCCTTCTTGTACTCCTCAACAAGAGCGTCGGCCTCTTCGTCAGACACCTGCTTCCAGTATTCCATGAGGTTAGACACTGGATAGTAGTCAACATGGTAGCCAAGACGCTGCTCGAACTCTACGCGGTCGCCGTCGGTAACGGCAACGTTGTTCATGTTCATACCGAACATCAGACAGCGTACGTTGTGGGCGTCGGCAACGGCGGCGGCAACGCGCGACCAAACGGCGATGCTCTCCTGTGCCTCAGGGCTCTTCCAGTGACCAACGACAACCTTGCGTGGTACACGCATGCGGCTGCAGATGTGACCGAACTCGATGTCGCCGTGAGCCGACTGGTTGAGGTTCATGAAGTCCATGTCGATGGTGTCCCAAGGCAGTTCGGCGTTGTACTGTGTGTGGAAGTGGAGCAATGGCTTCTTCAGAGCCTGCAGACCCTTAATCCACATCTTGGCAGGAGAGAAGGTGTGCATCCATGTGATGATGCCGACACACTTCTCGTCGTTGTTAGAAGCCTTCATGATGGCCTCTACCTCAGCAGAAGAGTTTGCCGTGCCCTTGTAAACGACCTTTATAGGAAGGCGGCCTGAATCGTTCAAGCCAGCAACCATTTCTTTAGAATGACTGTCAACTGCTACCACTGCGTCGCCACCATAGAGGAGCTGTGCGCCGGTAACAAACCATACTTCATAGTTTTCAAATGCTTTTACCATAGTTGTAAGTTTTTTAATTAGTAATTATGATTGTTTAAATAATTTATTATCCTTTCTTCTTCTGTCCGTAGTAGGCGTTGGGACCGTGCTTGCGACTGAAGTGCTTCTCGATGAGAAGAGGATTCATGGTCGTTTCAGGATTTACAGAATATGAAACGAAGGCCATCTTGGCCACCTGCTCCATAACAACGGCATTGTAAACGGCATTGTCGGCATCCTTGCCCCAAGAGAAAGGACCATGGTTCTTTACCAGCACGCCAGGCGTGTGGACTGGATTGATGTTGCCGTCCTTGATGCGCTTGACGATGACGTTGCCCGTTTCAAGCTCATAGTCGCCCTTGACCTCGGCCTCGGTCATTGACTCGGTGCATGGGATGTCGTCGTGGAAGTAGTCGGCATGGGTTGTTCCGATGTTGGGAATGTCCTTGCCGGCCTGAGCCCAAGCGGTGGCATAGGTAGAGTGAGTGTGAACCACACCGCCTATTTCGGGGAAGGTGCGGTAGAGGACGAGGTGGGTTGGAGTGTCCGACGATGGGTTGAGGTCGCCTTCTACCACTTTGCCTGTAGCGAGGTCAACAACCACCATGTCAGAGGCTTTCATATCGTCGTAGCTGACGCCTGAAGGTTTAATAACTACGAGGCCCTTTTCGCGGTCGATGCCAGAAACGTTGCCCCATGTGAATATCACAAGATTGTGCTTTACCAAATCGAGGTTGGCCTTAAACACTTTTTCTTTTAATGCTTCTAACATAATTGTATGTATTTGAGTAAGTTTATATTCAAAGTTTAAAGTAAGGGTCGTCGTGATAGGCCCTTTGGTTGAAACGGTAGAGCGATGCTCCGCGCTTCGAGTTCAGCTTGTCTATAAGCTCTGTCTTCTCTATGAAGTCCATTTCCTTGATGCGTTTTCTGAAATTGCGCTTGTCAACCTCTTCTCCCATCACGGCTTCATAAAGCTTTTGCAGTTGAGTGAGCGTGAACAGGTTGGGCAAAAGATTGAAGCCAATCGGTTCACTTGATATTTTCTGTCTCATCATCTTCCGTGCCCTCCTTACCATATCGTTGTGGTCGGAATACAGTACTGGCATTTCCTTGATGTTCACCCACTCCACCCCATGCTGCATCTGCAGCGACTTGTCGTAGTCCTTGACGTTGATGAGGGCATAGTAGGCTATGGAGATGACACGTTCGCCAGGGTCACGGTCCACTCTACCGAAGGCGCCCACCTGACGGATGTAAAGATTGCGGAGTCCGGTCAATTCGAGTATCACCCTGTTGGCAGCCTCGTCGATGCTCTCGTCGGCATTGACGAAACCTCCATACAGCGACCACTCGCCTCGTCCCGGGTCCATCTGTCGCCTTCCGACAAGAATGCGCAACTGACCTTCGTCGAATCCGAAAATGATGCAGTCAACCGACACAAGTACTTTCGGATGTTCTTGGTAGAATATAGTCATCTCTCTAATTGGTGTTTTAAGGTTTCTTGAATATTCATCGGACGAGAATCTGCGGCGAGACCCCCGCCCGATGACTCTAAAAATAATTCGTTATAATTGATTTCAAATATTACCAGAAGTAAGCATAGAATGCGGCGCAGAGACCGATAACGACGAGTGTTCCAACGATGTCAAACCAGCCCCAGCTCTCACGTATGGACTTCTTGAAGTCGGAGGTGAAGGTGATGGCATCGACCTGCTCCTTGCTTGGCGCTGGAGTGAAGCAGCTGACAACAACCATGAAGAGGAGGAGGAACACAAGCAGCCAGCACTCGAACACGAGCCAGTTGGTCTGCCAGAACCATGCGGTGGCATCCCAGAAGGCACCGTCCATGGCTGCCTTGCCAGTGTCGGTGATGACGTTGGTGACGAGGCGTACCATACCGATGAGGAAGCCCACAATCATGGTGTATTCACCTGCCTTAGGAGTAATCTTCTTGGAGAAGATACCCATGGCGAACACTGCTACCATGGCAGGAGCCAAAAGCGACTGGATGCCCTGGAGGTAGTTGTAGAGAGTATCCATCTTCATCATGATGGGCAACCATGCAAAGCCAAGGACAACGACAACGACGGTAGCTACACGGCCTACAAACACGTAGTGCTCCTCGCTGAGACCCTTCTTCAGAGGCTTGTAGAAGTCCTCGGTGAAGAGTGTCGCACAGCTGTTGAAGAATGCTGCCAAAGAAGCTACGAGGGCGCAGATGAAACCGATGGTCACGATACCCTTGATACCGGCAGGCAGAACGTTCTTGACCATGATGGCAAAGGCGGCGTCGGTCTCCTGCATCTCGATGGAACCCTGCTCAGCCAAAGCTGCGGCAATCATACCAGGGATGAGGAACATGAAGCAAGGAAGCACCTTGAAGAAACCGGCGGCGATGGTACCGCGGCGGGCACGCTTCATAACCTCCTCGTTGCTCTCGCCGGGAACCTGTCCGAGCACACGCTGAACGATGTGCTGGTCAGTACACCAATACCAGAAACCGATGATGGTTGCGCCAATGAACACTACGAAGCCGGGATATTCCTGATACATGCTGTCGCCAGCCTCCCAGTGGAACATGTGGGTCGTTCCGTAGCCGTTGTTGAGCTGGTTGCAGTAGTTCATCATGCTTGTCCAACCTTCGCCGATGTTGCCGCCGCCAAGAGTGGCAAGACCAAGGAAGAGCACGAGGAACGAACCGATGACGAGGATAGGAGTCTGAATGGTGGAGAGGGTCATCACACCCTTCATGCCGCCGAACACGGTGAAGATGGCGGTAAGGATGATAAGGCCGATGGCGCCTGCCCAGAAGTTAAGACCCCACAGATACTCGAAGAAGATACCACCTGTAAGGGCTGTAACGCTGACCTTAGTGAGGATGTAAGCCACGAGGGTGATGATAGAGAGCCATGAACCTGTGCGCTGAGTGTAGCGGAACTTCAGGAAGTCGGGCATGGTGATGATTTTGCCCATCTTGTTGATGAGAAGCTGATAGAACGGCACGAAAAGCCAACCGAGGATGAGAATCATCCATCCCTGCATCTCCCAGTGGGCCATACCCACACCACTCTTGGCACCTGTGCCTGCGAGGCCTACGAGGTGCTCACTGCCGATGTTGGCGGCAAAGATAGCCATACCGATTACATACCAAGGCTCACCCTTACCAAAGAGGTAGGCTGATGAGTCTTCGCCCTTCTGCGACTGCTTGTCCTTAACAATCGCTCTCCAAACAGCCCATACTACGCCTACAATACCTATGGCGAGTACAGTCCAGTCAAGCCAGATAAATTCTGTTGATGTCCAATTCATTGTTTTCTAAATTATTTGATTAAGTTTTTATTATTCGTATTTATTTCACCGAGAACTTGTAGGCGCAATGGCTGTAGTACTTCTCACCTGGCTTGAGGTAAGGCTGAGGCCAGTCCTTCTTGTTTGGAGAGTCGGGGTATTTCTGGCTTTCAAGGCAAACGGAAACTTGCTTTGGATACTTTATGCCATGCTTGCAGCTTACGCCAGTGCCCTGGAAGTTGCCGGTGTAAACCTGAACACCTGGCTCGTTGGTGTACATCTCAAGGAAGATGCCGGTAACAGGAGAGTAGAGTGATGCACAAACTTGTGTATCGTCGCCTTTGCCGTCCTTGTAAGTGTTAAGACACCAGTTGTGGTCGTAGCCTGAAGCATTTTTGATTTGTTGGAATGTGGTGTCAACAATAGTCTCTTCGATGGCGTGCTCCTTGCGGAAGTCCATTGGTGTGCCTTCAACAGGTGCTATCTCGCCCGTCGTCATATAGGTGGAGTCGGCTGGCGTGTAGTTGTCGGCATTGACATAGAGCACCATGTTCATGCCTGGCTTTGAAGGATCGCCGTTGAGGTTGAAATAGCTGTGGTTGGTCTGATTGATGATTGTCTCCTTGTCGGTGGTAGCCTCCCAAGTGATGTCGAGCGTGTTGTCGCTCTTCACGGTGTAAGTGGTGACTGCCGTTACGGTACCGGGGAAGTTGTTGTCGCCGTCGGGCGAAACGATGGTGAACTTGAGCGTCGAATCGTTGGGCTGCTCGGCGTCATACACCTGATACATCCAACCTGTAGGACCACCGTGGAGGCAGTGGCCGAAGTTGTTCTGAGGAAGCTGGTACTCCTGACCATCTACCGTAATCTTTCCCTGGTTGATGCGGTTGGCGTAACGTCCCACCGACGAGCCGAAGTCGCTTGGCGAATTCTCAATGTCGGCATACTGGGCAATGTTGTCATAGCCAAGAACAACGTCGGTAGGCTTGCCGTCCTTGTCGGGCACGACAAGCGATACGACACGGGCACCAAAGTTTGTGATGCACACTTCCATGCCGTTGTTGTTCTTCAAGACATACAACGCGGTTTTCTTACCATTGATTGTAGAATCAAACTTTGCAGGATTCAGACCTGAAACTGTCTCGGCTACCTGCTGACCAGAGGTGCAACTTGCTGCTGCTATAGCAAGCATTCCTACACCAAAGATGGATGCCTTAATCTGTCTCTTCATGAGTTTGTTTTTAGTTGTACTTTAGGATTGTTCTGAATTTGTGCGCTAAATTACAACTATTTTTTTAAATAACAAACATTTTTGCCGTTTTTTTTTGTTAAGAGTGTAAAATTTACACTATTCAAGGCGCATTTCACGTTTTCATGGGTCAAAAACAAGCTCATTTCACTTATATTAACACTATAAGTGAGTTTATAAAAAAGGGACACATCTACCTATTATATATATGTCCCTTATATATTCGCTGTAACCTGAAAAGTGGGTTTAGCAGAGCTTTCGTGAACCGTCGCCGATTACAACGTCATAAACCTTTGGAGCATGGCCGTACTTGGCTGTGAACTTCTCCTTTGCGTCGGCAATGAACTTGTCGTAGATTTCCTCCTTGACAAGGTTGATGGTACAGCCACCGAAGCCACCACCCATGATGCGGCTACCGGTTACGCCGTTTTCCTTTGCCAAGTCGTTGAGGTAGTCGAGTTCTTCGCAAGATACCTCATACTCCTTTGACAAGCCGTAGTGAGTTTCATACATCTTCTGTCCAACAGTCTCATAGTCGCCTGCGTTGAGGGCATCGCATACGGCAAGTACGCGGTCCTTCTCACCCAGCACGAACTTGGCGCGACGATAGTCCTCGTCGCCAACTTCGGCCTTAACCTCGTCAAGCTGCTCCCATGTGCAGTCGCGCAGCGTTTCGAACTTTGCCTCAGGATGCTTTGCGGCAATGTGCTTCACTACGTTCTCGCAGCTGTTGCGACGGTCGTTGTAAGGCGAACCTGCAAGCTCGTGCTTAACAACAGAGTCGAGCAATACCAACTTGTAGCCGACGGGCTTGAATGGGAAGTATTCAAACTCACGGCTGCGGCAGTCGAGGCGCATGAGGCAACCTTCCTTGCCAAATACACTTGCAAACTGGTCCATGATACCGCAGTTGACACCGCAGTAGTTGTGCTCAGTGGCCTGGCCGGCAAGAACCATATCCCACTTAGAAACCTTATTGTCGCCAAAGAGGTCGTTGAGTGCATAAGCATAGCAGCTCTCAAGGGCGGCTGATGAAGACATGCCGGCACCAAGAGGCACGTCGCCGGCAAAAGCAGTGTTGAATCCCTTGACGTCAACGCCCAACTTCTTCATTTCCTGTACTACACCATAGATGTAGCGTGCCCAGCTGGCGCGTGGTCCCTGAGGGTCGTCAACCTTGAACTCTACGCGGTCCTTGAGGTCGATGGAGTAAGCCATAACGGTATCGGTGCCGTTAGGACGCACTTCACAAATCATGCCCTTGTCAACAGCTCCGGGGAAAACGAAGCCACCATTATAGTCGGTGTGCTCGCCAATGAGATTTATACGACCAGGTGAAGCGTAAACGTTACCTGTTTTGCCATCAAAATGCTTAATAAAGCGACTTCTTACGAATTCTATATCCATAAACAATTTGTAATTAAATAGTTATTATTAAGTTATGTTTCTTTTACTTTAAGCTCAAGCCTATCTTGCTGCCCCAGTTGCAGAACCAGATGATGTAGGCGTAGAATACAAACAGGAAGCACATGGCGATGATGACACCAGTCATGTCAACGATGGCTCCCATGAGAGGCATCAGCACAGCTGCACCAATAACGCCAGTGTTGATGACACCCGAAGCGGCCTTGGTGTGAGGACCAAGCTCCTGAAGACCAAGATTGAAAATCAATGGCCACATGACAGAGTGGAACAAACCGGCAGCAAGCATACACCAAATGCCGAGCATGCTGCTTGAGAACAGCAATGAGAGCAGAATGCAGAGAGCGCCAAGGCAGAGGCAAGAAGTGAGGAGCTTGCGTGGCTCAAACTTGGTGAGGATGCCTGCACCAACAAAACGGCCAACCATCATGCCACCCCAGTAGAACGACAGATATCCGGTAACGATGTCGGAAACATCAACGCCTGCATACTCAGGCAGAATCTCAAAACGATACTTAAGCATCGAGGGCACGCCAATCTCAACACCCATGTAAGCGAAAATGCCAAGGGCACCGAGCCACACATGCGGATACTTGAACACGCTGCTCTTATACTGGCGGTGCTCGCCTGCCTCTTCGGCCTGCTTGCCTTCGTCAATCTTTGGCAACTTGAGCAAAAGCAGAATAACACATACCACGAGAGTGAATATACCAAGACCAAGATATGGGCCAGGCACATACTCTGGAGCAGGTGTCTTGCCTGCAATGATAATCTGTGTGATGAAGATAGGCGCAACGGTAGTGGCTACAGAGTTCAATGCCTGAGAGAGTGTCATGCGGAACGCACCCTTTTCAGGTGAGCCGAGAACCATAACGTATGGGTTGGCTACGTTCTGCAACATCACGATACCCATGGCCACAAGACACATCGTGCCGAGGAATACGGCATAGACGTTGGCGCCGGCTGAAATGGCGGCATTGATGCCAAGAGAGTTGATGACGAATCCTACACCCACCACGGCAAGGCCAAGCACAAGCGTGCCCTTATAGCCAATCTTGCTCATCAGGAGAGAGAAAGGAATGGCGAGAAGGTAGGCACCATAAAAAGCAGAGTTTACATACTGTCCGTCTTGAGCCGTAAGGTTGAAGGCTTTAGAACAGAATGGAATCATGGAATTGTTCATCGTAGTTACAAAACCGATAAGGAAGCATACAATGAACACAACGATAAGTGCGAACGTGTAGTTCGGTGTTTGTTTTTGACTCATTTCTTTAAGTTATTGCTATTTTGTTAATATTATTTAGGAGGTTTGCAAAAATATGCGGCAAATCCATGCCCTACATATTTAATATATATAGAGCATGGATAAAATATTGTTTTTGCTTATTTTTCTACACCAAATTTATAGATTGTCTTCTGCTTGTACTGCTCGTTAGGCCTCAATACAACAGACGGGAAGTAAGGACGGTTTGGAGAGTCGGGGAAGTGCTGGCACTCGAGGCAAACTGCCGAACGGCGTGGGAAGGTGGCACCGTGCTGACCTACCTTGCCCGAACAGAAGTTGGCCGTATAGAGCTGCATGCCAGGCTCAGTAGTGTAAACCTCAAGTGTACGGCCGCTTACAGGCTCGGTAATCTTGGCGGCGAAGCTGAGCTCACCCTCTTCCTTCTTGTTGAGCACATAGTTGTGGTCGTATCCCGAACCGTTCTTGATCTGCTCGTTGTCGGCGTCGATGTCCTGACCAAATGGTTTTGGCTGGGTGAAATCGAATGGAGTGCCGCTGACCTTGAGTATCTCGCCTGTAGGAATGCTTGTGTTGTCGATGGGCAGATAGAAGTCGGCGTTGATTTCACAAATTTGATTCTCGATGGTTGCCGTTGGATTGGCGATGCCGGTCAATGAGAAGAACGCATGGTGTGTAAGACAAGCTATCGTCTTCTTGTTGGTAGTGGCGAGATATTCAATCACCAGCTCGTTGTCGTCGGTGAATGTAAATTCGACCGTCACCTTCATTTCGCCCGAGAAACCCTCTTCGCCGTAAGCGGAAGTATAGTTGAGAGCCAATGAACGCGGACCCATCTGTCTTGCATCCCATACACGAACGTTGAATCCCTTTATACCACCATGCAAGTGGTTTGGACCGTCGTTGGTGGCCAACTGGTAGTCTTTGCCGTTAAGTGTAAACTTACCCTTGCAAATACGGTTGCCATAGCGACCAATAAGCGTTGAACGGTAAATCTCGTCAGTTTCTACAAGTGCCTGAATGCTGTCAAAGCCTTGAATGACATTGGCAACCTTTCCGTCCTTGTCAGGAACCATTATTGCAACGATGGCGCCACCGTAGTTGGAGATGGCAACTTCGTAACCCTTACGGTTTCTGAGTATGTATAAGTCGGTCTTTTTGCCGTTGATTGTGGTCTGGAAATCTTTACGATTCAGACCACACAAATTCGCATTTTCTGTTGTGCTTGTCATAATCCGATGTTTTTAGTTATTACTAATTGTTTACTACTTGACTGCAAAGTAACTAAAAAAAAACAACACTGGCAAAATAATCAACAAAAAAAACGTTTAACGAATTGTTAAAAACAACTAAAAGCACTTTGACAGGAAGTCGGCCACCACATAACTACTGCCTCCAACAAAGACAAAATCGCTGGGTGAGGCATTGGTCATGGCTGCTGTATATGCTTCTTTTACAGACATATAGCTATTTCCTACAAGTCCTTTTTCACGGCATATTGCCTCCACAGCGTCTGCTTTAAGCGCCCTGTGGCTGTCGGCTTGCGTAAAATAGTATTTTGCACGTTTTGGAAGCATTTCGGCTACTGAATTGATGTCTTTGTCGTCAACCATGCCAAAAACGATGTGCATTGTGGCGCATTCGACAGCATTCAACTGCGGTCCCAAGTACTGCCAAGCCGCCTTATTGTGTCCGGTGTCGCAAACCACCTTTGGCCTTTGGCCCACTACTTGCCATCGTCCGTTCAGTCCCGTTGCGTCAACTACATTCTCAAGTGCCTCCTGAAGCAATTGCACGTTGTCGGCCACAACGCCAAGCGCCTGCAGTTGTCGGTAAACGGCAAGTATGGTGTTGGTGTTTTTGCTTTGGTAACTGCCAGTGAGACATCCTGTCAGTGTGCCATAATGTCGCGTTACGTATTCCATGCCGCCTGTTGAGTTGTGCCTGCATGATAAGATTTCGCTGCAATCGTCGGCAAAAAGCAATGGCGCATCGTTGTCACTTGCCACTTGCTCAAACACGGGGCGGGTTTCGTTGTCCGACTCGCCCACCACCACAGGCACACCTCTTTTAATAATACCTGCCTTCTCGCGTGCTATGCTGGCAAGAGTGTTGCCAAGAAACTGCGTGTGGTCGAAGCTGATGTTGGTAATGACCGACAGAATAGGAGTAATGATGTTTGTACAGTCGAGCCGCCCTCCCAGTCCTACTTCAATTACAGCTATGTCAACATTCTGCTCGCTGAAGTATTTAATGGCCAAAGCCGTGGTAAGCTCAAAGAAAGACGGATGCAGCGGAGTGAAGAACGGCTTGTTTTCCTCTACAAAGTCAACTACATATTGTTCGCTGATACACAGGCCATTGACCCTTATGCGTTCACGGAAATCTACAAGATGGGGCGATGTGTATAAGCCAACCTTCAGCCCATTGGCCTGGAGCAGTGCCGCTATGGTGTGCGAACACGAGCCTTTGCCGTTGGTGCCTGCCACGTGGATGGTCTTGAAGTTGCGGTGTGGATGTCCGAAATGTTCGTCAAGCGTAAGAGTATTGTCAAGTCCACTTTTGTATCCCGCCTTTCCCTGTCGTTCAAACATGGGCAGCTGAGAGAACAGAAATTGGGTCGTTTCTTGATAAGTCATAATGATGTTTGAAAAAAAAGATAGAGGAGAATGGTTGTTTCCACTCTCCTCTACCCCACTTTAAGGTATTTAATTGAAATAGTTTCTGAATCGCTGGAAGATGGAGCGTTTCGTTGCAGCATCGCCTTGGAAGTTGTCGCTGTCCTTCATCTTTTCCAATGCCTTCTTCTCGTCGCGCGACAATGTCTTCGGCACATAAATGCTGATGTTTACAACGAGGTCGCCCTTTCCGTTGCCATATCCCTGCACGGCAGGCAGTCCTTTCGCCCTCAGTCGGAGCGTCTTGCCCGGCTGTGTGCCGGCATCAATCTTCACTCTCAGTTTTGTTCCTTCTATGGTTGGAATCTCAACATTGCCTCCCAAGGCAGCCGTCGGGAAGTCGAGCAGAAGATTATATATAAGGTCGTTGCCGTCGCGAACGAATGTGTCGCTTGGCTCTTCCTCGATAAACACCTGGATGTCGCCCGTTATGCCGTTTCTGCGTCCAGCGTTTCCCTTTCCTGGCACGTTCACTACCATGCCTTCGGCCACACCGGCTGGAATGTTTATCTCAACCACTTCCTCGCCTTTCTCCACTCCTGAGCCATTGCAGTGGTGGCACTTGTTCTTTATCACCTTGCCCTCGCCACCGCAAGTGGGGCAAACGCCTTGAGTCTGCATCATGCCGAATATGCTCTGAGTGGTGTGGGAAATCACACCTGAGCCATGGCATGTAGGACAAGTTTCGGTAGCGTTGCCATCCTCCGAGCCTGTTCCGTGGCAGTGAGAGCACACAACATCCTTGCGCACCTTGAACTTCTTGGTAACGCCAGTGGCCACCTCCTGCAGTGTCAGCCTCACCTTCAGGCGCAGGTCGCTTCCTCTGTGCTGCTGTGGTCGGCGTTGTCCGCCACCAAAGCCTCCAAATCCACCGAAGCCACCGGCATGTCCGCCGAAGATGTCGCCAAACATCGAGAAGATGTCGTCCATGTTCATGCTCTGTCCGCCAAATCCTCCGAAGCCTCCTGCCCCACCGGGGCCTGCAAAACCAAACTGGTCGTATTGCTGACGCTTTTGCGGGTCGTGAAGCACATCGTATGCCTCAGCCGCCTCCTTAAACTTCTCCTCGGCTTCCTTGTTGCCGGGGTTTCTGTCAGGGTGGTATTTTATGGCTATCTTGCGGTAAGCCTTTTTAATTTCATCTTCTGAGGCGCTTTTCTCAACGCCAAGCACCTCATAGTAGTCTCTCTTTGCCATTTCAGTTAAAAATTATTTTTTACTGCCCAACTGCCACTTTGGCATGACGAATCACCTTGTCGTTCAGCTTATAGCCACGCATTACGCAGTCGAGCACCTTGCCCTTCTTGTCGTCGCCCATGCCCGGCACCATGGCAATAGCCTCGTGAACGTCGGTGTCAAAGTCGGCATTTTCAGTTTCTATTGGTTTTACTCCGAGAGTCTCAAGCACCTTCATCATCTTGCTGTAAATGAGGTCCATGCCTTCCCTCAACACCTGGGGGTCGTCGGTCTTGCCGCCATTTTCGATGGCTCGCTCCATGTCGTCAATCACGGGCAACATGGCGCTTATGGCCTTTTCGCCACCATTGAGTATGAGTTCGGCCTTTTCCTTCAGCGTACGCTTGCGGTAGTTGTCAAATTCAGCAACCGAGCGCAGATACTTGTCCTTCAGCTCCTCTATCTGCCTGTTGGCCTCCTCTAAAGGGTCTTTCTCTGACGCTTCGGCATTCTCAGTGTTTTCAACATTCTCAGAATTCTCTGTGTTTTCTGAATTCTCTGCCTGTGCTGCGGCTTCTTCAGCCGTTTTTTCAGCATCCTGCTTTATTTCTTCTTCTTGGATGTTCTTATTCTCTTCCATTGCCGTTTTAATTTTATGTTCTACTCTTTTTCCTGCAAAAAGCGTGCCAAAAGCACGCCTTACATTAGTCTTGAGCATACATTCTTGCCTTTTGTTCCTTTATCTGCTCGTCATAGATATACTGGTCGTACTCCATGAGCTTGTCGATGGTGCCCTTTGGGGTCAGCTCAATGATGCGGTCGGCCACCGTCTGAATAAATTCGTGGTCGTGGCTGGCAAAGATGATGTTGCCCTTAAACTGCATCAAGTTGTTGTTGAAAGCCTGGATGCTCTCAAGGTCGAGGTGGTTGGTAGGAGTGTCGAGAATGAGGCAGTTGGCGTTTTTCAGCTGCATGCGTGCTATCATGCATCTCATCTTCTCGCCTCCCGAGAGCACGTTCACCTTCTTCATTACGTCCTCGTCCCTGAACAGCATTCTGCCGAGATAGCTCTTCATGAGCACCTCATTGCCCTTGCCATACTGGCTCAGCCAGTCAACAAGGTTGAGGTCGCTGTCGAAGAAGCTGGTATTGTCGAGCGGCAAATAGGCCGTTGTGATGGTCACACCCCACTTGTAATCGCCGGCATCCTGCTTGCGGTTGCCGTTGATAATCTCAAACAGAGCCGTCATTGCCTTTGGATTGTGGCTGAGGAACACTGTCTTCTGTCCCTTTTCTATGGTGAAGCTCACATTGTCAAACAGCACTGTTCCGTCGGGTTCAACAGCCTTGAGTCCTTCCACTTCGAGTATCTGCGTTCCTGGTTCACGTTCCATTTGGAATATGATTCCCGGATATTTTCTTGACGAAGGACGTATCTCTTCTACGTTGAGCTTTTCGAGCATCTTCTTTCTCGATGTCGTCTGCTTGCTCTTTGCCACGTTGGCAGAGAAGCGGCGAATGAACTCCTCAAGCTCCTTGCGCTTTTCCTCGGCCTTCTGTCGCTGGTTCTGTGCCTGGCGAAGGGCCAACTGTGAACTCTCGTACCAGAACGAGTAGTTGCCTGCAAATACAGTTACCTTGCCAAAGTCGATATCGACAGTCTGAGTCGATACGGCGTCGAGGAAGTGGCGGTCGTGGCTTACTACGAGCACAGTCTGCTCGACATTGCTCAGATATTCCTCAAGCCACATCACGGTGTCGAGGTCGAGGTCGTTGGTAGGCTCGTCGAGCAGGAGGTTGTCGGGATGTCCGAACAGCGCCTTTGCCAGCATCACGCGCACCTTCTCGTTGTTCGACAGTTCGCTCATCATCTTGTCGTGCAAGTCTTCCTTTATTCCAAGGTTCGACAGCATCTGGTCGGCGTCGCTCTCGGCGTTCCAGCCGTCCATCTGCGCAAACTTGTCTTCAAGTTCCGCTACCTTTATTCCGTCTTCTTCATTGAAGTCGGGCTTCATATACAGAGCCTCGCGCTCCTTCATGTTCTGCCAAAGGGGCTGGTGTCCCATGAGCACCGTGTCCCTTACGCTGTACTCGTCGTATTTGAAGTGGTCCTGTTCCAACACCGAAAGGCGCTCGCCCGGACCCAGTTCAACCGAACCCTTGTTAGGCTCCAGGTCGCCGCTGATGGCTCTGAGCAAAGTTGACTTACCGGCGCCGTTGGCACCGATTACTCCGTAGATGTTGCCGTTTGTGAATTTGAGGTTTACGTCCTTATAAAGGACTTTCTTACCAAACTGAATAGCAAGATTTGTGACTGTTATCATTGTTTATTATATGTTTTTTCATTTTTGCGCTGCAAAATTACTATTTTTTTCCGAACTGAACAAACTTTTCACCTCATACATTAGTTATAAATATGAAAAATGCCGTTCTTTGCACACTTAATTGACATTAGTCAATAATTGGTGTATGAAATACAGTTAATGGTCAAGTTATGCTGTCCATTTCATTTTTTCGGTTTACCTTTGCACCGTCAAAAGCGACGAAGTGATTCGCAGCTTCGACTTATTCATGTAATAGTAGTATTTTTAGTTTTGGTTTTTAGTTATTTGGTATTTGATTTGGTTGACATTAGCATTTTTTTGGCTTTCAATGGAATTAATATCAAAGAAAAAGACTCATTAGGTTATTTACTTCACAATGAGGGTAAAACAGATTGTATAAGGATAATTGAAAAAAAAGGAAGACTGCACTTGAAGCTTCACCACGAAGCCCATGCGGCCTTCCTTTTTTTAGTTGTACATGGGGGTTGACACCTCGTTAACCCGTTAACTTGGCAACTTGTTAACCACACCCACGCATGACGTCATTTGTCGTGTCCTTCTTTTGGGAAAACGGGTATGGACTTCATCTGTCGCATTATCTGACGCTGGCGTTTCAGCATGTAGGCCGAGGGATTGGCCGAGCTGAACTTGCGCGGATTGGGCAAGGTGGCGGCTATCAGGGCGCACTGCGCCCGTGACAGGTCCTTTGCCTCGCAGTCGAAGTGATATTCGGCCACGGCATCGGCACCGTAGATGCCATCGCCCATTTCTATCGAGTTGAGATATACTTCCATTATGCGCTGCTTGCTCCACATTATTTCTATGAGGCTGGTGAAATAAGCCTCAAGGCCCTTGCGCACCCAAGTGCGGCCAGGCCATAGAAACACGTTCTTCGCCGTTTGCTGACTGATGGTGCTGGCTCCCAGCTTCGGCTTGTTCTTTTGCGTCATGTTGCGCTTGGCGGCATATTCGATGGCCTTGAAGTCAAAGCCGTGATGCTGCATGAAACGCTGGTCTTCGCTGGCCATGACGGCAACGGGCAGCGATGGCGACATCTGGTCGAGCGGCACCCAATGGTGGTGCATCTTCAACGTCTTGCCTTCAGTAATCTGCTGTCCGAGGCGAATGAACATCAAAGGCGTGAAATAAACAGGCACAAACCTTAAGGCCACAACAGCAAGAATGGTGGAGCCAAAGAAGGCTACCACCACCCATTGTAAAACTATTCTTATCCTTCGTAGAAGAATATTGGCAATAATCATCGCGTATTAATTCAAAGTGCCATTCTCTGCAGCCTTAATCATCTCCTGGCTTGCATACATGTAAACTTCAACGCGACGGTTCTGTGCCTTGCCTGCGGCAGTGGAATTGTCGGCTACAGGGTTCTCCTCGCCAAATCCCTCAACGGCCTTGATTTGTGCAGCGGCAACGCCAAGAGCCTGAAGATAAGACGAAACCGAAGTAGCGCGGTCGAGCGAGAGGGCCTTGTTCTTCTCGGCGCTCTGAGCGGCAGTGCTGTTCTTCCAGCCAGTGTTGTCGGTATAGCCCTGAATGGCGACGTCACAAGCAGAGTTGTTCTTGAGCACCTGCGAGAACTCCTGGAGCGACGACTTGGCCGCAGCAGAGAGGTCGGCCTTGCCTGTCTCGAACAGTATGCCCGAGTCGAATGTAACCTTTACGGCCTGCAGTCCGTTGGCGTCAGTAACCGACTCTACCTGAGCGTTATTGACTTTTTCGGCTTCAGCCTTTGCTTTATCCATTTTCTTTCCGATGAGTGCACCTGCACCAGCTCCTACAGCACCGCCTACCACGGCACCCACAGCAGTGTTGCCGGCCAGCTTGCCAACGATGGCGCCCAGCAGCGCACCGCCACCAGTGCCTATGGCAGCACCCTTCTGAGTGTTGTTGCAACCTGACAGGACAATACCAAGGCACAAAGCCAATGTGAACAATTTAATCTTTTTCATGTTTAAAATAATCTTTGTTGGTTTATATTAATTCTATGAGTTTTCGGGTGCAAAGTTAATGCAAAAAAACCATTCGGCGAAGAAAAACGCGAGTTATTTTGCCGCCTTATCATTTTTTTACCTTTTTGTACATACATAATTAAATATTTTTTGTACCTTTGCACAAAATATTAGACAAACATCAAATACAAAAATGGCAAAAGAATTAAAGGATTTGACAAAAAGGGCCGACAACTACAGCCAGTGGTACAATGACCTGGTTGTAAAGGCCGACTTGGCAGAACAGTCTGCCGTCAGAGGCTGCATGGTGATAAAGCCATACGGCTATGCTATTTGGGAGAAGATGCAGCGCCAGCTCGACTCAATGTTCAAGGAAACAGGAGTGCAGAACGCCTACTTCCCTCTGCTCATACCAAAGTCGTTCCTCTCGCGCGAGGCCGAACACGTGGAAGGCTTCGCCAAGGAGTGTGCCGTGGTGACCCACTATCGCCTGAAGGCCAAGGAAGACAAGAGCGGCGTTGAGGTTGACCCTTCTGCACGTCTCGAGGAAGAGCTGATAATACGTCCCACTTCGGAGACCATCATCTGGAATACATACAAAAACTGGATTCAGTCGTGGCGCGACCTGCCACTTATGTGCAACCAGTGGTGCAACGTGATGCGTTGGGAAATGCGCACGCGTCCGTTCCTCCGCACCTCGGAGTTCCTCTGGCAGGAAGGCCACACGGCACACGCCACACGCGAGGAGGCCGAGGAAGAGGCACAGAAGATGCTGAAGGTGTATGCCGAGTTTGCCGAGAAGTGGATGGCAGTGCCGGTGCTTCAGGGAGTGAAGAGCGAGACGGAGCGTTTTGCCGGTGCCCTCGACACCTACACCATCGAGGCCATGATGCAGGACGGAAAGGCCCTGCAGAGCGGCACAAGCCACTTCCTCGGACAGAACTTCGCAAAGGCCTTCGACGTGACATATCTTAATAAGGACAACAAGCCCGAATACGTTTGGGCAACGTCGTGGGGCGTTTCTACACGCCTCATTGGTGCGCTCATCATGACCCACTCGGACGACAACGGACTTGTGCTGCCACCGCGCCTCGCACCTATTCAGGTGGTCATCATACCTATATCGAAGGGCGGCGAACAGCTTCAGCAAATCAGCGACAAGGTGCAGCCCATCGTTGACGAGCTGAAGAAGAAGGGCATCAGCGTGAAGTATGACGACGCAGAAAACAAGCGTCCGGGCTTCAAGTTTGCCGACTACGAGCTGAAGGGTGTTCCCGTGCGCCTCGTGCTTGGCGCCCGCGACCTCGAAAACGGCACCATCGAGGTGATGCGCCGCGACACTCTTGAAAAGGAGACGGTGCAGCTTGAAGGCATTGCCGACTACGTAGAGAAGCTGCTCGACGACATTCAGGACAACATATTCGAGAAGGCACGCAAATACCGCGACGAGCGCGTATATGAGTGCGACAACTACGAAGAATTCAAGGAGCGCATAAAGAACGGAGGCTTCTTCCTCTGCCACTGGGACGGCACCGCCGAAACCGAGGCCAAGATTAAGGAAGAGACACAGGCCACCATCCGCTGCGTGCCTTTCGCCTACGAGCAGACACCGGGCACCGACATGGTGAGCGGAAAGCCTGCAAAGTGCAGAGTGATAATTGCAAGAAGCTATTGATAAGCCAAGGCTGCGGGGACAGACACATTGGGACGTCACCCGCAGCCCACATTTCAGGCACCACCACCCAATACTAACACCTATGAACTTTAAATCGTACATACAACGGAGCTTGTTGGCTATAGCGTTGGCAGTAGTGTCAGCGCCGTCAGTATTCAGCCAACAATTCCAGGCCTCACTATCCCACTATTCCACCGAAAACGGACTATGTTCCAACGCCGTTTCAGACATAAAGCAGGACGGATATGGTTATATCTGGATAGCTACATGGAACGGACTGTCGCGCTTCGACGGTTTCAACTTCTTCAACTACAAGACCGGAGGCCAAAGCCGTGTGCCGCTGCTGCACAACCGCATCAGCGACCTCACCATCGACGGCATGCAGAACGTATGGATGAGGATGTATGACGGAAGGGTGTTCATGCTCGACCGCTCTACCGACCGCATCATCAATCCATGGACCGACATCATGGGATATAAGGACCTCAGGTCGTCGCACAAGCTCACGACAACCCACAACGGCGACATCCTGGCACTGATGGACGGCATAGGCATTTACCGGCTGAGGACTACAAAAAACGGAATATCAAGACAGCTCATCACCACACAGCAGCTGAAGGCCACCTCGATAGTCGAGGGCTACAAGGACGACCTTTGGGTGGGCACCAACAAGGGCATTCACCAGCTCAGCTCGGGCAACGAGTTGATAAACGCCGCAGGAATGCTTGAAGACGAGTCGATAACCTGCATGTACTCCAACGGATACAACATCTATGCAGGCACCGAATCGGGAAAGATACTGGAATGCTCGTACGGCCAGGAACCAAAGGTGCTGCTCGAAACGTCGGAGACGATACGCACCATATTCAAAGACTCGAAAGGCTCGATATGGTATGCCAACGACAAGCAGGGCATTTCGCGCCTTGACACCTCGACGGGCACCACCAAAGACTACCAGCAGATAGTGACAGTGCCCGAATACGACCAGCACACGGCCCACGTGGAAGAAGTGGACGGCACCGTGTGGGTGAACATGAACCACGGCGGATTCGGCTACTACAACCGCGAAACCGACGAGATAGAGTATTTCCACAACAACCCGCTCAACCCATGGGAAATGTCGAACACACTGGCCGCGTTCCTGGCCCTGCCCGAGGGAGTGATATGGGAAGCCACCAGCCGCAAGGGACTGGAAAAGCTCGAGATACTGAAAAAGAAGATTTTGCGCCTGCCCATTTACGAGGGGGCGAGCGAAGAAAACAAGAATGAAATAAGGGCCATGTATTACGACCGTGAACGCCGGCAGGTGCTCGTCGGCAACAAGCACGGCATGCTGATGATAACCGACGGGAAAAACAAGAGATACATAAACGACGTGGGCGGAACAGGCGACTTCGGACGAATATACGGCATAAACAAGGACAAGGCCGGAAGCTACTGGATAAGCACCAAGGGCACAGGACTGATAAAAATGACGCCAACGCCGCAGGGATTCAGCTTCAAACGCTACAAGGCCGACGCCACAAAAGCCCTTTGGCTGAACGACGACAACGCCTACTGCACCCAGGAGGACAAGGAAGGCAACATCTGGATAGCCACTTACGGCGGTGGAGTGAACATACTGACGAAAGACAAGAACGGCAAAGAGATAATAGTCAACTGCAACAACGTGCTGCACCACTACCCCATGAACGAATATAAAAAGGTGAGGACACTGGCACTCGACAAGCGCGGACGAGTGTGGGCGGGCACCACCGACGGCATACTCATACTGCAAAAGCGGGGCAACATGGTAAAGCTGACGCAGCTGGAAGACAACGAAGAGGTGGAATACAACCTCAACAGCAAGGACATAATTGAACTGAAGTGCGACCCTCAAGGCAACATGTGGGTGGGCACCAACGGCGGTGGACTGAGCCGATGCCTAAACACCAACGACAACGGCAACTTCAGGTTTGACACGTTCGGCAACAGAGAAGGCCTGCCTTCGGAAGAAATAAAGAGCATCACGTTCGACAAGACCAACAACGTGTGGTTTGCCACCGACCATGTGCTCTGCTCGTTCGACACCAAACGCAACATCCTGAGCACCTTCACCATACAGGACGGCGTTGACGACTGCATCTGCTCAGAGGGCGCCGCCGTAACCACCATGCACGACCACATCGTGTTCGGCACTCAGGACGGCTACTATTTTGTAGATAAGCGAAAACTCGTAGGCTCAGGTGCCACAATGCTGAAACTGAGCATTACCGACTTTTTCTACAACGACGAACTGATGTCGCCACGCCTCAACGACACGTTCGACTACTACGTGCCCGAGGCCAAGCGTGTAGAGTTGCCCGACAACGAAGCCGTGTTCTCCTTCAGGTTTGCCTCGCTCAACCATCAGCTGCAGCACAGGGTACACTACCAGTACAAGCTGGAAGGCTACGACAGCCAGTGGCACCAGGTGGGCAAAGACCGCACGGTCAGCTTCTCAAACATACCTTCAGGCAAATACACCCTTAGGATAAGGGCGTCACTTTTGGAACTGCCCGACAAATACGACGAAAAGTCCATCGAGATAGTCATACCCCAGCCCTTCCTGCTCTCGTCGTCGGCAATATGGATTTACATGCTCCTGTTCGTCATCATAGGCATAAGCTTTATGCTGTGGAAGCAAAAGAGGAAAGTAAACTAAAAAACATTAAAAAAAAGCACAATTTATTGCATATATTACAATAAAGCATTAACTTTGCATTTACAAATTAGGACCGTATCTGAAAGATCGGGATACTCATCAAATAAATTCAGAAAACCGGGCAGTCTTCCCTTGCCGATGGCGGGCCACAGTCGCAAGATAGCCATAAGGCCGGTGGATTACAAAGACAGGGAGTCGCCCATACCTTATTTAATAAGGAGTTTTCATCATCTCCAGGTACGGTCCATCTTTTTCACTTAATTTTAATTATATATGTTTTCCGGAATCATAGAAGAATACGCAACCGTTACGGCCATTACCCACGACCGCGACAACATCGACATTACCCTGAAATGCTCGTTTGTAGATGAACTCAAAATCGACCAGAGCGTAGCCCACAACGGCGTATGCCTGACGGTAGTAAAGATAGAAGACGGCCAATACGTAGTGACCGCAATGAAGGAAACGCTCGACCGCAGCAACCTTGGAGAGCTGAAGGTGGGCGACAGAGTGAACGTTGAACGCTCGATGATAATGAACGGAAGGCTCGACGGCCACATCGTACAGGGACACGTTGACCAGACAGCCACCTGCACCGACATCAAGGACGCCAACGGCAGCAAATACTTCACCTTCGCCTACGAATACGACAAGGACATGGCGCGCCGCGGCTACTTCACCGTTGACAAAGGCAGCGTAACCGTCAACGGCGTGTCGCTTACGGTGTGTTCGCCAACGAAGGACTCGTTCCAGGTGGCCATCATTCCATATACCTTTGAACACACCAATTTCCACGACATCAAGGTGGGCAGTAAGGTGAACATCGAGTTTGACATTCTCGGCAAATACATTGCACGACTGAAAGAAGTGGGAGAGTAGCTTCGGTTGCTCTCCTACTTCTTTTTTAGTTAATGAAACTGAAACCTATTGCATACGTCAAGAAAAAAACTGCTCCAAGTTCTACTAAGACACTGCAAATATCTATTATATTTTGTTATTTCCCGATTTATTGCCAACTTTGCACCGACAAAACTGAACTAATATGAGGAAATACTTATTTTTAATGTCGTTGCTCCTGCCACCAGCAGCAATGTCGGCACAGGAAACGACGCCGACGGCCGAGACGGCACCACAGCAGACGACCAACAGCAAATGGACACTCGACGACTGTATCAGACATGCGCTCGCCAACAACATCACGCTGAAAAAGAATCAGGTGAGCATCCTTTCGTCGAAAGAAGATGTAGAGCAAGCCAAAGCTGCACTGCTGCCTTCGTTGAGCGCATCGACCAACCAGTCGTTTGGATGGCGACCATGGAACGAATCGGGCATCAGCACCGTGGCTAACGGAACAGTGGCCAACAGAGTGAGCAAGACCTACTACAACGGCAGCTATTCGGTGAATGCGCAGTGGACCGTGTGGAACGGCAACAAGAACCGCAACACTCTGAAACAGAACAAAATGACGGCCGAAAAAGCTGAACTCGACTCGGCCACCAACGCCAACCAACTGAAGGAGCAGATAGCCAACCTTTACGTGCAAATACTTTATCTGAACGAGGCGATAAACGTAAACAGGCAAAGCCATAAAACAAGTCAGAAAAACGAAGAGCGCGGACGTGAGATGGTGGAAGTGGGAAAAATGTCGAAGGCCGACCTCGCACAGCTCACAGCCCAAACTAAACAGGACGAATACAACATAGTGAACGCCCAAGCCGAAGTGGCCAAGGCAAAACTGCAGCTGAAGCAAATACTGGAGCTTCAGAACACCGACGAGTTTGACATCTACATTCCCGAAGAAAGCAACGAGAAGGCACTCGAAGACATTCCTTCGCTGCAGGGCGTATATGAGAACGCACTGCTGCAACGACCCGAAATAGCAAGCGGACTGCTGGCCATAGAAAGCCAGAAGATAGGAGTGAAGATAGCCAAGGCAGGCAAAATGCCACAGCTGAGCATGAACGCCGGAATGGGTACAAGCACCACATCGATGAACTCAAACAACTGGGACTATCAGCTCAAGACCAACTTCGACGTCACGGCTGGACTGTCGCTAAGTGTGCCAATATTCGACAACCGCGCCACAAAAACCAGCGTCAACAAGGCCAAACTGGCCGTAATTGACGCCGACCTCGACCTTCAGGACAAGCGAAAGACGCTGTGGAGCACCATCGAAGGCTATTGGCTGGACGCCAACACCAATCAGCAGAAATTCAAGGCCGCTGAGGCCAGCGTAGAGAGCATGCAGGCCAGCTACGACCTGCTGAGCGAGCAGTTCCGCTTGGGATTGAAAAACATAGTAGAGCTGATGACGGGCAAGAACAACCTCGTGACGGCACAGCAAAACATGCTGCAAAGCAAGTACATGACCATTCTCGACATTCAGCTGCTGAAATTCTATAATGGCGGCGAACTGAACTAAGGGGGGAAAACGACTGAAAACGCAGTCAACACAAGACAAAAATAACATCATAACAACATTCGAACAATGAAAAAGATTAGCAAAATATGGTATATAGCAGGGGCCATAATCGTGATAGCCGTTGCGACATGGCTGTTGTCAGGCAGCAAGAAAGACCTGCAGATAGAGCTGAGCACCGAAAAGGCGCAGAAAACCAACATACAGAACAGCGTGACGGCCACAGGCACCATCGAGCCGGTGACGTCGGTGAGCGTGGGTACACAGGTGTCGGGCATCGTCAACAAGCTGTACGTTGACTACAACAGCATAGTGAAAAAAGGACAGATAATAGCCGAACTCGACAAGACCAACCTCATAAGCGAGCTCAACACGGCCAAGGCCAACCTTGCCAGCGCACAAAGCACGCTGAAATACGAAACCGACAACTACCGCCGCTACAAGACCCTTTACGACAAAGGCCTCGTGAGCGCCGACGACTTTGAAAACGCACGCCTGTCGTACGACAAGGCACTGCAGACGGTGGCCACATCGAAAGAGTCGGTGGCCAAGGCACAAACCAACCTTGGCTATGCCACCATCACCTCGCCAATAGACGGCGTCGTACTGTCGAAGTCGGTGGAGGAAGGCCAGACCGTGGCCGCCAGCTTCAGCACACCAGAGCTGTTCACCATAGCCAAGAACCTTACCGACATGCGCGTAATAGCCGACGTTGACGAGGCCGACATAGGCGACGTGAAGGAGGGCGAGCGTGTGACCTTCACCGTAGATGCCTACCCCAACGACACCTTCGAGGGCGAAGTGACTCAGGTGCGCCAGGAGGCCACAACCACCAACAACGTCGTGACCTACGAGGTGGTGATTAGCGCGCCCAACGACAACCTCAAGCTCAAGCCCGGACTCACTGCCAACGTGACCATCTACACTGCCGAGAAGCAAGGCGTGCTGAGCGTGCCAAGCAAGGCACTGCGCTTTACGCCAACAGCCGAGACAGTAGGAAAATACAAGATAGCCGACGCCAACGGCAAGAACAAGGTGTGGACGGTTGAAGGCAACACCATCAAGGCCCACACCGTACAGATAGGCATGTCAGACGGCATCAACACCGAGATAATTTCGGGCATAGGCGAAGGCACAGCCGTAGTGACGGGCATCGACGAGGTGGCCGAGGCGGGCGAGGCCGAGGCGCAGCCACAGCAGGAGCGCTCGCCATTTGCGCCAGGCCCTCCGGGAAGAAAGAAGAAATAACGACGCGAAGGTGAAACGTTAAGAAAAAGAATGGAGAACAGACAATGGCTGAAAAGAAAGTAGTAATCGAACTCCAGGACGTAAGGCGCAACTTCCTTGTAGGCGAAGAGACGGTGCATGCGCTCCGTGGAGTGTCGTTCAAGATATACGAAGGCGAGTTTGTAACCATCATGGGCAAGTCGGGGTCGGGCAAATCGACCCTGCTCAACCAGTTGGGCTGCTTAGACACGCCATCGAGCGGCGAGTACATACTCGACGGGGTGCCGGTACGCACCATGTCGCGCTCGCAGCGCGCCGTACTGCGAAACCGCAAGATAGGATTCATATTCCAGAACTACAACCTTCTGCCCAAGACCACCAGCGTGGAAAACGTCGAGCTGCCGCTGATGTACAACGCAAGCGTAAGTGCAGCCGAACGCCACCAGCGGGCCATAGAGGCACTGAAGGCAGTAGGCCTGGGCGACCGCCTCTACCACAAGTCAAACCAGATGTCGGGCGGACAGATGCAGCGTGTGGCCATAGCGCGCGCACTGGTGAACGACCCCGCCGTGATACTGGCCGACGAGGCCACCGGAAACCTCGACACGCGCACGTCGTTCGAGATACTGGTGCTGTTTCAGAAACTGCACGCACAGGGACGAACCATAATATTCGTGACCCACAACCCCGACATAGCCAACTACTCAAGCCGCAACATAATGCTGCGCGACGGCAAGGTGATAAGCGACGAGGTAAACCACAACATATTGTCGGCAGCTGAAGGCCTTGCCGCCCTACCCGCTTCAACCGACGAGTAACAAAAGGCTCTACATAACACAAGAAAAAGAAGAACATGAACTATACCAATCTCTTTAAGATAGCCCTCAGGGCGATTGCCGCCAACAAGACCCGCTCGTTTCTCACAGCACTGGGCATCATCATTGGCATTGCCTCGGTGATAACCATGCTGGCCGTGGGACAAGGCACCAAGCAGAGCATTCAGGCCAACATTGCCGAAATGGGCTCGAACATGATAATGATAGGCCCGGGCGCCGACCGAAGGGGCGGCGTGCGTCAGGATGCCTCGTCGATGGAGACTCTGAAGATGACCGACTATGAGAGCCTAAAGGACGAATGTACCTACATCAAGGCCATAAGCCCGGTGGTGAACAAAAGCGGCCAATTCATATACGGCAACGAAAACACGCCATCCACCATCTACGGCGTCAACCAGGACTACATGGAAATAAGGCAGCTTAGTGTGGCCGACGGCGACATGTTTACCGACACAGACATTAAGACCAGCGCCAAGGTGTGCATACTCGGCCAAACCGTTGTCGATAACCTCTTCCCCAATGGCGGCGCCCCCATAGGCAAGGTGGTGCGCTTCAACAGCATACCCTTCCGCGTTGTCGGCGTGCTGAAGAAGAAGGGCTACAACTCGATGGGCATGGACCAGGACGACCTCGTGCTTGCGCCCTACACCTCGGTAATGAAACGCATACTCGCACAAACCTACCTTGGCGGCATACAATGCTCGGCCATAACCGAAGGCGTGACCGACAAGGCCACCGAGCAGATTACCGACATACTGCGCCGTAACCACAAGCTGAAGGACGCCACCGACACCACCGAAGCCGACGAAGACGACTTCAACATTCGCTCGCAGGAAGAGCTGTCGTCGATGATGACCTCAACCACCGACATGCTCACCATTCTCCTTGGCTGCGTGGCAGGCATATCGCTGATAGTGGGCGGCATAGGCATCATGAACATCATGTATGTGAGCGTAACCGAACGCACCCGCGAGATAGGCCTGCGCATGAGCGTGGGCGCACGCGGCATCGACATTCTCAACCAGTTCCTTATAGAGGCCATACTGCTGAGCGTCACCGGAGGCATCATAGGCGTGCTGCTGGGCATAGGAGCCTCGTTCATGGTAAAGACCATGGCCCACTGGCCCATCGACATTCAGGGATGGACCATAGTCATGAGTTTCGCCGTATGCACCCTCACGGGCGTATTCTTCGGCTGGTATCCCGCCAAGAAAGCCGCCCAACTCGACCCTATAGAAGCTCTGCGATATGAATAAAAAGATAGAATATGCCATGCATATAGCGGCCTGGATAATAATATTCTTCACGCCGCTGATGTACACCGGACACAACCAGATGGTCAACGTCGAACGCTACCTGTACCTCAGCGTCGCGCCGCTGACGCTGGTTGGCATGTTCTATTTCAACTACCTGCATGTGGTGCCCAAGTATTTCTTCGGCTCGCGCAGGCGCAGGTTCTTCATTGTCAACATTGTCA
Organism: Prevotellaceae bacterium; assembly: GCA_029218445.1. GTDB lineage: Bacteria > Bacteroidota > Bacteroidia > Bacteroidales > Bacteroidaceae > Prevotella. Next base: position 17,848 of record JAQXRI010000051.1, on the reverse strand, counting down.
CCATACTCATACTCGGCCTGCTGCTCAACCAGTGGATGCACCACTGCCGCTCGCTGTTCGACCCTCAGATGGACCACCACCGCATGCCGCCGCCAATGAAGCCCTACATGTTCATACTGCGCGACATGCTCTACATGCTCATGTCGTGCATAGTGGCCACTGCCCTGCGCTTGGCACAACGCCTGCACGCCACCGAACACGCGCAGCGCGAAGCCGAACAGGCCAAGACCGAGGCCGAACTGAAGACGCTGCGCGCACAGATTAATCCCCACTTCCTGCTCAACACGCTCAACAACATCTACGCCCTGACAGCCATCGACGCCACCAGAGCCCAGAAGGCCATTGACGAACTGAGCCGCATACTGCGCCACGTGCTGTATGACAACGACAGGGCATTCATTCCCATTTCCGACGAGGTGAAGCTAATGACCGACTATGTCAACCTGATGAGGCTGCGTCTGGCCTCAAACGTCAAGGTGAAATTTACCCCCAACATTGCCGACGACTGCACCGCCTACATCGCCCCGATGATACTTATTTCGCTTGTGGAGAATGCGTTTAAGCATGGCGTGAGCGCATCGGCAGAAAGCTTTATCGACATAAACATTACGGCCGACAACGACGTCATCACGTGCCACATACGCAACAGCAACTACCCCAAGCCTAAGAGCGACCACAGCGGCCACGGCATAGGACTACAGCAAGTGGCCAAGCGACTTGAGATAATGTACCACGGCCAATACAAATGGGAGAAGTGGGCCGACGATAAAGAATACAATTCAAAAATTATATTATATGACACTAAATTGTGCAATCATTGACGACGAGCCATTGGCAGTCGAACTACTTTCAAGCTATGTCAAGCGTACGCCTTTCCTCAACCTGACGGGAGGCTACAACAGTGCCGTAAGTGCCATCAAGGCACTGCGCGAACGCCCAGTGGACATTCTTTTCCTTGACATCCAGATGCCAGAACTCAGCGGACTTGAATTTGCCAAAATCCTGCCCAATGAAACGAGGATAGTATTTACAACAGCCTTCAGCGAGTATGCGCTCGAAGGATATGAGAGGGACGCACTGGGCTATCTGCTAAAACCCATCAGCTACGAAAACTTTGTGAAGGTGGCACAGAAGGCCCTCGACTGGTACACCCGCATATCGAAGATAGACAACTACCACCGCGACCGCTTCATGTTTATCAAGAGCGACTATAAGCTCGTGCGCATCAACTTCGACGACATCCTCTACATCGAGGGCCTCAAGGACTATGTGCGCATATATCTGGAAAACGGCGAGAAGATAATGTCGCTCATGAACATGAAGACTCTGGAGGACTATCTGCCACGTCCCGAGTTTCTGCGCACCCACCGCTCGTTTATCGTCCACATGCACAAGGTGAAGCTCATCGACCGCATGCGATTTGTCTTTGGCGACGTATATATTCCCATATCCGACAGCTATAAAGACTCGATAAACGATGTTCTCGACCGATATACGCTTGCCTGACACCGTTTTTCACAACTCCCTGCAGGACAGCTTTTCCACTACGTCGCGACGTAACAATTGCTGCGTCGCGACGTAGCAAAAAAAAGGTTGCCAGGTTAACAGGTTAACGGCGTTTTTCGTCAACCTTCACCCCCTCTGCATAAAAAGCTCATGACACTCGTATTTCAGTAATATAGAATATATAATAATATAATATTATTATAATAATATATTATTATACATTGTTCGCGCGCGTATATTAATGTACGCGCGCGCGATATTGAAGTTTTGGGAGGCATGCATTGCTGCGTAGGGAGGAGGTTAGTGAAAAAATAATGGTCGTTAACCGTTAACTTGTTAACCTTTTGCCCCATCAGTCACACGTCAATAGCTACAGGCCATTGACGCTAAAAGTGCTTGCCAAAAACAATGCTTGTAAATGTTTTCCAAAGAATAGTCATGTCGAGCCACAACGACCACCTGTCGAGATACTGAAGGTCGAGCTCAAGGCGGCGCAGCATCTTATCCATGGTGTCGGTATAGCCATTGTAGAGCGTGGCGTAGGAGGTGACGCCGGGACGAAGCGCATAGAGCAACTGATAACGCGGGTCATGCTGCATTATCTGGTCGATGAAATACTGACGCTCGGGTCGCGGCCCAATGAACGACATGTCGCCCTTCAACACGTTCCACAACTGGGGAAGCTCGTCGAGATGGTGGGAACGCAGAAAACGCCCCACACGTGTAAGCCTGCTGTCATACTCGGAGTTTGACAGTTCGTAGCCATTTGCCTCAGCATCCATTTTCATGCTCCTTAGCTTGTATATGATGAACGGCTTGCCGTGCAACCCAATTCTTTCCTGACGGAATATGGCAGGGCGTCCATCCTCAAGCACAACAGCCATATAACAGATGGCGAACAAAGGAAAGAACAACACTATGCAAACGGCTGCCACCACGATGTCAAACAATCGTTTTATATGTATTTGTACATCATTCATATCTTGGTTTTTATATAAAAACGCACGAAAAAAACAATTATTGCAAACCAACAGCATTTTTTATACAAAAAAGGAGTGAGGCACTGCCCCACTCCAATTTCTTGTATTGAAAAGGTTAACAAGTTAACGGTTAACTTAGCAAACTTTCTCCAGTCGCTTCATCATTGAGAACATGAAGAGGGCCGACAGCAGGCAGAGAACGATGAACACCGTCCATACAAACCACAATGGCAGGCTGCCCCAAAGGAATCCGCCCACGCTGACGAGGAAGTTGCCAATGGCTGTGGCTACAAACCAGCCACCCATCATCATACCCTTATACTTAGGAGGCGCTACCTTTGACACAAACGAGATGCCCATTGGCGAGAGCAGCAGCTCGGCAAATGTAAGAACGAGATAGGTGGAAATGAGCCAGTTCTGCGATACGAAAGTGGCGTTGTCGCCGGCAGCGGCCTGCTCGTCGGGAGAAAGAAGACCCATTGAGCCGAAGGCCATGACACAGAAGCCGACAGCGGCTACAAGCATACCGTAGGCTATCTTGCGAGGTGCAGAAGGCTCCTTGCCCTTGCGTGCCAGTGTGCTGAAGATGGCAAGGCTGACAGGGGTGAGGGCAACAACATAGAATGGGTTGAACTGCTGGAAGATAGGGGCAGAAATGTCTATCGAACCGTCGATGTTGGTGTATTGCCAGCCGAGGAAGGCCAAGCACAACAGCAGCACGAGGGCCGAAATGCCGCGGCTCTTGCCAGTCTTGCCCTGGAAGAGTGAGAAGGCTGCATAGACAATGATGACTATGGCGAAGAGGTTGAGCACGTTGAAGGCCATGCTTGGCAGACCGCTAACGCTCTTCACGGTAAACTCATTGGCGAAATATGTCAGTGTGAGTCCATTCTGATGGAATGCCATCCAGAAGAAGATGACAACGGCAAACACGAGGCACAACGCAACGATGCGCGCCTTGGTGTCGGCCGGCGAGAGCTCTTCAACGGGAGCCTCGGCCTTGGCGCCCTTGTCGGCCGCCTTCTGCTTGCCGCCCTCTACATGACGGAACAGCGGACGTGTGGCATAATAAATGACGATTGACAGGATGAGCGAAGCACATGCCACGGCAAAGGCGAAGTGATAGGAGTCGTTCTCCGACATGCCCAGGTTGGCCTGCGCCCACTCCATTATTCTCACGGCTGCCGTAGGTGCAAAGAGTGCGCCTATGTTGATGGCCATGTAGAAGATGGAGAAGCCCGAGTCGCGCTTGTCGGAATACTGTGCGGCGTTGTACAGGTCGCCCACCATCACCTGCAGGTTGCCCTTAAACAAGCCTGTACCTGCGGCAATGAGCAGCAGTGCAGCCACCATGGCCACAAGAGCCACAACGTCGCCTCCGAGAGGGATGGAAAGCAACAGATAGCCTAAAAACATAATCACAATGCCGATGGTTACCATCTTGCCGAAGCCGAACTTGTCGGCCATCATGCCTCCGAAGAGCGGCAGGAAATAAACCATCATCAGGAAACTGCTGTAGATGAAGCCGGCCGTTCCTGGATCCAAGCCGAAATTGGCTCTTAAAAACAAAGCGAAGACGGCAAGCATGGTGTAATAGCCGAAACGCTCGCCTGTGTTGGCCAAAGCCAACGCGAAAAGTCCCTTAGGTTGTCCTTCAAACATAAATTTTTTTTGTTTAATGTTATTAATAATAGATAGGTTATTTTATCATGGTATTAGCTGTCTTTATTATGTCGAAAAGATATGTCAGCTTAATCATGAGCGAATTGTTGTTGCTGCGCCCGAACATGTCGGCCTTCGAGTTCTTGTAGATGTCGCCAAGACCGTAATAGTAGCGTCCTTCCAGCAGGAAGTGGCCCACTTTGGCGTGCGAGAACTCAAGTCCGAGGCCAGCCGAAATGCCGTAGTCAAACTTTTTCTCTACGTCCATAGTGTTCTGGTAGGCATATTTCTGCATGCCCACGCGGTCGGTGACATTGCGTTCTGAATATTCAAAGTTCTGAGTGGTCTTGTCGTTGAGGAAGAAGCCCACCTGTGGTCCCAACTGAAAGAAGAACTGGAATCCGTTGCGCTCGCGCCCCCATCCCAAGCGTGCCAACAGCGGCACCTGCACGTAGGTCAGCTGTCGCTGGTATTCCTCGGCCAAGCCGGTCTTTCCGTTTATCACCGGCTGGTCGTTGACGTCGTTTATGTTTTCCTTCCATCCCATCTGCGTAAGGTTTACTTCGGCCACGATGGCACAGATGCTCTTGAAGTATTTCTCGCAGGTATAGCGCATTGTGAAGCCTCCTGTCACGCCCCCCAGTTGCGTTTGTGGAATGTTGGGGTTGAAGCCCACGGTGCTCATGGTATATCCGCCGTTTACGCCCACAGCAAGCTCGTTGCGGTGGTCGCCTATCTGCGCGGCGGCGGCCAGGGGTATGAGTAGTGTCAGGATGAGTATGATTCTCTTCATAGTAGTGTGTCTTTATTTCACCTTATATTTAATCGTCAGAAGTAAATGGTCTCCATTTTGTGGCCCGTGGTATAGCGTACAAACAGTATGCTGGAGTTTCTGTAGCCGCCGTCGGCCGCAAGACGCTCAAACTTCAGCGGAGTTTGTATGGGCGTATAGCCCACCGAGCCTGCCGCACCCGTAAAGCCGTCGCCGTAGAGGTAAAGGCCACGAATGAAATAGAAGGCCTGGTCGAAGCCCGTAATGGCAAAACGAGGCAAGGCCTGAATCATGTCGGCATGAAAGTTCCAGCGGTACTTCAGCTGAAACCTGTCGGTGCGCGACGAGAGGGTGTTGTAGTGGAACGAGGCCGGAATGTGTACCTCATACTTGTAGTAGTGGTCGAGGTTGTACTTGGTGTACATCATCCACTCGGTATATCCAAACATCTTTATCTTGAGGTCGGAATGGTTCATCACCAGATTGTCGAGCTTGGCAAAGGCAAGGTTAAGCTCGGGCGAGCGGCCGGTGTTGAGCACCACCACGTTGGGCATGGTGCGCTGGAAGGCCTTTGCAAAATACTCTTCGTTCGACTTCACGTTGGTAATGGAGTAGTTTCGTCCCAGTGCTTCAAGCCTGCGCCTCAAGCCGAAGGTGAAGATGCCCTTGCGGCTCGTGGTGTCGTTGCAATCGACAAACACCACGTGATGACCCTCAAAACGCGCGAGGAACTTCGATATGACAAGCTCGTTGAAGTCTTCAGGCGACTGATACACCTGAAACAGTTGCTTGTTTTTGGCCACTTCGGGCGTATTGATGGAAAAAGGTATCAGAACCTTTATGTCGTGCTTCTTGGCAAAGTCGGCCAGTGGCTTCACCTGTTTTGAATACAGCGGCCCGATGATGAGGTCGCAGGCCGAGGCCTCCTTTTCCTTCAGCGTCTTGCTTATGTCGGCCTCTTCGGGCACGTTCCATGCATGCACATCCACCGACACACCCATGAGCCTAAGGCTGTCGCACGCCATCAGCACGCCGCGATAGTATTCCACCATACGCCGTCCGTCGCCATTGACGTCGTGCAGTGGCAGCATTACTCCCACTTTTATTATTCCCCCCTGCTTCGTCTTGGCTGCGGCATGGCCGGCCGACACGAAAAGGAAGGCCAAAAGCAGAAAAATATGTCTAAAAAACATGTTCATAATCATAAATTTCAAAATATCGCGTACAAAATTACCAAAAAAGAGCGGATTAATCAACTTTTATCACTAAATTTGCACATTAATTTGCAAAAAAATGAGAAAAAGACTGATATTGACACTCTTTTCGGCCTGTTTTTGGCTGTTTCAGGCCTATGCCGATTTCAATCCGACAGCCTACTACACCAAAGACGGCGAGGCAATGGAATCGACCGACGCCATTCTCGACGCCGAGGCACCACTCGAAGTAAGGTTCAGCGCCAACCCCTCCGACGACGTTCATGGCACGGCCTACGCCTACGAGTGGCGAATGACGCGCAACGGCGAGCAGCAGCCGTTTCTGACAAGGCGCGAGGAAACCACGACCTACGTGTTCAGCGAGTCGGGCTCGTTTGTTGTGCAGCTCTACGTAACGCCCTACGGCGGGCAGGAGGCCGAGCTGACGGCCACCATAACCGTGAGCATAGCCAACAGCATGCTTGAAATGCCCAATGCCTTCAGCCCCAACGGCGACGGCATAAACGACATTTACAGAGCCAAGGCCAACCACAGGAGCATAGTGGAGTTCCACGCCTACATATTCAACCGATGGGGACAGAAAATATTCGACTGGACCGACATCAACGGCGGATGGGACGGCACATGGAACGGCAAACAGGTGAAGGACGGCACATACTACGTGCTGGTAAAGGCACGCGGGGCCGACGGAAAAAAATATGAGATAAAACGCGACGTGAACGTGTTGCGACAATATATCGAACGAGAATAAACTGAGAATAAAGCAATGTCAAGGGAAGACGAAAAAATTAACGTTTGGGGAGCAAGAGTACACAATCTGAAAAACATCGACGTGGAAATACCCCGCAACTCGCTGACCGTGATAACCGGTCTTTCTGGCTCGGGCAAGTCGTCGCTGGCCTTCGATACCATCTTTGCCGAAGGACAACGCCGATACATCGAGACCTTCTCGGCCTATGCCCGCAACTTTCTGGGCGGAATGGAACGTCCCGACGTAGATAAGATAACGGGACTCAGCCCCGTGATAAGCATCGAGCAGAAGACAACCAACAAAAATCCGCGCTCGACCGTAGGCACCACCACCGAGATATACGACTTCATGCGACTGCTGTTTGCACGTGCCGCACGCGCCTACAGCTTCGCTACCGGCGAAGAGATGATAAAATATACCGAAGAGCAGGTGGTTGAAATGATCAACAAGTGCTATGCCGGCAAGAAAATATTCTTACTCGCACCAGTGGTGAAAAGCCGAAAGGGACACTACCGCGAACTGTTTGAAAGCATGAGGCGAAAGGGATACCTGCACGCACGCATCGACGGAACCATACAGGAGATAAAGGCCGGAATGAAGGTTGACCGATATAAAAACCACGACATAGAAATAGTGGTGGACAAACTCGCCGTCGGCGGAAAGGACGACGAAAGGCTGAAGAAGAGCGTGGCGGTGGCCATGAAGGCCGGCGACGGACTGCTGATGGTGGTCGAGAAAGACTCTAACACGGCCAAGCACTACTCGAAACGACTGATGTGCCCTACTACGGGAATGTCGTACAGCGACCCCGCACCCAACAACTTCTCGTTCAACTCGCCGCAAGGAGCCTGCCCACGATGCAAGGGACTGGGATATGTCAACCAGATTGACATTGACAAGGTCATACCCGACAAGAAGATGAGCATACACGAAGGAGCCATAGTGCCACTGGGAAAATGGAAAAACCAAATGGTGTTTTGGCAAATAGACGCGCTGATGCACCAATACGGGCTGGACATCAAGTCGCCCGTAGCCGACATTCCCGACGACTGCATGCAGGAAATACTCTACGGCTCGCTCAACAGCATACGCATAGACAAAAGCCTCATACACTCGTCGTCGGACTACTTCGTGTCGTTCGACGGAGTGATAAAATACCTGACCAACGTAATTGAAAGCGACGACTCGGCATCGGCACAGAAATGGGCCGAACAGTTTATGGCCGTGACCACCTGCCCCGAATGCCAGGGCCGACGGCTAAACAAGGAGGCTCTGGCGTTCAGAATATGGGACAAGGACATATCAGAACTGGCACGCATGGACATATCGGAGCTGCGCCAATGGCTGGACGAAGCCGAACAGCACCTCGACAGCAAGCAGGCGGCCATAGCCCACGAAATAATGAAGGAAATGCGCACCCGACTCGACTTCCTCCTGGAGGTGGGGCTCGACTATCTGTCGCTCGACCGCCAGTCGGCCACACTGTCGGGAGGCGAGAGCCAACGCATACGACTGGCCACGCAAATAGGCAGCCAACTGGTAAACGTGCTGTACATTCTCGACGAGCCGAGCATAGGCCTGCACCAACGCGACAACGAACGACTGATAAAGTCGCTGAAAGAGCTGCGCGACATTGGCAACACCGTGATAGTGGTTGAACACGACAAAGACATGATGCTGGCCGCCGACTACATTATAGACATTGGCCCGAAGGCTGGACGAAAAGGCGGCGAAGTGGTGTTTCAAGGCACTCCCGACGACATGCTGAGGCAGCACACCATCACAAGCGAATATCTGAACGGAACGCGACGGATAGAACTGCCCGCCAGCCGGCGCAAGGGCAACGGCAAGCATATAACCATCTACGGAGCACACGGCAACAACCTGAAGAACGTTGACGTTGAGTTTCCGCTTGGCACGCTCATAGTTGTAACGGGAGTGTCGGGCTCGGGCAAATCGACACTCATCAACGAGACCCTGCAACCCATCTTGAGCCAGCACTTCTACCGCTCGCTGAAACAGCCAATGCCATTCGACCGCATAGAGGGAATGGAACATGTTGACAAGGTGGTGAACGTTGACCAAAGCCCAATAGGCCGCACGCCACGCTCCAACCCCGCCACCTACACAGGCGTGTTCAGCGACATACGCTCGCTGTTTGTCAATCTGCCCGAAGCCAAGATAAGGGGCTACAAACCAGGACGTTTCTCGTTCAACGTTAAGGGCGGACGATGCGAGACATGCGGAGGCAACGGCTACAAGACCATCGAAATGAACTTCCTGCCCGACGTGATGGTGCCTTGCGAAGAATGCCATGGCAAACGCTACAATCGCGAAACGCTTGAGGTAAGATACAAGGGAAAGAGCATTGCCGACGTACTCGACATGACCATCAACCAAGCCGTAGAATTCTTTGAGAACGTGCCCGACATACTGCGTAAGATAAAGACCATACAGGAGGTGGGCCTTGGCTACATAAAGCTGGGACAGCCTTCGACAACGCTGTCGGGAGGCGAATGCCAGCGAGTGAAGCTGGCCACCGAACTGTCGAAGAAGGACACTGGAAAGACGCTCTACATACTCGACGAACCTACCACAGGACTGCATTTTGAAGACATACGAATACTGATGGACGTGCTGCAACGACTTGTGGATAAAGGAAATACAGTGGTAATAATAGAGCACAACCTCGACGTGATAAAACTGGCCGACTACATAATAGACATGGGGCCGGAAGGCGGACGAGGAGGCGGAAGGCTGCTGACGGCAGGCACACCCGAAGAGGTGGCCACATGCAAAGAGAGCTACACGGCAAAGTTTCTGAAAAACGAGCTTAACGAGGCTGGAAAACAATAAAAAACACTGAAAACAGGAAAGCGACACTCACAATGGACAGCATGCCATACAACGACTACGGGACGTGGCTGAAGCGGCGATTCGGCCAAAAAGTACAGAAACTGTCGGTTGACGCAGGGTTCACCTGCCCCAACCGCGACGGAAGCATTGGCTCCGGCGGCTGCATATACTGCAACAACGAGTCGTTCAACCCCGGCTACTGCAATAGGCAGTTGAGCGTAGGCGAACAGCTGAAAAGGGGCAAGGACTTCTTCAAGCGTAAGTATCCCGAAATGAAATATATGGCTTACTTCCAGGCCTTTACCAACACCTATGCTCCTATCGACCATCTAAGGCGGCTCTACCACGAAGCCCTTGCCGTTGACGATGTAATAGGCTTGATAATAGGCACACGCCCCGACTGCATCTCAACCGAGCTGCTCGACCTTCTCGAGGAAATCAACCGACACACAATGGTAACAGTGGAATATGGTGTGGAGACGGCCAACGACGCCACGCTAAGGCTCATCAACCGTGGCCATAGCTTCGACTGCTCGCGTCGTGCCATTGAACTTACCGCCGAGCGCGGCATCACCACCGGCGCACACGTAATAATAGGTCTGCCCAACGAAAGCCGTGAAGAAAGCATTGAGCAAGCCCACATAATGTCGCGACTGCCCATCGACATACTGAAAATACACCAAATGCAGATAATAAAAGGCACAAAACTGGCCGAGATGTATGCCCACGACCCGTTTCACCTTTACTCTCCCGACGAATACATCGACGTGATAATCAGCTATCTCGAACGCCTGCGTGCCGACATGGTGGTAGAGAGGTTTGCCTCACAGTCGCCCAAACAACTGCTCATAGCTCCACAATGGGGACTTAAGAACTACGAGCTGACCAACCTCATAGTCAACCGCATGAAGCGCGAGGGGCGCCGTCAGGGAAGCCTCTTCTCCCTAAGCATCAAGTCGAGCGGCTTGTGCTTATGACTGCTGACATAGTGGTCCACCTTCCTTACAAAATTGGTGTTGAACACCTTTTTGCCCATAATCTTGTTTACCACCCATTGTATTTTGCCAATGTGAATGTCACAGGTCAACTGCGAATGTTCGTCGCCCGGAATAGGATATATTGACAGCAGATAAAACACCATGGCGTCGGGAACAATCATCTTGCGTGTCATCAGCTTGCGCTGGCTTTCCGTATAGTATTTCAAATACAAGGGGTAAGAATTGCCAAGATATTTGTCCAACGAGATGCCCACGGCACCATCGCCTACGACAATCGACTGGCCCAAATCGCCTATCTGAGTGTAAAAGACGGGCACAGGAATGTTGGGAAGACACTTTTCCAAGCGGTCAAGGGCAATGTTCAGCTGCTTCTCTATGTCGTCAACACGTGCATACTGCAACTCAACATCGTTTATTATAGCCTGCAAGGTGGTGTCTTGATAGTAGCCCAGCCATTTGGTGTTGATTTCCCTGTCGTTCACACGTCCAAGCTTCAGCACATCTTCTATCAGCATTCTCGTCTGTTGAGGATAGTTGAGGTTGAGCTGCTGCAGTGCGGCATAGTCGCCAGTGGTGAGATAAAGGCTCTCAATGCGGTCATAGCGATGAATACGAACATTGTCGTCGCCATCGGCTTCAGCATTTGGCTTCAGCTGCAATTCGCAGCTCACACACGCCAGCATTGCCATCAGAAGTATTACTATAATATTGCGCATAGAAAGATTATCCGTTTATGTTTAAATTTTGTGCAAATATAATAAATTTAGTTTTATCTTCCAAATTTTTAGCAAAAAAGTTTAAAATAAACAACAATTTTATTAACTCTAAGTAAATTCTTTGCTCAAATACTGCTAATTTGTGTAATTTTGCAGGTAATTCAAAAACAAACAACAATGAAACGAATCGTAGTATTTTCAATAGCAACCGCAATGGCTGCAACGGCCGCCACTGCCCAAATGAGTCAGCGCGTCACTGTAAGCAACCCTTCAGACTTTGTACGCAATGCCGAACCCATTACTATAATGATTGACGAAACGAAAGACATAAAGTCGGCCATCGTCACTTTCAACGGTGAGGAAATACCATGCCAACTGGACGACCTGGACCAAAACGGCAAGCCCGACCAGCTCTTCTTCATCGCCTCGCTCGGCAAGCGCGCAGCCAACACCTACAACATTGCATACAGCACAACGGCCAAACAGCGCACCTACGAGCCGGAAGTGTATTGCGAAATGATGCTGACCAACAAAAAGATTAAGGCCACCAACAAGCAAGACCTGTACATATCGTCGCTCACCGTTGACGGAAAGACCAATCCTTACAACATGCTGCACCACCACGGTCCAGCCTTTGAAAACAAGGAAGTGGCCTACCGAATATATTTCGACCACAGGCAAACCATAGACATTTATGGAAAATACAGCCGTGCTCTGGAACTGCGCGACACACAGTTCTATCCCGATGCGGAACAAAAGAAGCAAGGATATGGCGACGACGTGCTCTGGGTGGGCGAAACACTGGGATGCGGTGCTCTGCGCGGATGGGCCGACGGAAAGCCACAAATGATAGCCGACCTCGAGTCGCGAGGCATGACCATAATCTCGCGCGGCCCACTGCGCACCATAGTAAAAGTAACCGACAAAGGTTGGAATCCGCTCTACCCCACTCCTTGCACCGACGAACAGCGCATCACGCTCAACACCTTATATATATTATATGCCTCGCGCCGCGATGTTGAAGTGTCGGCCACACTGTCTGGACTGGCGTCTGACATTAAGCTGAGTACAGGATTGATAAACGTGAAAAACTCTGTTGAGCTTTGCGACGGCGGACTTCGTGGCTGCTGGGGCACCGACTGGCCTGTGTCGGAAAAAGACTCGGCCGGACACAAGCGCGAAACCGTAGGTCTTGGCATCTACGTTCCAAAGGCACACCTTTGCGCAACGGTTCCGGCCAACAAGGACAACTACGCCTACGTAGTGGTTCCGAAAGGCAACGAGCTGAACTATCGCGTCACATTCGCATCGGACAACGAGAGCTTCTCAGCTTTCCATTCGCCCGAGGCATGGTTTGACCATCTGCGCCAATGGCGCCGTGAGCTTGAAGCTCCCGTCAAGATTGTTGTGCAGTAGTGCTGTTTTCCCACTCTTGCCACTCCTCCAAGGCCTTTTTCCAGTCGGTTTGCTCGCCATTGGCTTCGGCTTCCTTCTGGAGTAAGGCCTTGTCGCGCTCGCGGTCTCGCTTCCGCTTCTCCTTCATGTCGGCAATGGTAGCGTCGTCCAGTATCTGTATTGCGCCACGACGTATGGCATCATGCAGGTCCTCGTCGCCGAAGGCTTTTCCTTGCACATTAAAGTCTGATATGTTGAACTCAAAGTTCACCCTTAGTTGATGACGTATTTCCTTCTGCTGAAAACGCGTGCCTGCATTTTTCTTTCTCAGCAACAACGCAATGATGTCTATCTCATGTTGCGAAAACTTGTTTCTTCCCATAAATTATTTTTGTTTTGGATGCAAAGGTAGTACAAATTTCATCTCATGGCCATAGCATACGAGCACAAATGTCCTAAAAATACTTAATTTTACACTAAACAAATATCGAATTGATAATAATTTGCTACCTTTGCAAATAGAACTAAAAACAAATAAAGCATAAAAACAAATGAAGTACAATTTTATTCTTTCGCTATTGCTGCTATTGCCATTCTCCGCACATGCCGAGGGATGGAACGATGAACTCTACAAACAAATCGAAAACAGCATTAAGTGTCCTGAATTCAAGTCGCAAGACTACCTCATCACCAAGTATGGAGCTTCTGCTTCTGCAAAGCCCAAGGTAAACCAAAAGGCAATAAACAAGGCCATTGCCGCTTGCTCGAAGGCAGGAGGCGGACGTGTGGTAGTACCCGCCGGCACTTACCAGACGGGAGCCATAACCCTGCTGAGCAACGTAAACCTCCACCTTCAGAAGGACGCAAGCCTGCAGTTTGTATTCCAACCTGAACTATACCCCATTGTACCCACACGATGGGAAGGCATCGACTGCTGGAACCTCCAGCCATGCGTTTATGCCTATAAGCAAACCAACATAGCCATTACCGGCGAGGGAACACTCGACGGATGTGGAAGCAACGAAACATGGTGGAAATGGTGCGGCAAAGACCGATTCGGATGGAAAGAAGGCGAAATCGGCCAAAACTGCGGCTCAAGGGCCCGCCTGCTGAAGCAGGCCGAGGACGGAGTGCCAATGGACGAACGCAAATATGTGACGCAAGACGGATTGCGCCCACAGCTCATCAACATCAACCAATGCGAAAACATTCTTATTGAAGATGTAACACTGCTGCGCTCACCATTCTGGGTAATACACCCTCTATTGTCAAAAAACATAACCGTGCGCAGAGTACACATAAACAACGACGGACCTAACGGCGACGGTTGCGACCCAGAGAGCTGCGATGGTGTACTGATAGAAAACTGCTACTTCAACACCGGCGACGACTGCATAGCCATAAAGAGCGGACGAAACAACGACGGTCGTCTGTGGAACAAACCGTCAGAAAACATCATCATTCGCAACTGTGAAATGCAGAACGGACATGGCGGCGTGGTATTAGGTTCGGAAATAACCGGCGGATGCCGCAATGTATTTGCCGAAAACTGCAAGATGGACTCGCCTGACCTCGACCGCGTAATACGCATCAAGACAAACACTTGCCGTGGCGGCATTATAGAGAACCTTTACGTACGCAACATCGAAGTTGGACAATGCGGCGAGTCGGTGCTGAAGATTAATCTTGACTATGAGCCACGCGAGCAGTGCTGTCGTGGATATGCCCCAACGGTAAGGAACATCAATCTTGAAAACGTAACTTGCCAGAAGAGCAGATACGGCGTGCAAATCATTGGTTTGGATTCAGTATGCAACGTGTATGACATTAATGTAAAGAACTGCCATTTCAATGGAGTGAAGGACGGCAACTTCGAAAGCGGAAAGACGCGCAACGTCAACTTCGACAACCTCTACATCAACGGCAGTTTGGTGTTAAAAAAAAAACCATACAATAACTACAGCCAATGGCTCACCTACTCAGAAATGAAGAGAGTACAGGAGCCGTATTTGCTCGACTTCTCAAAAAAACCAAAATGGAGTTATGTTATGGGCATAGAGCTTGAGGCCATGCTCGACACATATTTGGCCCACGGAGGTGACGACATCATGAAGTACTGTCAGCAGTACTGCGACACAATGATTGACGTGCAAGGCAATATCCGCACCTACAAGCTGGAAGACTACAACCTCGACCAAATACGTACCGGACATTTCGTAGCCCGAATGTACAAGCAGAATCCTGAGGCAAAAAACCTCAAGGCTCTGCAAACTCTAATGAAACAACTCGACAAACAACCAAGAACAAAGGAAGGCGTATATTGGCACAAAGCCATATACGCCTACCAAGTTTGGCTCGACGGCATCTTCATGGGACTGCCCTATCGCGCCCTGACGGCACGAATGCTGCTGAAGCCGAAGAAGGCCCAAAAGATATACGACGACGCAGTTGACCAGATAGCCAAGACATACGAGCGCACATTCGACCCTGCCACAGGACTCAACCGCCACGCATGGGACGAAACTCGCGAAATGTTTTGGGCTGACAAGACCACAGGACTGTCGCAACACTGCTGGGGAAGAGCGCAAGGATGGTTTACCATGGCCCTTATCGAACTGCTCGACGCCATGCCCGATGACTATGCCCGTCGCCAGGAAGTTATTGACATACTGAAAAAGGATTTTGACAACATAATAAAGTGGCAGGACAAAAAGACGGGTGTGTGGTATCAAGTGATGGACTCGCCCAACCGCGAAGGCAACTATCTTGAATCTACTTGTTCATCAATGTTTGCCTATGCACTGCTGAAGGCATACAACAAGGGCTACGTAGGCGAGAAGTACCGCAAGGCGGGAGTCAAGGCCTACGAGGGCATCATCAAGAACTTCATACGCGTCAACCCCGACACCACCATCTCGCTCACCAACTGCTGCGCCGTGGCAGGACTCGGCCCGGGAGTGAGCGAGGCCGTGAAAAAGGCTGCACCCAACGTAAAGGAAAACAAGCGACGCGACGGTTCTTACGAATACTATCTGAGTGAACCTGTAAGAGACAACGATGCCAAAGGAGTAGGTCCTTTCATCTGGGCATCGCTCGAATTCGAAAAGCTAAAATAAGCCACCTCTACCCTGTTTTTTATTCTTTTTTCTGCATATTCTTCTGCAATTAAAAAATTTTGTCTATCTTTGCACAATAATTGGCGCAATAAAGTAGTTATATTTAATATATGATTATAAACAACAGGCAAAATTAAATGAAGAAAAGAATTTTATTTGTCATAGCACTTTTGATTGTAGCGGCAGCAAGTAACATTGCTGTCGCACAGTCAATGACCGACGACGAAATAATAACATTCGTCATACAAGAACAACAGCGGGGCACCTCGCAGGCCCAGATAGTGACCAAACTTATACAAAAAGGCGTGACCATTGAACAGATAAGGAAAGTGAAAGCTACTGTGGAGCGCCAGAAAGGCACTACAAGCATAGGCACTAAAGACGTAACAGGCTCAACAAGCCGACTTCGCGAAAACAATACGCACCCCACCTCCGCACAGCAAAGCACCGCAAAATACCGTGTCAAAGACCTGCCGTCAAACTACCGTCACACATACAACGAAAACGACAAGGAATACATGATGATGCAGGAAGAACTGAACAGCTTCATGCCTGATTCGGCCATGCTGCATGAACAACGTCTGTTGCTGAAAAGAGAACAGCAGAAGCGCGTTTTCGGTAGGGACATATTCAACAACCCCAACCTCAACTTCGAGCCAAACATGAACATAGCTACGCCCCAAGACTACCGACTTGGCCCCGGCGACGCTGTTTTCATCGACATATACGGAGCTTCACAAAAAACGGTGGAAGCCGTAGTCACCCCCGACGGCTACATAGTAGTCGAGGGCTATGGCCCCATTGAACTGGCAGGCCTTACCGTAGAACAAGCCAACCGAAAACTGAAAAACACCATTGGCGCACGATATAAAAGTTCGAGAGTAAAGCTCTCAGTGGGACAGACAAAAACCATCTCCGTGAATGTGATGGGCGAAGTACAAGTACCCGGCACATACACACTCTCAGCCTTTGCCACCGTATTCCACGCACTCTATATGGCAGGTGGTACCAACGACATAGGAACCCTAAGAAGCATAAAAGTGTTCCGCAACAACAAGCAAATAACCACAGTAGATATTTACGACTACATACTCAACGGTAAACTCACAGGCAACATACGCCTTGCCGAAGGAGACGTCATAGTCGTTGGACCATACGAATGCCTCGTACAGATAACAGGCAAGGTAAAACGCCCAATGTACTACGAGATGCGCAAGACCGAGAGCCTGTCTTCGCTGATGAAATATTCAGGCGGATTCACCGGCGACGCCTACAAAAAGTCAATTCGTGTGGTAAGAAAGGCAGGCAGCCACTACTCTGTGTTCAACGTGGGCGAATTTGACCTCAGCTCATTCCGCATGGAAGACGAAGACAGTGTAAGCATCGACTCCGTGCTTCCACGCTATTCAAATATGGTTGAGGTACGAGGGGCCGTCTTCCGTCCCGGCATGTACCAGCTTGGAAGTGACATATCAAGTGTGCGTTCACTTATTGAACACGCCGAAGGAGTCACCGAAGACGCTTTCACTGCCCACGCCGTAATGCATCGCATGAAAGCCAACAGAACCCTCGAAGTTCTGCAGATTGACATAGACGGCATAATGAGCGGCAAGGTGGCCGACATCCCACTGAAAAACGAAGACGTACTATACGTTCCAAGCAACAAGGAACTTCAGGAGGACATGACTCTCGCCATTCACGGCGAGGTGATGTATCCGGGCATATACAAGTATGCCGACAACGAAACCCTTGAAGACCTGGTGCTGCAGGCAGGAGGCCTGAAAGAGACAGCCTCTATTATGAAGGTCGATGTGTCGCGAAGGATAGTCAACCCCTATCAGACGACATCGTCAGACACCATAGCCCACACATTCTCCTTTGC